>DYIC01000061.1 GCA_020723845.1 Hydrogenophaga sp.
ATACCGGCCTGTCACGCCGGGGGTCGCGGGTTCGAGCCCCGTCCGCTCCGCCAACAACATCGATGCGCCACGCCGAACCCGAACGGGAGGGCGTGGTTTTTCATTTGGGGCCGTGTGTTTTACCCGTCGACGACACCGGTGCGTTCGACGTAGGCCACGAATTCCGTCCATGGCATAGGGCGTGCATAGTAAAAGCCTTGGACATCCAGCGGCGCGTGCGGCCGCAGGAATGCCAACTGCGTGGCCGTCTCCACGCCCTCGACGACGACGCGTGCGTGCAGCGCCTCAGCGATTTCCAGCACCGCGGTCACGATGCGCTCGCTCGGCCCGCCCGTGCCGACGTGGTCGGTGAAGCGTTTGTCGACCTTGAGCTCGTCCACCGGCGTGCGCAGCAGATAGGCCAGGCTCGAATACCCGGTGCCAAAGTCGTCCAGCGCGACCCAGCCACCGCCCTCGCGCACGCGCTGCAGCCAGCCCAGGCTCGACGGGCTGTCGGCCATCCAGACCGATTCGGTTACCTCGATCGTCAGATGAGGCAGCGCTGCGCGGTGCTCGTCGAGCCAGTCGTGCAGCGCCGGGTCGCCAAACTGCGACGCCGAAACATTGATCGCGAGTCGAAACCCGGTGCCCCAGCGCCGTCCGGCCTCGGTGGCCAGGCGAGCCCCCTCGCGCAGCGCCCAGGCGCCGATGCGGCGGATCTGACCGCTGGCCTCGGCGACGGGGACGAATTCTGCCGGTGACACGAAGCCGCGCTGCGGATCGCGCCAGCGCAGCAGCACCTCGGCCCCGCGCACACGCTCCTCGGGCAGGGCGATCACGGGTTGCAGGTGCAACTCGAACTCCCCTTGCGCCAGGGCACGCTCCAGCCCGGCTTTCAGCGCCGCGACGTGCCGCGCCCGGCTTTCCATCTGTGGCGAATAAAAACGCATGCGGTCGCGCCCGCCATTCTTGGCCGAGTACATCGCCGTGTCGGCCATGCGCAGCAGCTCGTCGACCGTTTCGCCGTCGCTGGGGTAGGCCGCGATGCCAATGCTCGCGCTCAAGCGCAGCGCATTGCCACGCGCGTGGAACGGCTGGCGCAGCGCGCTCAGCAGGGCGTCCGCGACGCGCTCGACGACCAGTGGCGACTCGGCCCCCTCGATCAGCGCCACGAACTCGTCACCGCCGAAGCGCGCCACGGTGTCGTTGGTGCGCATGGCGCGCCGGATGCGCCCTGCCGCCTCGATGAGCACCTCGTCACCCAGATCGTGGCCATGGATGTCGTTGACCTCCTTGAAACCGTCGAGATCCAGAAACAGCACGTAAACCGGACGCGATTCGCGTTGCGCGCGCAGCAGAGCCTGCTCCAGCCGGTCACGGTACAGGTTGCGGTTGGGCAGGCCCGTGAGCGCGTCGAAGTTGGCTTGGCGAAAGATCGTTTGCTCGCGTGCCTTGGCTTCTTCGATGTTTTCCAGTAACACGACCACCAAGTCGCCCGGTGGTTGGGGGTGGCGGGCCAGCGACAGGTATTGACGCGTCCAGCGCAACGAGCCGTCGCGGCCCTGGAGCCGCTGCTCCAGCGCCATGGGTGTGTGCCCGGCCAGCAACGCCTGCCATTGCTGCTGGATGGCGTCGCGGTCGTCGGGATGGATCCAGTCCAGCCAGCGGGACCCGCGCAGCAGGGTGTCGTCGGCTGCCAGGCGGATGGCCAGGGCACGGTTGCATTCGGCGATCGTTCCTTGGGGGTCGCAGACGACGACGCCGATACTGGGGTTGTCCCAAACCGCCTGCAGGCGTGCTCGCGCCTCGTGTTCGCGGGCCTCCAGCGCCACCATGTCGGTCACGTCCAGCAGCGACGCCGCCACCAGGCGTGGCCCCGCCGGGTCGAGGCTGACACGCGACGCCCGCTCTTGTACGTGCCGCCACTGCCCGTCGGGGGTGCGCAGCCGGTAGCGCTGTGTCCACTCGTTCTTGCGTTCGTCGTGCCAGCAGGCCAGCACGCGCCCCTGGTCGGCGGGGTCGATGGCCTCGATCAGGCTCGCCAGATTGTCCGCAGGCGCCAGTGGCGCGGGCAGCCACTCCAGGAGCCGGTGCGACGCGTACACCAAGCGCCCGCGGCCGGGGTCGTGCAGCAGCACGGCCTCATGCAGGGCGTCGGTCAGGGCGCTCAGGCGCGCTTGCAGCTCCAGCCGGGCTTGTTCGGCGTGGCGCAGCGCCGTCAGGTCGGTCAGGGCGATCACGTAGCCCGTGCGCTCGTCGTGCGTGTGCCAGGGCGTGGCCTGTAGCCACAGCCGCGACTGTGGCAGCTCCAGGCCACCGTGCCAGGGCCCGGTCGTGCCTGCATGACGTGGGCGACCAGCTCCGGCGGCCAGGCGAAGCGCCGCTCGTCGAATTGCCAGGACATTCCCAGTTGCGACTCGCGCAGGCCCAGCAGATCCGCGGCGGCCTGGTTGAAGCGCAGCAGGCGGCGCTCGTGGTCCAGCACCAGCAAGGCGGTGCCGGCACTCTCTTGCACCGCGTGCAGCAACTCGTTGAGTTGCTGCTGTTCGCGCAGCGAGCGGTCGAGTTCTTCATTGAGTGTGCGCAGCTCCTCATTGGAGGCTTCAAGCTCCTCGTTCGACGCCTCCAGTTCCTCGTTGGCGGCTTCCAACTCTTCGGTGGTGACGCTGAGGGCCTCGTTGAGTTGCTGCAACTGACGCTGGCTATGCTCCAGGGCATCGACCAGCGACTCGAGCCGCTCTTGCTGCAGGCGCTGGGCTTCGTTCGGGCCCAGCGTTGCCACCGCGGCGTTGCCGTCGTCGCTGCGCAGGGGCTGAAACTGACGATCAGATAGCTGGCGCCGCCCACCTGCAGGTGCGTGCCTTCGAGCACACGTGCCGGCTGTTCCGGCAAGGGCGGCAGGGGGATGCGCAGCGACGCCTCCTGCCCTTCGAGCAGGCGGTGCTGCGCGAGCATGACGTCGCGCCGCCACGCGGCAGGCACCAGGTTGGCAAGGGTCAGCTCGATCGTCGGGCCCGCTGGCCAGTGCATCAGTGCGTCCATGGTGCCGACCACGTGCAGTGGGTGCCCGTCACGGTCGGTCAGCACCGTGGGGGGCGCGTGGCGCTGCACCAGATGCTGCAGCAGCCGTTCGCGCAAATCGCCTTCAAGCCGATCGACGGGGCGCAGTTGCGGCAGCACCGTGCGCCCGCTGGCCTCGGGCGCGCGGCTGGCGGCCCGGCGCGCCCGCGCCGGTGGCGACGGCGGCGCGGTGCCGCCGTCGCCCCGTTTGCGCCACACGTGTTCCTGGATCGAGACCGACGCAAACAGCGAGCGCGTCGCTGCCGTCAGTGCCTCGGAGCGGCCCAGCATCAGCAGGCCGTCGGGCAGCAGCGCGTGGTGGAGGCGCCGCAGCACCTCGTCCTTGGCGGCGCCCTTCAGATAGATCAGGACGTTGCGGCACGCCACCAGATCCATGCGCAAAAAGGGCAGGTCTTGCAGCACGTCGTGACGGGCAAAGAGGCAGTGACGGCGCAGTTCTTGGTTGACCCGCAGCGTGTGGCCGATGCGGCTGAAGTGGCGCTCACGCCACGCCGCGGGCAGGTGCTGGGCACTGGCCTCGTCGAAAACGCCGCTGCGGGCTTGGTCCAGCGCGGCGGCGTTCACGTCGGTTCCCAGCACCATCCAGTCCAGCGTCAGATCGAGCTCGCGCAGCAGCTCGTCGGTGAGCATGGCCAGGCCATAGACCTCTTCGCCGCTGGAGCACCCCACGGACCACAAGCGCAACTGGGTGGCGCCGGCAGCAGCGCGCTGGCGGATGTATTCGCGCCAGGCCACGCGCAGGGCTGCGAATGCCGACGGGTTGCGCAGCCACTCGGTGACACCGATCGTGACCGATTGCTGCAACGCCTGCAGCAGCTGGGGGTCGCGCTCCAGTGCGTCGAGCAGCTGGGCCAGCGTCGTCAGGCCCTGTTGGCGCATCACGCGCTCGATCTGGCGGCGCAACGTGGCGTCCTGGTACTGGCGCAAGTCCAGCCCCGTCCCGTCGCTCAGCCGCGCCAGCAGCACACCAAAGGCTTCCTTCTCGCTGCCGAGGGTGGCGTCGGTGGGGGGCGGCGTGCGCGGGCGTGCCGCTTGGCGCGCCGCCAGCAGCCGACCCAGGCGGCGACCCAGCGCCACCGCGGTGTCCACGTGGTCTGCCAGGCCCCTCTCGACCACGGTTTGCGGCATCGAGGCAAACGGTGCCTCGGTCGGCGATTCGGCCCACACCGCGCCGCCCATCTCGCGCACCACGCGCGCGCCCACCGCGCCGTCTTGCCCGGTGCCCGACAGCACGATGGCCACCACCCGTGGGCCAAGCGTGCGCGCTGCGCTGGCCAGCAGCCGATCCAGCGACGGTGCCGGCCCCTGACCGTTGGTGCTGGGCAACAGCCGAACCTGATGTTCGGTATCGATCTCGGCGTGGTGGCCTGGTGGCACCACGCCGATCGTGCCGCCGCGCAATGCCGCGCCATCGGTGAGTGTCTCCACCGGCAGGCTGCTGACCGATTGCAACAGGCGCACGAGCGCCGTGGGCTGCGCGGCCGCGATGTGCTGTGCGACGATGCACGTCAGCCGCGGATCCGCGGGCAGCGCCGCCACCAGTTCACGCAGCGGCTCCAAACCCCCGGCCGAGGCACCGAGGACGGCCACGATCTGCGGAAGTGCGCGTGAGGGGCGGATCAAAAAATCTCTCCTCTGTCGTTTTCGACGACGATCCCATCAGCAACGAAAACAAAGTGAGCTTCATTGTAGATCCCGCATACACTTGCCGGATGCTGTTTTTGGGGATCGAATCGTCGTGTGACGAGACCGGCGTCGCGCTGGTGCAAGCCCAGGCGAGCGGGGTGCCGCGTCTGTTGGGGGCTGCGCTACACAGCCAAGTGGCCATGCACCGCGATTACGGCGGCGTGGTGCCCGAGCTGGCCAGCCGGGACCACATCCGACGCGTACTGCCGCTGACCGAGGCGGCGCTCGCACAAGCCGCGGTGCCGCTGCAGGCGATCGACGCCGTGGCCTACACGCGCGGCCCGGGGTTGGCGGGTGCGCTGTTGGTAGGCGCGGGCGTGGCGGTCGCGATGGCGATGGCGCTGGGGGTGCCGGCGCTGCCCGTGCACCACTTGGAGGGGCATTTGCTGTCGCCGTTTCTGAGCGCGGATCCCCCCGAGTTTCCGTTCGTGGCGCTGTTGGTGTCTGGGGGCCACACGCAGCTGATGCGCGTGGACGGGGTAGGGCGCTACCACCTGCTGGGCGAGACGATCGACGATGCCGCGGGCGAAGCCTTCGACAAGTCGGCCAAGGTGCTGGGTTTGGGCTACCCGGGCGGGCCGGCGCTGTCGGCGTTGGCACGAGAAGGGGATCCCAACGCTTTTGCTCTGCCGCGGCCGCTGCTGCACAGTGGGGATTTGGATTTTTCGTTTGCCGGGCTCAAGACGGCGGTGCTGACCCAGGCGCGCAAGCTGGGGCCTGCGCTCGACGCGCGCAAGGCCGACTTGGCCGCAGCCACCGAGGCGGCGATCGTCGATGTGCTGGTGCACAAGTCGCTGGCGGCATTGCGTGCCACGGGGCTGCAGCGCTTGGTGGTGGCCGGTGGCGTCGGCGCCAACCAACGCCTGCGCCAGCGGCTGGGCGAGGCAGCCGCGCGTCACGGCTGGCGGCTGCACTATCCCGAGGTCGCCCTGTGCACCGACAACGGCGCGATGATCGCGCTGGCTGCCGCGATGCGTTGGCAGGCGGGTCTGGCGCCGCTGGCCCCGGCCGACGGGGCGTTCGACGTCGCCCCGCGCTGGCCGCTGGAGGCGGTGACAGTGGTCGGTACGGACCACTGATGGCGCGGCGGCCGGGCATCATGGCGGGCGGGGTTTTTCTCACCCGCTCGTAATTATGAATTATCATCGCGATTTGCCGCTACAATCCCGCCTGCGTTCCGCGGCCGCCCGAGCTGAGAGTGGGTGGGCGGCCGCGGCGGGTGAATGACCATCATCGAGGACAGACGGACATGCAACAGGAAACAAGGTGGGATCGGCGCCGGTGGATCATGAGCACGGGGGCTGCGCTGCTGACGGGTTGGGCGGGCGCGGTCGCGGCGCAGGGCGTTGCCACGCACGCGGCGGCCCCGGTGCGCCTCGCCCTCATCGAGACGCTGTCGGGCCCGATGGGCAACGCCGGCGAGGCGGTGTTTCGCAATCTGGTGTGGGGGGCCGAGCGCGTCAATGCCCGTGGCGGCGTCGAGGTGGCGCCAGGTGTGCGCCGGCCACTGCAAATCGTGCGCTACGACAGCAAGGGCCAGCCGCAGGAGGCGCTGTCGGCATTGCAATCGGCGCTGGACGATGGCATCACGCTCGTGGCGCAAGGCAACTCGTCGGCGGTGGCGGCGGCGCTGATCGAGGCGATCAACCGCCACAACGAGCGCGAACCCCAGCGCCAGGCGCTGTTCCTGAACTACTCGGCCGTCGATCCGGTCCTGACCAACGAGCGCTGCAGTTTCTGGCATTTCCGCTTCGACGCCCACGCGGACATGCGCATGGCAGCGCTCATGAGCGTGCTCAAGGACGATGCCAGCGTGCGCAGCGTCTACCTGATCGGGCAGGACTACAGCTTCGGCCAAGCCGTGCTGCGCGAGGCCAAGCGCCAGCTCGCCCTGCAACGCCCGGACGTGCGCATCGTCGGCGAGGAGCTGCACCCGATGGCGCGCATCAAGGACTTCATCCCCTATGTCACCAAGATCAAGGCCAGTGGGGCGCAGGCCGTCATCACCGGCAACTGGGGCAACGACCTGACGCTGCTGGTGCGTGCGGCGCGCGATCTGGGGTATGAGGGCAAGTTCTACACCTTCTATGGCAACGCGCTCGGCGCGCCGGCGGCCATCGGCGACGCCGGCATCGGCAAGGTGATCGCCGTGGCCGACTGGTTCCCCAACGCGCCGGGCGCGGAGTCGCGCCGGTTTTACGAGTCGTTCCGCGAGCGCTTTCCCAACCCGGCGGACGACTATGTGCACCTGCGTATGCAGCTCATGATCGAGGCGCTGGCGCAAGCCATCGAGCGCGCGGCCCGGGTGTCGGGCGCTGTGGGGACGGCACAGCCCGCGGCGCTGCCCGTGGCGCGCGCGCTGGAGCAGGCCGACGTCACGCTCGCGGGGCAGCGGCTGCGCATACGCGCCGACGACCACCAAGCCCAGCAGCCACTGATGGTGGCCATCATGGACCGGCAAGGCGCGCCGGGCGTGCCGTTCGACGTGGAGGGGTCGGGCTACGGGTTTCGCGTGCTCAAGCGGCTGGAGGCCGACGCCGCCGAGCAGCCCCACACCTGCCGCATGGTGCGGCCGTAGGCGCGCGGTGTCAGTACGTTCTTGCCGCTTGCCGTTGCTCGGCTTGTGCCCCTGAGGTCGGGCACGGCGTGGTGTCGATGGCCGTCATCGATAAACCTCCTTGCGGTTGCCGATGCGCACCACCAGCACGCGCAAAGCGCCGTCTTCGATACTGGCAATGATCCGGTAGTCGCCGACGCGGTACTTCCAGAACGCGCCCAGCTTGGAGCCTTTGAGCGCTTCGCCGATGCTGCGTGGGTCATCGAGTGCCGCAACGCGCTCCCGTAAAAACGCCGTGATGCGCTTCGCCTGCGTCTTGTCCAGATCGGCCAAGTCGCGCTTGGCCTTGTCGTCGATCTCAATCCGCCAAGCCAAGGTCGCGCTCCACTTCTTCTAAGGTGTGGGTACGGCTGCGGCCAGCGCGCAGGTCGATCAGTCGCTGCTCGGCGAGGTACAGGTCTTCCAGATCGTCCAGGTGCTCTAGGATGGCCTCACGGGCGTAGAACGTCTTGGTGCGCCCGGTAGCCTTCGCTAGCGCGTCGAGGCGAGCTTCCACCTCAGGGGGGAGTCGGATGGCAAGCATGTGGTTACTCCTGATCTGGAATGCTATATCAGTATAGCGTCGCCATTCGAGTGATGGGCAACGCGGCCCGTCACGGGCGGTGCCCTGGCAGTGCCGTCCCTGCGCAAGTGAGACGGTCCCCACCGCAGGGGACATCTCGACTTGGTAAGAATGGGGACATTTCTACTTTGGGTTGACACACGCCCCACGGCGGGCTCGCGCCGGTTATAATCCCACACTGCTCTGCTTTCGTGGTGGGGCAAACTCACGCCTGCTGCGGCAAAACGTCCGGCGTCGATCCTCATCGTCGGCAGTATTGGGCGTCCACCTGCGGCGGGACGCATGTCTCCTTTTCTTTTCGACAACCCATGATTTCCTCTGACATCAAAGCCCAGGTCATTGCCGACAACGCCCGCGGCCCCAACGACACCGGTAGCCCCGAGGTGCAGGTGGCGCTGTTGACTGCCCGCATCAACGAGCTGACGCCGCACTTCAAGACGCATGCCAAGGATCACCATGGCCGTCGCGGTCTGCTCAAGCTGGTCAGCCGCCGTCGCAAGCTGCTCGACTACCTCAAGGCCAAGGACGCCGACCGCTACGTCGCGCTGATCCAGAAGCTGGGTCTGCGCAAGTAACCAGGCGCCACATCCCCGCCAACGGGTGGATGCCCATCCTGCACGGAAGCGCCCGGGGTCGGTCATCGGCCCGGGGCGCTTTTTGCGTTCGTCCGCCCGTTTTCCCTTCCTTTTTCAACGACCCGAGCGGCGCAGAGCGAAGCTGTGTCATTCCAACGCCGATGTGCTGATGCGCAGCGGCGCTGGAATGGCATCGTGTTCTGGGCTGCGGGTCCCTCCTCCCAGGAGTTGCACATGAGCCTGTTCCAAAAGCACACCAAGACCTTCCAATGGGGCCGCCACACGGTCACGATGGAGACCGGCGAGATCGCTCGCCAGGCCACGGGCGCCGTCTTGCTCGACATGGAGGGCACGGTCGTGCTCGCCACCGTCGTCGCTCGCCCCGAGGCCAAGCCCGGTCAGGACTTCTTTCCGCTGACCGTGGATTACGTCGAGAAGGCGTATGCGGCCGGCAAGATCCCGGGCAGCTTCTTCAAACGCGAAGGCCGACCCAGCGAGTATGAAACGCTGACCAGCCGACTGATCGACCGGCCCATCCGTCCGCTGTTTCCCGACGGCTTCTTCAACGAAGTGCAGATCGTCGTGCACACCTTGTCGCTCAACCCGGAGGTGGATGCCGACATCCCCGCGATGATTGCGTCGAGCGCGGCGCTGGCCATCAGCGGTATCCCGTTCAACGGCCCGATCGGTGCTGCCCGTGTCGGCTACGTCAACGGCGAGTATGTGCTCAACCCGGGGCCGACCGAGAAAGCCAACTCGCGCCTGGACTTGGTCGTGGCCGGTACCGAATCGGCGGTGCTGATGGTCGAGTCCGAGGCGGACCAGCTGACCGAAGAGGTGATGCTGGGCGCGGTGGTGTTCGGGCACGAGCAGGGCAAGATCGCCATCGAGGCGATCAACGATTTGGTGCGCGTCGCCGGCAAACCCGCCTGGAACTGGGAGCCGCCGGCGCGTGACGAAGCGCTGATCGCCAAGGTCACCGAGCTGGGCGAGGAGCGCTTGCGCGCGGCCTACCAGATCCGCAACAAGCAGGCCCGCACCCAGGCCTGCCGCGAGGCCTACGCCGCCGTCAAGGCAGGCCTGACCGAACAGGGTGTGGCCTTCGACGAGGTCAAGGTCGACGGGTTGCTGTTCGAGATCGAGTCGCGCATCGTGCGCCAGCAGATCCTGGCTGGCGAGCCGCGCATCGACGGGCGCGACACCCGCACCGTGCGTCCGATCGAGATTCGCACCGGCGTGCTGCCGCGCACGCACGGCTCGGCGCTGTTCACGCGTGGCGAAACGCAGGCATTGGTCATTGCCACCCTGGGCACCGAGCGCGATGCGCAGATCATCGACGCGCTGTCGGGCGAATACCAGGACCGCTTCATGCTGCACTACAACATGCCGCCGTTCGCCACCGGCGAGACCGGCCGCGTGGGCGCACCGAAGCGTCGCGAGATTGGCCACGGCCGTCTGGCCAAGCGCGCGCTGGTCGCCTGCCTGCCCAGCAAGGACGAGTTTCCCTACACCATCCGCGTGGTGTCCGAGGTGACGGAGTCCAACGGCTCGTCGTCCATGGCCACCGTCTGTGGCGGCTGCCTGGCGCTGATGGACGCGGGGGTGCCGATGAAGGCGCACGTGGCCGGTATCGCCATGGGCCTGATCAAAGAAGGCAACAAGTTCGCGGTCCTGACCGACATTCTGGGTGACGAAGACCACTTGGGCGACATGGACTTCAAGGTCGCGGGCACCACGCAAGGCGTGACCGCGTTGCAGATGGACATCAAGATCCAGGGCATCACCAAGGAAATCATGCAGGTGGCGCTGGCCCAGGCCAAGGAAGCGCGTCTGCACATCCTGGCCAAGATGCAGGCGGCGATCGGTGGTGCGCGTGAGGAGATTTCGGCCTACGCGCCGCGCCTGTACACCATGAAGATCAACCCGGAGAAGATCCGCGACGTGATCGGCAAGGGCGGTGCGACCATCCGCGCGCTGACCGAGGAGACCGGCACCACGATCGACATCGCCGAGGACGGCACCATTACCATCGCCTCCACCGACGCCGACCGTGCCGCCGAGGCGCGCCGCCGCATCGAGGAGATCACCGCCGAGGTCGAGGTGGGTCAGGTCTACGAGGGTCCGGTGACCAAGATCCTGGACTTCGGTGCCCTGGTCAACATCCTGCCGGGCAAGGATGGGCTGCTGCACATCAGCCAGATCGCCAACCAGCGGGTCGAGAAGGTCAGCGATTTCTTGCAAGAAGGCCAGATCGTCAAGGTCAAGGTGCTCGAGACCGACGACAAGGGCCGCATCAAGCTGTCGATGAAGGCGCTGCTCGACCGCGGCGAGGCCAGCGTGCAACAGCAGCAACAGCAACAGTGAGCGCTGCGCGTTCGTCCGGAGCCTTGTCATGGCCGCGCTGATGCAGGCGATCGAAATCACCGCCTTCGGCGGACCCGAGGTGCTGCGCCTGACGCAACGCCCCCGGCCCGAGCCGGGTGAGGGCGAGGTGCTCATTCGCGTCAGCGCCTCGGGCGTCAACCGGCCCGACGTGCTGCAGCGGCGCGGGCATTACGCCCCCCCGCCCGGCGTCTCCGATCTGCCGGGTTTGGAGGTGGCCGGGGTCATCGAAAGCGGTGACGTCGAGGCCATGGAAGCCGCCGGGCTGCGCATCGGCCAACGGGTGTGCGCGCTGGTTGCGGGGGGCGGCTACGCCGAGTATTGCGTTGCGCCGGTGGGGCAGTGCCTGCCGGTGCCGCGCGGCTGGAGCGACGTCGAGGCCGCCGGGATACCCGAGACGTTCTTTACCGTCTGGAGCAATGTCTTCGACCGCGGCCGGCTACAAGCGGGTGAGACGCTACTGGTGCAGGGTGGGGCGAGCGGCATTGGCGTGACCGCCATTCAAATGGCGCGTGCCATGGGCGCGCGGGTGCTGGTGACCGTGGGCTCGGCCGACAAGGCCGAGGCCTGTGTGCGCCTCGGTGCGGACCACGCCATCGTTTACCGCCAGCAGGATTTCGTGGCCGAAGTGGCGCGCCTGACGGGTGGTCGAGGCGTGGACGTGATTCTGGACATGGTGGCCGGCCCCTACGTGGCGCGCGAGATCGACTGCCTGGCCGAGGATGGCCGCTTGGTCATCATCGCGGTGCAGGGGGGTGTCGAGGCGGCGTTCGACGCCGGCAAGCTGCTGCGCCGACGCCTGACCATCACGGGCTCGACCCTGCGGCCGCGTCCAGTGGCCTTTAAGGCGGCGATCGCGCGCGAGTTGCGCCAGCGCATTTGGCCGCTCATCGAACGCGGCGCCATCCGGCCCGTCGTGTACCGGGTCTTCCCGGCGGCACGGGCGGCGCAGGCGCACGCGCTCATGGAGAGCAACCAACACATCGGCAAGATCGTGCTCGACTGGAGTGGCGCGGCGGCCTGATTCGGATGGAGACGACGACTGTGACACGCAAGCTTATCGCCGGCAATTGGAAGATGAATGGCAGCCTGGCGGGCAATGAGGCACTGCTGCAGGCGATCCTGGCCGGGCTGGATGCCGACACCGCGGCGGTAGACGTGGCGGTGTGTGTGCCCGCGCCGTATCTCGCGCAGGTGCAGGCCCTGTGCACGGGCAGCCCGCTCGCCTGGGGGGCGCAAGATGTCTCGGAACACGAAGCGGGCGCCTACACCGGCGAGGTCAGCGCCGCCATGTTGCGGGATTTTGGCTGCCGCTACGTGATCGTGGGCCATTCCGAACGGCGACGCGACCACGGCGAATCCGACGAGGCGGTGGCGCGCAAGGCGCAGCGCGCACTGGCCTGTGGCATCACGCCCATCGTCTGCGTCGGCGAGACCGAGGCGCAGCGCGAGGCGGGCCAGACCGAAGCGGTGGTCAAGCGCCAGCTCGCGGCCGTCATCCACACCGTGGGCCACTGCGTGTCCGAAATCGTCGTCGCCTACGAGCCGGTGTGGGCCATCGGTACCGGACGCACGGCGACGCCCGAGCAGGCGCAAGCCGTGCATGCCGTGCTGCGCGCCCAGCTCGGCGCGGCGGTTCCCGAGCCGCGGCGCGTGCGCATCCTGTACGGTGGCAGCATGAACGCGGGCAATGCGGCCGCGCTGCTGGCTCAGCCCGACATCGACGGCGGCCTGATCGGCGGCGCCTCGCTCAAGGCGGAGGAGTTTTTGCGCATCGTGCGCGCCGCGGTCTGATGCGGCGTTCGCCAGCCAATACTTTTGTTTCGTAGGAGTTTTCATGAACGTGCTTTTGACCCTGTTGATGGTGGTGCAGGTGCTGTCCGCGCTGGTCATGATCGGGCTGGTGCTCATGCAGCACGGCAAGGGCGCCGACGCCGGTGCGGCCTTTGGTGGCGGGGCATCATCCGCCAGCCTGTTCGGGGCATCGGGTGGCGCCAATTTCTTGTCACGCAGCACGGCCGTGCTGGCAACCGTGTTCCTGGCCTCGACGCTGGCGTTGGCGTTCCTGGGTTATCAGCGGCCGCAGGCGGCCAGCTCCGGCAGCGTGCTCGAGACCGTGCCCGCGGTGCCCATCGAGCCAGCGGTGCCGGCGCCGGCCCAGTCGGG
>DYIC01000062.1 GCA_020723845.1 Hydrogenophaga sp.
AGGCGCTGGGCGTGTGGGCCGCCGTCGAAGTTGACGATGCGGTTGCAGGCGGTGCGGCCCATGAGTTCGTGCGGGTTTTTCTTGGACGGGCCTTCGACCAGGATGCGCTGTACGGTGCCCACACGGCTGGCGCTGATGCGCGCGACATGGCCTTCCAATGCCTTTTGCAGCGTTTGCAGTCGTTGCAGCTTGACGTCGTGGGGCGTGTCGTCGGGCAGGTTGGCCGCTGGTGTACCGGGGCGTGGGCTGAAAATAAAGCTGAAGCTCGCATCGAAGCCGATATCGTCGACCAGCTTCATGAGTTTGGCGAAATCGTCTTCCGTCTCGCCTGGGAAGCCGACGATGAAGTCGCTCGAGAGGCTCAGGTCGGGTCGCACGGCGCGCAGCTTGCGCACGGTGCTCTTGTACTCCATCACGGTGTAGCCGCGCTTCATCGCCATCAGGATGCGGTCGCTGCCGTGCTGCACGGGCAGGTGCAGGTGGCTGACCAGCTTCGGGATACGCGCGTAGGCCTCGATCAGGCGCGGCGTGAATTCGTTGGGGTGGCTGGTGGTGTAGCGGATGCGCTCGATGCCCGGGATGTCGGCCACGCATTCGAGCAGCAGGGCGAAGTCCTCGCCGTCGCCACCGCGCCAGGCGTTGACGTTTTGGCCGAGCAGGGTGACTTCCTTGACCCCCTGTTCGGCCAGGCCGGCGACCTCCACCAGCACGTCCTCCAGCGGGCGCGAGACTTCCTCGCCCCGGGTGTAGGGCACCACGCAGTAGCTGCAGTACTTGCTGCAGCCTTCCATGATGCTGACGAACGCCGAGGCACCCTCGACGCGGGCGGGGGGTAGGTGGTCGAACTTTTCGATCTCGGGGAAGCTGACGTCCACCTGCGGCCGCGCCTGGCGCTCGCGCTCGCGTAGCAGCTCGGGCAGGCGGTGCAGCGTCTGCGGGCCAAACACTACGTCCACGTAGGGCGCGCGCTGGATGATGGCTTCACCCTCTTGGCTGGCCACACAGCCCCCCACGCCGATGAGCACGCCTTTTTTCTTCAGGTGTTTGACGCGCCCCAGGTCGGAGAAGACCTTTTCCTGCGCCTTTTCGCGCACGGAGCAGGTGTTGAACAGGATCAGGTCGGCCTGCTCGGGGTCATCGGTGGGCTCGTAGCCGTCGGCGGCGGCCAGGACGTCGGCCATCTTGTCCGAGTCGTACTCGTTCATCTGGCAGCCGAAGGTGCGGATGTAGACTTTTTTGGGCATGGTGCGTCAGCGGTGCGTGGTGTAGAGCCAGGGGCTGAACCGGGGAAAGCCCGCTAGTCTAGCGCCTCGCGCGCAGCAGCGCTTTTTCTAGCTCCAGCACCCCCAGGACGGCGACGCCGATGGCGGCGCTGATGCCGATCCACGGCAGCGGCAGCGGCGCACTGCCAAACCACGTTTGCATGAGGGGCAGGTAGGTAAAGCCCGCCTGCAGCGCGCACGCGGCGCCCACCGCGGCCAGCACGCGCGGGGTGCCCTGCACGCCCACCCAGGTGAAAGAAGGGGCCTTGAGGTAGCGCACGCTGAACAGGTAGAAGATCTCCATCGCCACCAGCGTGTTGACGGCCAGCGTCTGCGCCATGGCCTGGGGGTAGCCGGCGTCCAGCGCCCATTGGTAGGTGCCGAAGATGCCGGCCGCAAACAGCGTGGAGACCAAACCGATGCGCCACAGCACGAAGGGGGTCAGGATCGGTTCGCCCGGCGGGCGTGGGGGGCGGCGCATGATGTCGGGTTCGGTGGGCTCGAACGCCAGCACCATGGCCAACGCGATGGAGCTGACCATGTTGACCCAGAGGATTTGCACCGGTGCGATGGGCAGCGCCAGCCCGAACAGTACCGCCACCAGCAGTGACACCGATTCGCCCCCATTGATGGGCAGCAAAAACGTGATGACCTTGCGCAGATTGTCGTAGACGGTGCGGCCTTCGCGCACGGCGCGCGCGATGGTGGCGAAGTTGTCGTCCGTCAGCACCACGGCGGCGGCTTGCTTGGCGGCATCCGTGCCCTTGTGGCCCATGGCCACGCCCACGTCGGCGGCTTTGAGCGCAGGGGCGTCGTTGACGCCGTCGCCCGTCATGGCCACCACCTCGCCGTTGGCCTGCAGCGCGCGCACGAGTCGCAGCTTGTGCTCGGGCGCCGCGCGCGCAAAGACGTCGACCTCGCGCACGGCGCGCCGCAGTGCCGCGTCGTCCAGGGTGTCGATCGTCTGCCCCGCCATGGCCTGCAGGTGCTCGCCCAAGCCGAGTTGGGCGGCGATCGCCCGCGCGGTGACCAGGTGGTCACCCGTGATCATTTTGACCCGGATGCCGGCGGCACGGCACTGCGCCACGGCCTCGATGGCCTCCTCACGTGGCGGGTCGATGATGCCGACCAGGCCGACCAGGGTCAACCCGTCGCGCACCGTGTCATGGGTGAGCGCGTTACCCGCGGGCACGCGCACCGTGGCCACGGCCAGTACCCGTCGGCCCTGGGCCGCTTGGGCGTCGGCCTGGGCTTGCCAAGGGGCGGCGTCGAGTGCGACGGTCTTTCCCCGATCGTCGAGCACGTGGGAGCAGCGCGCCAGAATCGCCTCCGGCGCCCCTTTGACCCACACGCGCAGTGTGTCGCCATCGGCGTGCGCGGTGGCCATGTAGCGGCGCTCCGACTCGAACGGCAGCAGCGCGACGCGCGGGCGCTCTTCGCGCAAGGTGTTGGGGTCGAGCCCCGCTTTCATCGCCAGTGTCAGCAAGGCGCCCTCGGTCGGGTCGCCGCTGAGCTGCCACTGGCCCGACTCGTCCTGTACCAGCGCGGCATCGTTACACAGCGCCACGCCTTCGGCCAGCAGCAACAGTGCGGGGGCTTCGCGCCAGAGCTCCGCCGCCTGCAGTGGGTGCCCGTCGCGCAGCAGCGCGCCCTGAGGGGCGTAGCCGCTGCCTTCCACCGTGACGATACCGTCGCTGAGCACGACGGTCTGTGCCGTCATTTCGTTGCGCGTCAGCGTCCCGGTCTTGTCGGAGCAGATGACGGTGACGCAGCCCAGCGTCTCCACCGCAGGCAACTGGCGCACGATGGCGCGTTGTCGCGCCATGCGCTGCACGCCGATGGCCAGCGTCACCGACAGAATCGCGGGCAGCCCCTCGGGGATGGCGGCCACGGCCAGCCCCACCGCTGCCATGAAGGTATCCAGTGCTGGCAGCCCGCGCAACCCCCAGCCCACGCCGAACAACAACGCGGCGGCGGCCAGCACCGCCAGCGTGATCCAGCGCCCCATTTGCGCCATTTGTCGCACCAGTGGCGTGGCGGTGTCGCCCACGCTTTGTAGCAGGCGGCCGATGCGCCCCATCTCGGTCGCCATGCCGGTAGCCACGACGACTGCGGTGCCCTGGCCGCGCGTGACCAGTGTGCCGGCATAGCCCATGCTGCGCCGGTCGCCGAGCGCAGCGTGCGCGTCGACGGGGGCGGGGTCTTTGCCGACGGGCACGGACTCCCCGGTCAGCATGGATTCGTCCACCTGCACGTCGTGCGTGCGCAGCCAGCGCACGTCGGCGGGCAGGCGGTCGCCGGCACTGAGTTGCACCACGTCGCCGGGGACGAGTTCGGTCGCGTCCACCTCGACCAAGCGCCCGTCGCGCCAGACCTGCGCGTGAGGCGTGAGCAGCGCGCGGATGGCGGCCAGGGCGCGCTCGGCCTTGCCCTCCTGGATCAGGCCGATGGTGACGTTGAGCAATACCACCGCCAGGATGACGCCGGCGTCGATGCCATGCCCGAGCAGCGCCGTGATGGTGGCCGCCGCCAGCAGGATGAGGATGAGCAGGTTGTTGAACTGTCGCAGCACCCGCCGCCACAACGGGGTGGGCGGGGCTTCGGCCAGGCGGTTGGGGCCGTAGCGCTCGCGCCGCGCCTGCGCCTGCGCGCTGCCCAAGCCGCGCGCCGAGCTTTGCCATTGGTGCAGCACGTCGTCGCAGGGCAGCGCGTGCCATGGGGTGTCGGCGGCGGGCGTGTCAGTGGCAGCGGGGCGCGGGTGTGTGTTCATGACCATGGAGAGAGTAAGGTTATCGCGTGGGATCGTTTCCGCCGCCGCCGGGTTCCGCAGCGGCCGGGGTCAGGCAGCGATTTCTGCGCGTTGACCGGCCACGGCCGCCCCGCGCAGGAACGCGGCCAGTGCCCTCGACGGCGGGGCGGCGCGTGGCCCCTCGAGCAGTTGCGCCGCGCGCAGCAGGTCGCGCCAGCGGCCGATGCGGGTTTGCCAGCCGCGGGCGTCGCGCTGCCAGCGCTGCAGGCGCCGCGCGGCGCGCCCGGGCAGGGTGGGCGACAACGCTTCCGAGCCGTAGCGCAGTCGTTTGGCCAGCAGGCGCGCCTCGTGCAGGGCCTCGGCAGCGCCGGGCTGGGCAGGGTCTGCGGTGCGCAGGTGGCGCTGCAGCCGCGCGTGCCAGCGCGCCAAGCGCTCGATACCCCAGTCGGGGTCGGCGTCCACCTGCGCCGGCAGCTGCTGCAGCCAGGCGGCGCACGCCACCAGCGCGGCAGTGATGGCGGGGTCGCCCAGCTGCGCGCGCAGGGCGCGCCGGGCTTGGTGCGCGCCGCGCGCCAGCTGCTGCTGGGCGCGCTCCACGGCGCGCACGCGCTCGGGGTGGGCGGACTCGTCTTCGACATACAGCGGCCCCCACTCGGCCAGGGTTTCGGTGCGCGCGACGTCCAGATCGCGCACCGTACCCAGGGTGTCTAGCAGGGGGCGCAGCGCTTGCATCGCGGGCGGGGGAGGCAGCCACGGGCGCAGCAGCCGCAACAGGCTGCGCCAGCGCCGCCAACCGACACGGGCCTGATGGATGGCCTCTGGCGCGTCGCTGCGGGCGGCCAACGCGAGGTTGTCGCACAACTGCCCCAGCGCGTCGCCCAGAGCGGCGCGGGCCACGCAAGCGGGGTCCGCCGCGCGCGGCAAGTCGAGCGCGCGGGCGGTGATGGGGGCGTCGTGGGTACCATCGGCCAGGCGTTGCGCCTGCTCGGCCTTGCTGATGCGCGCGGGCAACAGCGGCAGGTGCTGAGCCAGCGCCTCGGCCATGGCGATCAGTGCATCGGCGTCACCCCGCAGGAGCTCCAGCTCGAGCTCCAGCAGCGGCGCGCGTCGTCCCGCCGCGCGGATGTCGCCGGCATCGAGCGCGACCTCGACCACACTGCCGTCGCGGCTACGCACGACCCAGGTGGTGCGCACGCAGCGGGTCTCGTGCACGGGTTGCAGTGCCCGCACCTGTGTGTCGAATGCCGGATCCTGCGCCAGCGGTGTCGAGCGTAACGCGGCCTCATCCAGCGCGGGTCGCCGCAGCGGGGCCGTCCACTCCCCGCGCACACTCAAAGCGCCGTGGCCGCTGCCGGCGGTTTTGAGGGTCTGCTCGTAGGTGCGCACCGGGCGAGCGGCTCCAGACGGCACGCCCGCCGCGCCAGGCGGCGGCTCGATGGCGCGGATGCGCAGCGCACAGCGCTGCTGGCGCAGCCAGCCGTCGGGCGTGTCGTAGTAACGGTTGATCAGGCGCTGTTGCTGGCGCTTGCGCCGGCGCAGCAGCGGATGCTGGCTTAGCCGCTGCAGGGCCTGTTCGGCGCGCCAGCCCGCAAGCGCAAACTTGAGCTCGATTTCTTGCGGCACAATGCCCTCCGATGCTGACATTTGTTCGATCGTAGCCGCATTAGCCACCATGAACCAACCTCCCCGCGATCTTTCGCACGTGGCCCCCGCCGACCGGGCCGAAATCCTGAGCCAAGCGCTGCCCTACATCCGGCGTTACCACGGCAAGACGATGGTCATCAAGTACGGCGGCAATGCGATGACGGATCCGCTCTTGCAGGCCGCGTTTGCCGAGGATGTGGTGCTGCTCAAACTGGTGGGCATCAACCCCGTCGTGGTGCACGGCGGAGGGCCGCAGATCGAGGGGCTGCTCAAGCGCCTGGGCAAGCAGGGTCAGTTCATCCAGGGCATGCGCGTGACCGACGCCGAGACGATGGAGGTCGTCGAGTGGGTGCTGGCCGGCGAGGTGCAGCAAGACATCGTCGGCCTCATCAACCGCGCGGGCGGCAAGGCGGTGGGCCTGACCGGGCGCGACGGCGCCATGATTCGCGCGCGCAAGCTGCGCATGGTCGATGTCAACGATCCGAGCGTGGAGCACGACGTTGGCCAGGTGGGCGACATTGTTTCCATCGATCCCTCGGTCGTGCGCGCGTTGCAGGAGGATCAGTTCATCCCGGTGGTCAGTCCGATTGGTTTTGGCGAGCACAACGAGAGCTACAACATCAACGCCGACGTGGTGGCGGCCAAGCTGGCCACCGTGCTGCAGGCCGAAAAGCTGTTGATGTTGACCAACATCCGCGGCGTGCTGGACAAAGACGGCCAGCTGTTGACCGAGCTCACGCCGCGGCGCATCGACGAGCTGGTGACGGATGGCACCATCAGCGGTGGCATGATCCCGAAGATTGCCGGTGCACTGGATGCCGCCAAGAGTGGCGTCAAGGCGGTGCACATTATCGACGGGCGTGTGCCGCATGCGCTACTGCTCGAGGTGCTTGGTGACCAGCCGTTTGGCACCATGATCCGCTCGCACTGAAGTGGCGCGCCGAGCGCGGTTGCTGCCCCAAAGGCAGCTGCCCAGCACCGGTCGCAAAAATTTCGGTTGACAACCCACGAGTGGCCTCTAAAATAGAACGATCGTTCGTTTTATTTTAGAGGGCCGCATGACCGCAGACGTTCGCCCGTCGAGCAGCGCCACCGTCGCGACACCCGTGCGCCGCGCTCGCAGCGCCAGCCAGCCCCGGCTGTCCAAGGCCGCCCAGAAAGGCCAGCAGACCAAGGCTGCCATCATCGATGCCGCGCTGTCGCTGGCGTCGCAAGTGGGGCTGGAGGGTTTGAGCATCGGCGCCATCGCCGAGGTCATGGGCATGAGCAAGTCCGGCGTCTTTGCGCACTTTGGCTCGCGCGAAGAGCTGCAGATTTCGGTGGTGCGCGAATACCACGAGCGCTTCGAGCGCGACGTCTTTCGTCCGGCGCTGGAGCAGCCCCGCGGGCTGCCGCGGCTGCGCGCGCTGTTCGACAACTGGATGCGCCAGACCTCGCTGGAGATCGACTCCGGCTGCATCTATATCAGCGGCGCGGTCGAGTTCGACGACCGCCCTGGCCCCGTGCGCGACGCGTTGGTGGAGACGGTCACGACTTGGCAGGCCGCGCTGCGCCGCGCGATTCGGCTCGCTATCGACGAAGGCCACCTGCGTACCGACGCCGACCCGGCGCAGATCGCTTTCGAGATCCACGGCCTGATCCTGGCGCTGCACTACGAAGCCCGCTTCCTGCGTACGGCCGAGGGCCTGCAGCGCGCCCGCACCGGTTTCGACAACATCCTGGCGCGCTACCTCGCGTAAGCGCCGGGGCTTCTTTCAACCCCTGTCTGCCCGTTTTCGGAAGGAGACTCCCCATGCCCCAGTACACCCCGCCCCTGCGCGACATGCAATTCGTGCTGCACGAAGTGCTGCGTGTCGTCGATGAACTCAAGGTCTGCCCGCCGCACGCCGAGGTGGATGCCGACACCATCAATGCCGTGCTGGAGGAGGGCGGCAAGTTTGCCGCCGAGGTGGCCTTCCCCATCAACATCAGCGGGGACGCCGAGGGCTGCCGGCTGGACAAGGCCACGCACACCGTGACCACGCCCAGCGGCTTCAAAGAGGCATACGCCCAATACGTGGCAGGGGGTTGGCCCGCGCTGAGCTGCGACCCGCAGTACGGCGGCCAGGGCCTGCCGTTCGTGGTCAACCAGGCGTTCTACGAGATGCTCAACAGCGCCAACCAAGCCTGGACGATGTATCCCGGCTTGAGCCACGGCGCCTATGAATGCCTACACGCGCACGGTACCGAGGAGCAAAAGCGTCTGTACCTGCCCAAGCTCACCTCGGGTGAGTGGACCGGGACCATGTGCCTGACCGAGCCGCACTGCGGCACCGACCTAGGCCTGTTGCGCACCAAGGCCGAACCCCAGCCCGACGGCACGTATAAGCTGACCGGGCAGAAGATCTTCATCTCGGCCGGTGAGCACGATCTGGCGGAAAACATCGTGCACCTGGTGCTGGCGCGCCTGCCCGATGCCCCCGCGGGTACCAAGGGCATCAGCCTGTTCGTGGTGCCGAAGTTCAAGGTCAACGCCGACGGCAGCTTGGGCGAGCGCAACGCCATCTACTGTGGCGGCATCGAGCACAAGATGGGCATCCACGGCAACGCTACGTGCCAGATGATTCTGGATGGCGCCGTGGGCACGCTGGTGGGCCAGCCGAACAAGGGGCTGCAGGCGATGTTCGTGATGATGAACGCCGCGCGCCTGGGCGTGGGCAACCAGTCGGTGGGCCTGACCGAGGTGGCGTTCCAAAACGCACTGGCGTATGCCAAGGACCGCATCCAGATGCGCGCGCTCTCCGGCCCCAAGGCCAAGGACAAGCCCGCCGACCCCATCATCGTGCACCCGGACGTGCGCCGCATGCTGCTGACCGCCAAGGCCTACGCCGAGGGCGGCCGTGCACTGCTCATCTACTGCGCGCTGCTGCTGGACAAGGAGCTGCACCACCCCGATGAACAGGTGCGCAAGGACAGCGCCGAGCTGCTGGCGCTGCTGACCCCGATCGCCAAGGCATTCCTGACCGACAACGGCTTCATCGCGGTCAACGAGTGCCTGCAGGTCTTCGGCGGCCACGGTTACATCAAAGAATGGGGCATGGAGCAGTTCGTGCGCGATGCCCGCATCAACATGATCTACGAGGGTACCAACACCATTCAGTCGCTCGACTTGCTGGGGCGCAAGGTGCTGGCCAACAACGGCGCCACGCTCAAGAAGTTCGGCAAGCTGGTGCAGGCGCTCATCGAGGAAGAGGGCGTCAACGAGAAGATGAGCGAATTCATCAACCCGCTGGCGCAGCTGGCTGAGCAGATGACCAAGTTCACCACCGAAATGGGCTTCAAGGCGCTGCAAAACCCCGACGAGGCGGGTGCTGCGGCCGTGCCGTACCTGCGCGTGGCGGGGCATCTGGTGTTTGCCTACTTCTTCGCGCGCATGGCGTCGGCGGCGCTCAAGGCCATCGCGGCGGGCAGCACCGACCCCTTCTACCAGGGCAAACTGCAAACGGCGCGCTTTTACTTCACGCGCCTCTTCCCGGAGACGGCGACGCTCACGCGCCAGGCGCGCGCGGGCGTGGCGTCGCTGATGAACACCGACGCCGCCCTGGGTGTCGAGGGTATTTGAACGGCATTTTTCACTCACAGAGGAGACGATCGATGAACATCCGTACCACCTTCGTCACTGTCTTGTCGGCCCTGGTGCTGCCCGCCTGGGCGCAAATGACCCCGGTGGGCCGTTGGCACACCATCGACGACCAGACCAAGGAGCTCAAGAGCGAGGTCGTGATCACCGAGAAAGACGGTGTCCTGACCGGTCGTATCGAAAAGCTGCTGCGCAAGGGGGCGGACCCCAACCGGCGCTGCACTGCCTGCACCGATGACCGCAAAGACCAGCCCATGGTGGGGCTGGAGATCATCCGTGGCGTGCGCAAGGTCGAGGGCAAGGACGTCTGGGAAGGCGGCACCATCCTCGATCCCGAATCCGGCAAGACCTACAACGTGCGCCTGACGCCCGTCGAGGGCGGGGCCAAGCTGGAGGTGCGCGGCTCGGTGCTGTTCATCGGTCGTACCCAAACCTGGGTGCGCGCGCAGTGACGCGCCGCACCCGCTGACCGCAAGGAACCCTATCCATGTCTCGATTCCAAGTTCGCCGCGTGGCCGTGCTGGGCGCGGGCGTCATGGGCGCGCAAATCGCCGCCCATCTCGTCAACGTGCGCGTGCCCGTGATTCTGTTCGACCTGCCCAAGGACGGTGCCGACAAGAGCGCCATCGCCCGTCAGGCCATCGCCAACCTGAAAAAGCTCAAACCCAGCCCGTTGGGCGTGGCCGACGAGGCCGACCTGATCGAGCCGGCCAACTATGACGAACACATCGGGCGGCTGGGCGAGTGTGACCTCGTGATCGAGGCGATCGCCGAGCGCATGGACTGGAAACACCAGCTCTACGCGCGCATCGCCCCGCACCTGGCGCCGCACGCCATTTTGGCCACCAACACCTCGGGCCTGTCCATTGGCCAGCTCGCCGAGCCGCTGCCCGAGGCGCTGCGCCCGCGTTTTTGCGGCATCCACTTCTTCAACCCCCCGCGCTACATGCCGCTGGTGGAGTTGATCGCCACCGCGCAAACGCTCGCCGACGTGCTGGATGCGCTGGAGGGGTTTGTCACCACCACGCTGGGCAAGAACGTGGTGCGCGCCAAAGATACGCCCAACTTCGTGGCCAACCGGATCGGTATCGCGGGCATGCTCTCCACCATGCGCGAAGCCGAGCGCTACGGGCTGACGTTCGACATCGTCGATGACCTCACCGGCAAGCGCCTGGGGCGCGCCTCCAGCGGCACCTTCCGCACCGCCGACGTGGTGGGGCTGGACACGCTGGCGCACGTCATCCGCACGATGCAGACCCAGCTCAGCCCCGAGACCGACCCGTTCTACGACACCTTTGCCACCCCGGCGGTGCTGCAGGCACTGCTCGACAAAGGCCACCTGGGCCAAAAGACCAAGGCGGGCTTTTACAAAAAGGCGGGGCGTGATGTGCTGCGCTTCGACCTGGCCAAGGGCGATTACGTGCCCGCGGGCGCCAAGGCCGACGAGGTGTACGGCCGTATGCTCAAAAAACCCGCGGCCGAACGGCTGAAGCTGCTGCGCCACGCCGAGGGGCCGCAGGGGCAGTTCCTGTGGGCCATCCTGCGCAACGGTTTTCACTACGCCGCGGTGCACTTGCAAACCATCGCCGAGACCGCGCGTGACGTGGACCAGGCCATGCGCTGGGGCTTTGGCATGAGCCAGGGGCCGTTCGAACTTTGGCAAGAGGCGGGCTGGCTGGACGTGGCACGCATGGTGCAGGAAGATATCGATGCGGGGCGCGCACTGTGCCGCACGCCGCTGCCGGAGTGGGTGTTCCACGGTCCGGTGGCCGAGCGCGGTGGGGTGCACCAGCCCGAGGGTTCGTGGAACCCGGTCACCGGTCGGTTCGAGCCGCCGCGCACGCTGCCGGTGCACGCGCGCCAGCTCTACCGCGAGCGCGTATTCGGAGAGACCGGCCCCGACTGGCGCACCGATGGCACCACGGTGTATGAGGACGACGCGATCCGCCTGTGGACGCTGGCGCGTCCCGGGCTGGACGATGTGCTGATCGCCAGCCTCAAGACCAAGATGCACGCCATCAGCCCGGCGGTGGTGGAGGGGCTGGACCGCGCGGTCGACGAGGCCGAGGCGCGCTTTGGCGGCCTGGTCGTGTGGTCGGGCGACGAGCCGTTTTCGGTGGGTGCCGACCTGCAGGCCACGCTGCCCGCATTTGCCGCCATGGGCGTGCAGGCCATCGAGTCGGTGGAGTCGGAGATGCAGCGCGTCATGCTGCGCCTGCGCTACGCGCTGGTGCCGACCGTGGCTGCGGTGCGCGGCATGGCGCTGGGTGGCGGCTGCGAGCTGGCGGTGCACTGTGCCCGCCGCGTGGCGCACATGGAGAGCTACATCGGCTTGGTGGAAGTGGGTGTGGGCCTCATTCCCGGCGCGGGCGGGCTGACCTATATCGCCCGCCGCGCCGCGGAAAACGCGCGTCTGTCGACCGGCACCGATTTGCTGCCCTTCTTGACCGAAGGCTTCAAGGCTGCGGCGATGGCCACCGTGGGCACGAGCGCGCTGGAGAGCCGAAAGCTGGGCTACCTGCTGGACAGCGACGTGATCGTGCCGCACCGCGACGAGCTGCTGTTCGTGGCGCTGCGCACCGCGCAGGCCATGGCCGAGGCCGGCTACCGCCCGCCGCTCAAGCGGCTCTTCCCCGTCGCCGGGCGTTCGGGCAAGGCCACCATCCTGGGGTCGCTGGTCAACATGCGCGACGGTGGCTTCATGACCGCGTACGACTTCGAGATCGCCAGCCGCATCGCCCACGTCGTCACCGGCGGTGACGTCGAGCCCGGCACCCTGGTCAGCGAAGAGTACCTGATGAAGCTCGAGCGCGAGGCCTTCTGCGCCCTGATCACCCAGCCCAAGACCCAGGAACGCATCATGGCGCTGCTCAATACCGGCAAGCCGCTGCGCAACTGACCCCGATGCGGAGATACCCGACATGAAACACCTTCGAGACGCCTATATCGTCGCGGCCACCCGCACGCCGATCGGCAAATCCCACAAGGGCTACTTTCGCCACACCCGGCCCGACGACCTGCTGGCCCACGTGCTGCGCGCTGCCGTCGCCCAAGTGCCGGGCCTCGACCCCGCTGCCATCGAAGACGTGATCTGCGGTTGCGCGATTCCTGAGGCCCAGCAGGGCCTCAACGTCGCGCGCGTGGGCGCCGTGCTGGCCGGTCTGCCCAAGAGCGTGGGTGGCATCACCGTCAACCGCTTTTGCGCATCGGGCCTGTCGGCCGTGCAGATGGCCGCCGACCGCATCCGCGTCGGCGAGGCCGACGTCATGATCGCCGCCGGCGTGGAGAGCATGAGCATGGTGCCCATGATGGGCAACACGCCCAGCCTGTCGCCCAGCATCTTTGCCAACCTGGACAATGTCGAGGACTACGGCATCGCCTACGGCATGGGTCTGACGGCAGAGAAGGTCGCGCAGCAATGGAAGGTCAGCCGTGAGGCGCAAGATGCGTTTGCGCTGCAGTCGCACCAGCGCGCCATCCGCGCCCAGCAGGCTGGCGAATTTGCCGACGAAATCACGCCCGTGGACGTGGTCGAGCGCACGCTCGACCTCGACAGTGGTGAGGTTCGTACCCGCACGCGCACCGTCACGCTGGACGAAGGCCCGCGGGCCGACACCAACCTGGA
>DYIC01000063.1 GCA_020723845.1 Hydrogenophaga sp.
GAGTTTTCAGCAAGAGAAAGGGCCCGGAGACCATCCGAGCCCTTGTGTTTGGTGGAGCTGGGGGGGATCGAACCCCCGTCCGCAAGCCTTCTACGCGCAGTTCTACATGTGTAGCCGTCTGTTTTGGGTCTCGTCCCGGGCGTCGCGCAGCGGCACGCTACGCCCGTGACCAGCAACCTTGGATCTCACCGTGCGGCAAGTTGCCCGCCGCACGACCAGCCGAAATGAGTGTTCCTTGCTGCTGGAAAACCTGACGGTCTTCACAGCCCGGCCGCTCGGCCGACCGGTGCAAGGCTCGCCGGATTAGGCGGCGAGGGCGAAACGTTCGTCGTTCGCAGTTACTTTTTTGCTGCGGTTTAACGAGGTGACAGCACCTCGACATGCCCTGCTGCGTGTCCGAACCCACGTCGAAACCAATGCAGCCCCGTGCTTACTTAGTGTAAGCCAATTCCAGAAAGTTCAACAGGTCGAGCGGCGCGTCGATCACGGCGTCCGCGCCCCAGGCATCGACATCCGCGCCCACGCCCAGGTAGCCCCAGCGTACCGCCACGGTCGGCATACCGGCGGCGCGGCCAGCCTCGATATCGCGCTCGTCATCACCGACGTAGACGCATGCCTGCGCGGGCACCCCCAGCCGCCGCGCCGCCTCCAGCAGCGGCGCCGGATGCGGCTTGGCGTACGGGGTGGTGTCACCGCCGATGATCGTCGCGGCGGACGCGAACAGCGGCAATGACGCCGTCAGCGGCAAGGCAAAGCGCTCCACCTTGTTGGTCACCACTCCCCACGGCAGCGATGCCTGCGCCAGCGCCTCGATCAGCTCGGGCACGCCATCGAAGGGCTGTGTGCGCCGCCTCATCACCTCGCCATAGAGGTCGAGGTATTCGGTGCGATACGCCTCGTATTCCGGGTGCGCGGGCGTGAGGCCAAAGGCGGCTTCGATCATGCCGCGCGCGCCGCTGCTCGCACGTGGGCGGTAGATGGCCTCCTCCAGCGGTGGCATGCCCCGCCGCTCGCGCATCACATTGGCCGCGTGTCCCAAGTCAGGGGCGGTGTCGAGCAGCGTGCCGTCCAGGTCGAACAACACCGCGCGCAAGCCGGTGCGACCGATCATGCGCCCTCCCGCCGGGTGGCCACCAGGTAATTGACGCTGGTGTCGTCGTGCAGCCAGTAGCGGCGCGTCAGCGGGTTGTAGCCCAGCCCGCGCATCGCCTGGATTTGCAAGCCCGCGCGTCGGCAGTCGGCCGCCAGTTCGCTGGGGCGGATGAATTTTCGGTACCCGTGCGTGCCCCGGGGCAACAAGCGCAGCACATACTCGGCGCCCACGATGGCAAACAGAAACGACTTTGGGTTGCGGTTGAGCGTGGAGAAAAAGACCCACCCGCCCGGCTTGACGAGCGTGGCGCAGGCTTGAACGACGGACGCAGGATCGGGCACGTGCTCGAGCATTTCCATGCAGGTCACGACGTCGAACTGCGCGGGCTGCTCGGCCGCCAGCGTCTCGGCGCTGACGGGGCGATAGCTCACCCCCTGCACGCCCTGCTCCAGCGCATGCAGTTGCGCGACCTTCAGGGCTTTGTCGGCCAGATCGATCCCCAACACCTGCGCCCCTTGCCGCGCCATCGCCTCGGCCAGGATGCCGCCGCCGCAGCCGACATCCACGATGTGTCGTCCCTTCAATGGACCAACCAGCGATTCGATCCAGGCCAAGCGCAGCGGGTTGATCTGGTGCAAGGGGCGAAATTCGCTGTCGGGATCCCACCAGCGGTGGGCCAGTTCGGAAAATTTGGCCAGCTCGGCCGCATCGGCATTCAGCGGGGTGTCCATGCGCCGATTATGGCGTGCCACGACCCACGTCGGCGCGCGCGGGCAACAAAAAGCCCCGCCGCAGCGGGGCTCTGGCCGAAGGCGGACCCGAATCAGCGGGTGCCGACCACTTCGATTTCGACGCGACGGTTCTTGGCACGACCTTCGCGAGTGCGGTTGTCGGCCACCGGCTGGGTTTCACCCTTACCCTCAGTGTAGATACGGTTGGCGTCGATACCCTTGCTGACCAGGTAGGCCTTGACCGCTTCGGCGCGGCGCACCGACAGCTTCTGGTTGTAGCCTTCAGGCCCGGTCGCATCGGTGTGGCCGACCGCGATCACGACTTCCAGCTTGATGCCCTTGACCTTCTCGGCCAGGTCGTCCAGGCGGGCTTTGCCCTCAGGCTTGAGGACAGCCTTGTCGAAGTCGAAAAACGCCTCGGCCGCATAGGTAACCTTGGCCGGCGCCGCCGGGGCAGGCGCCGGGGCCGGCGCAGGGGCAGGAGCCGGGGCGGGCGCAGCAGCCGGAGCGGGAGCCGGTGCGGGCGCAGGGGCAGGCGCCGGAGCCGGCGCCGGAGCCGGCACGATCGCGCCATCACATCCCTTGGCCGCGGTCGCAGGGGTCCAGCTGGAGTTGCGCCAGCACAGCTCGTTGGTGCCGTTTTTCCACACCAGATCACCGGTGCCGTTGCGCCAGTTGTCGATGGTTTGGGCGCCGGCGCCAGAAGCCATGGCGGCCGTCGCGAACAGCGCTGCGATGCGGGTGAGTTTATTCATTGGATTCCTCTTGGTCTAGGGGACGGATCGTGGATGGATCGAGCCAGTAAAGACCCGTTACCCAAAGGGAATGGGCGAATCGACTGGCTGTCAGTTCATTTTGCCACAAACGAACCGATTGCCAAGCGCCAGCGACGCCCACGCGACCCGCGCGCGTTTTCGTGCCCTCGTCTGTTGCATGCAGGCAACGTTTCGCCCCGCCGAGCGGGCGGCACACGAGCCATGGGCCGGTGATCGTGTTCCTTACAATACGCGGCATCAGTCGCCGGGGCCCTCCGGCGGTATTTGGCGGGTCGCCACGGCCGTGCGGCGCTACCCGCCCTCATGCGGCGTTGCCATGACCTCGTTTGCCAAAGAAACCCTCCCCGTCAGTCTCGAAGAGGAGATGCGCCGCAGCTACCTCGATTACGCGATGAGCGTAATCGTGGGGCGCGCGCTGCCCGACGCCCGCGACGGCTTGAAGCCCGTGCACCGGCGCGTGCTCTATGCCATGCACGAGCTGGGCAACGACTGGAACCGGCCGTACAAGAAGTCGGCCCGCATCGTCGGCGACGTCATCGGTAAATACCACCCGCACGGCGACAGCGCGGTCTACGACACCATCGTGCGCATGGCACAGGATTTTTCGCTGCGCCACATGCTGGTCGATGGCCAGGGCAACTTCGGCTCGGTCGACGGCGACGCTGCCGCCGCCATGCGCTACACCGAAATCCGCCTGGCCAAGATCGCGCACGAGATGCTGGCCGACATCGACAAGGAAACGGTGGATTTCGGCCCCAACTATGATGGCAGCGAAAAAGAGCCACTGGTGCTGCCGACGCGCTTGCCGAACCTGCTGGTCAACGGCTCGGCTGGCATCGCGGTGGGCATGGCCACCAACATCCCCCCGCACAACCTGAACGAGGTGGTGGACGCCTGCTTGCACCTGCTGGCGCACCCGGACGCGTCGGTGGACGACCTGATGCAGATCATCCCGGCGCCGGACTTTCCCACCGCCGGCATCATCTATGGCATTCAGGGCGTGCGCGAGGGCTACCGCACCGGGCGTGGCCGCGTCGTCATGCGTGCGCGCTGCCACTTCGAGGACATCGACCGCGGCCAGCGGCAGGCCATCATCGTCGACGAGATCCCGTACCAGGTCAACAAAAAGGTGCTGCTCGAGCGCATCGCCGAGTTGGTACGCGACAAACGCATCGAGGGCATCAGCCACATCCAGGACGAGTCCGACAAGTCCGGCATGCGCGTGGTCATCGAGCTCAAGCGCGGCGAAGTGCCGGAGGTGGTGCTCAACAACCTGTATAAGCACACCCAGCTGCAGGATACGTTCGGCATCAACATGGTGGCGCTGGTCGATGGCCAGCCCAAGCTGTGCAACCTGAAGCAGCTGCTCGACATCTTCCTGCAGCACCGGCGCGAGGTGGTGACGCGGCGCACGGTGTTCGAGCTGCGCAAGGCGCGCGAGCGTGGCCACGTGCTCGAAGGCCTGGCGGTGGCACTGGCCAACATCGACGAGTTCATCCGCATCATCCGCGAAAGCCCGACCCCGCCGGTGGCCAAAACCGAGCTGATGGCGCGCCGTTGGGACAGCGCGCTGGTGCGCCAGATGCTCACCCGCGCCCGCGCCGACGGCAGCGTGGTCAACGCCGATGACTACCGACCAGAGGGTTTGCCGCGCCAGTACGGTCTGCAGTCCGACGGGCTGTACGCGCTGTCGGAGACGCAGGCGCAGGAAATCCTGCAGATGCGGCTGCAGCGGCTGACGGGGCTGGAGCAAGACAAGATCGTTGCTGAGTACCGGGAGGTCATGGCGCACATCGACGACCTGCTCGACATCCTGGCGCGGCCCGAGCGGGTGACGCAGATCATTGCCGAGGAGCTGCGCGCCATCCGCGCCGAGTTCGGCCAAACCCCCGCCGGCGCGCGGCGCAGCCAGATCGAGCACGACGCCCAGGAGCTCGACACCGAAGACCTGATCACCCCGCAGGACATGGTGGTGACCCTGTCGCACGCGGGCTACATCAAGGCCCAGCCGCTGTCCGAGTACCGCGCGCAGCGCCGCGGCGGCCGTGGCAAACAGGCGACCGCAACGAAGGAGGACGACTGGATCGACCAGCTCTTCATCGCCAACACGCACGACTGGATCCTGTGCTTTTCCAACCGGGGGCGGCTGTACTGGCTCAAAGTGTGGGAGGTGCCGTCGGGCTCGCGCGGCTCGCGGGGCCGACCCATCGTCAACATGTTCCCGCTGGCCGAAGGGGAAAAGATCACCGTCGTGTTGCCACTGACCGGCGAGTCGCGCCGCTTCCCCGCGGATCGTTACGTCTTCATGGCCACGGCACAGGGGGTGGTCAAAAAGACGGCGCTGGATGAGTTTTCCAACCCGCGCAAGGCCGGCATCATTGCCGTCGATCTGGACGAGGGTGACTACCTCATTGGCGCGGCGCTAACCGACGGAGCGCACGACGTGATGTTGTTCTCCGATGGTGGCAAGGCGGTTCGCTTCGACGAAAACGACGTGCGCCCGATGGGCCGGCAGGCGCGCGGGGTCAAGGGCATGACGCTGGAAGAAGGTCAGCGCGTCATCGCCATGCTGGTGGCCGAGGACGAATCGCAAAGTGTGCTGACCGCCACCGAAAACGGCTACGGCAAGCGCACCCCGATCGCTGAATATACGCGCCACGGCCGCGGCACCAAGGGGATGATCGCCATCCAGCAAAGCGAGCGCAACGGCCGCGTGGTGGCGGCCACGCTGGTGCGGCCGGAGGACGAGATCATGCTCATCACCGACCGTGGCGTGCTGGTGCGCACGCGCGTGGCCGAAATCCGTGAGATGGGCCGCGCCACGCAGGGTGTCACACTCATCAGTCTGGACGACGGCGACCGCTTGAGCGGCCTACAACGCATCGCCGACAGCGACGCCGGGGACGACCCCGCGGCCGATGTCGAGCCGGTGGAGACCTGACGCCATGCCCCGCCCCTACAACTTTTCGGCCGGGCCCGCCACCATGCCCGAGCCCGTGCTGCAACAAGCCGCCGCCGAGATGCTGGACTGGCATGGCTGCGGCATGGGCGTGATGGAGATGAGCCACCGCGGCGTGCACTTTGGCGAAATCCTGGCGCAGGCCGAGGCCGACTTGCGCGCGCTGCTGGCCATCCCGGCGCACTTCAAGGTGCTGTTTTCGCAAGGCGGCGCGCTGGCGCACAACGCGATGGTGCCGCTCAACCTGGCGGGCCGACACCCGCAGCGCGCCATCGACGTCGTCGTCACCGGTGCGTGGAGCCAAAAATCGGCGCAGGAAGCGCGTCGCTACGGCGATGTCCACATCGCCGCCAGCAACCAGGCCGAAGGCTTCGTGCACATCCCCAACCCCGCGACCTGGCAGCTGCGCACCCAGCCCGCCTATGTGCACCTGTGCAGCAACGAGACCATCCACGGCGTGGAGTTTCACACCCTGCCCGACTTGGCTGCGCTTGGGTGCGACGCACCCTTGGTGATTGATTTTTCTTCGCACGTGCTGTCGCGACCGATCGATTGGTCGCGCGTCGGACTGGCCTTTGGCGGCGCGCAAAAAAATATCGGGCCCGCAGGGCTGACGCTGGTCGTGGTGCGCGAGGATCTGCTCGGCCACGCCTTACCTATCTGCCCAACCGTATTCGACTATCGGGTGTTGGCTGAGCAACAGTCCATGGCGAATACGCCACCCACTTATGCCATTTACATGGCCGGGCTGGTGTTTCGCTGGCTACTGGCACAGCAAGAAGACGGCCTGCAAGGCGTAGCCGCCATGGAGGCGCGGGCGTGCAAACGCGCCCAACGGCTGTACGACTGCATCGACCGCTCGGCGCTGTACATCAACCCGGTTGATCCCTCGTGTCGCTCGCGCATGAACGTCCCGTTCTTTCTGCGCGGCGACGATGGGCAACCGCTGCGCGATGCCTCTCACCCGCGCAACCAGGCGTTTTTGCAAGGGGCCCAGGCGCGCGGACTGCTGCAGCTCAAGGGCCACAAGTCGGTGGGAGGCATGCGTGCCAGCCTCTACAACGCCATGCCGATGGCGGGGGTGGAGGCGCTCGTCGAGTACATGCAAGAGTTCGAGCGCCGCGCGTAAATTGCGGCGAACGCACCGCCACCGTCTTCTATGACCGAATCCACCCCCCCAACGAGCCCCCCCGGCCAACCGGTGCCGCCCGTCGCCAGCCCGCGCCTGCTGGCGTTGCGGCAACAGATCGACGCCATCGACCACCAACTGTTGGCGCTGCTCAATGAGCGTGCGCGCATCGCCCAGCAGGTGGGCGAGGTCAAACGCGCCGAGGGTTCGCCCTTCTTCCGGCCGGATCGGGTGGCCCAGGTCATCGCCAACATCGAAGCCGCCAACCGCGGCCCCCTGCGTAACCAGCACGTGGCCGCCATCTGGCGCGAAATCATGTCCGCCTGTCTGGCGCTGGAGGCGCCCCTGCGCGTGGCGGTGCTCGGCCCCGAGGGGACGTTCTGTGAACAGGCCGCGATCGATTACTTCGGTAGCGCGGCTGACCTGATCTACTGCCCCAGTTTCGACGAGGTCTTTCATGCCACGGCGGCGGGCACGGCCCAGTTTGGCGTAGTGGGGGTAGAAAACTCCACCGAGGGCGTCGTGGCACGCTCGCTCGACTTGTTCCTGCGCTCGCCCGTGCACATCGTGGGCGAGATCAGCCTGCTCGTGCGCCACAACCTGCTACGGCAGTCGCCCAGCCTGGAGGGCATCGAGGTGGTGATGGCGCACCCCCAGGCGCTGGCCCAATGTCAGGGCTGGCTGTCGACCCACCTGCCGCACGCCGAGCGGCGGGCGGTGAGCAGCAATGCCGAGGGCGCGCGCCTGGCCACCACGAATCCGGCCTGGGCGGCGATCGCCAGCGAACGCGCCGCCGCGCAGTACGCCCTGCATATCGTGGCCCATGCCATCCAGGACGAAGCGTACAACCGCACGCGCTTTGCCATCATCTGCCTTCCACAAACCATGGCCATGCCGGCAGCCAGCGGACGCGACTGCACCAGCATCGTGGTGTCGGTGCCCAACCGCCCCGGGGCGGTGCACGACTTGCTCAAGCCGCTCAAGGAACACGGCGTGTCGATGACTCGCTTCGAATCACGGCCCGCCAAGTCCGGGCAGTGGGAGTATTACTTCTACATCGACATCGCCGGCCATCCGTCACAGCCGCACGTGGCCGCCGCGCTGCAAGAGTTGCAGGGCCTGTGCGCGTTCTACAAGATGCTGGGCGCGTACCCGGTGTCGGAGTAATACCGCCATGCCCGCCCTCACCTGCGACCGCGCGCCACCGACCGACGGACACGACCCGGCCCCCACATTCGAGCAACTGGCCGTCATCGGCTGCGGCCTGATGGGCGGCTCGTTTGCCTTGGCACTCAAGGCGGCCGGGCTGGTGCAGCGCGTTGTCGGTTATGCCCGCTCGCCGCAAACGCTGGCGCGCGCCCGCGCGCTGGGCGTCATCGACGTCGAAGCGCCATCGGCGCTGCTGGCGGCATCGGGTGCCGACTTGGTACTGGTGTCGGTGCCGGTGGCGGCCACCGGCGACACGCTGCGCGCCATCCGCCCGCTCATTGGCCCCTCGACGCTGGTGATGGACGTGGGATCGACCAAGGGCGACGTGGTGGCGGCCGCCCGCGACGCGCTGGGCGAGCGGCTGGCCCAGTTCGTCCCCGCCCATCCGATCGCCGGCAAAGAGCGCGCGGGGGTGGAGCACGCCAGCGCCGACCTGTACCGCGGCTGCCAGGTGATCCTGACGCCGGTGCCCGAAACCGACCCGGCGCTGCTCGCGCGCGCCCGCGCCCTGTGGCAGGCGCTGGGGGCGCGCGTGCGCACCCTCTCGCCCGAGGAGCACGACGCCGCCTATGCCGCGGTGAGCCACCTGCCGCACCTGCTGGCCTTTGCCGCCGTGCGGGCGCTCGCCCAGCAACCGGGGGGGGCGCAATACCTGTCGCTGGCAGGCCCGGGTTTTCGCGATTTCACGCGCATTGCCGCCAGCGACCCCGACGTCTGGCGTGACATCCTGCTGGCCAATGCGGCCCAGGTGCGCGAACAGGCGCGGCACTTCCGCGCTGCCCTCGACACGTTCGAAGCAACCCTGGCGCGTGGCGACGCCCAGACGTTGCACGACCTGATCGCCGACGCCAGCCGCACCCGCACCCGCTGGGCGGCGGGCGCCTATGCCGTGGCCACCGAGACCCCATGTACCGAACCGCCTTCCTCGACATCCCCCCGCTGATGCGGGCCGCCGGCACGGTGCGCCTGCCGGGCTCCAAAAGCATCTCGAATCGCGTGCTGCTGCTCGCCGCCCTGTGCGACGGCGAGACGGTGATCGAGGACTTGCTGGACTCGGACGACACGCGCGTGATGCTGGATGCGCTGGCCGCGCTGGGCTGCGGGCTGCAGCGCCTGGGCCCAGCGACGGTGCGCGTGCGTGGCCTGGGTGGGCGGCTGGCCACGCGCGAGGCCGCGCTCTTTCTGGGCAACGCGGGCACGGCCATGCGACCGTTGACGGCCGCGCTGACCGTTTTGACCGCGCGCCACGGGGGACGCTTCGAACTGTCGGGCGTGCCGCGCATGCACGAGCGCCCGATCGGCGACCTGGTCGATGCGCTGCGGCAATTGGGTGGTGTCATCGACTACCTGGGGCAGCCCGGCTATCCGCCGCTGGCAGTGGGCGGAGGCGAGCCCGTCGCGCTGCAACTGGCCGCACCGATCCGCGTGCGCGGCGACGTCTCCAGCCAGTTTCTGACCGCGCTGCTGCTGGCGCTGCCGCTGGCCGCCGAGCACCAGCCGATCGTCATCGAGGTCGAGGGTGAGCTGATCTCCAAACCGTATGTGGAGATCACGCTGCGCCTGCTGCAACGCTTTGGCGTCGAGGTGGAGCGCGACGGCTGGCAGCGCTTCACCATCCCGGCGGGCGCGCGCTACACGACGCCGGGCCGCATCCACGTCGAGGGCGATGCGTCGTCGGCCAGCTATTTCATCGCGCTCGGGGCGCTGGCGGCCGCACAGGCACCCGTCACCATCGAGGGCGTGGGGCTGGCATCGATCCAGGGTGACATTCGCTTCGTCGACGCGGCACGCGCGATGGGCGCCGAGGTCGAGGGCGAAGCCAACCGGCTGCACGTGCGCCGCGATGCCTGGCCGCTGCGCGCCATCGATCTGGACTGCAACGCCATCCCCGACGCGGCGATGACGCTGGCGGTGATGGCGTTGTATGCCGACGGGCCGTGCACGCTGCGCCATATCGGCAGCTGGCGCGTCAAAGAAACCGACCGCATCGCGGCCATGGCCTGCGAGCTGCGCAAACTGGGCGCAACGGTCGACGAGGGACCCGACTGGCTGCGTGTGCACCCCCTGCCCCCCGATGGCCAGGGCTGGCGTGCAGTGGCGCTGCACACCTACGACGACCACCGCATGGCGATGTGCGGGTCGCTGGCGGCGTTCAACCCAGCACGGCTGCCGGTGCGCATTCTCGACCCGCAGTGCGTAGGCAAGACCTTTCCGGACTATTTCGAAACCCTGTGGTCGGTGGTGAAAACCGAGCCCGCGCACATCCCCGTGATCTGCATCGACGGGCCTACCGCCTCGGGCAAGGGCACGTTGGCCGCCGCCGTGGCGCAGCGGTTGGGCTACCACGTGCTCGACTCGGGCGCCTTGTACCGTTTGGTGGGCCTGGCCGCCGAGCGTGCAGGCATCCCGACCGACGATGCTGCCCTGGCCGATCCGGCGATCGTGCAGTCGCTGGCCACGCTGGCCGAGACGCTGCCCGTGCGGTTTGCCGACGGCCGCATCTGGTTGGCAGGAGATGATGTGACCGCTGACGTACGCACCGAGGCGATCGGCATGGCGGCGTCGCGCGTGTCGGCGCTGCCGGCGGTGCGCACGGCGCTGCTGGCGCTGCAGCGCGGCTTTCGTCGCCTGCCTGGCTTGGTGGCCGACGGGCGCGACATGGGCACGGTGGTCTTTCCCGATGCACCGCTGAAGATCTTTTTGACCGCCAGCGCCGCCACGCGCGCGCGCAGGCGCTACGAGCAGTTGATTTCGCGCGGCGAAGCTGCTAGCATTGACAGTCTTTTGGCTGATTTGGAGGCGCGCGATGCGCGCGACCAAGCGCGCGCGAGTGCGCCCCTGAAGCCAGCCGAAGACGCGCTGCTGCTCGACAACTCGGACCAGTCGCTGGACGAGTCGGTGCAAACCGTGCTGTCGTGGTGGCAGAGCCGCCGGCCTTTTGCCGCCTGAGGACGTCCGCCTCGGGCGCTCGGGCTGGCCCCACGAGGGCCCCAACGGCGCCGCCGAACCCGTCTTCGCGCGCCCGCGGGATCATCCACCCACCACCCGGAATCCATTCGGGTGAACACCCAACCGCCGCCGGTTGCGGACGACCGCGGCACCCAGGAAACTTGCATGTCTGAATCGTTTGCCGCCCTGTTCGAAGAATCGCTCAAGCGCGCCGAAATGCGCCCCGGCGAGGTCATCACCGCCGAAGTCGTGCGCATCGACCACAACCATGTGGTCGTCAACGCCGGGCTGAAGTCGGAAGCCTACATCCCGCTGAGCGAATTCAAGAACGATCAGGGCGAACTCGAGGTCCAGGTCGGCGACTTCGTCGCCGTGGCCGTCGAGGCCGTCGAAAACGGCTATGGCGACACCATTCTGTCGCGCGACAAGGCCAAGCGCCTGGCCTCGTGGATGGCGCTGGAAAAAGCGCTGGAGTCGGGCGAGTTCGTCACCGGCACCACGACGACCAAGGTCAAGGGCGGCCTCAAGGTCATGGTCAACGGCATCAGCGCCTTCCTGCCCGGCTCGCTGGTCGACACGCGCCCGGTCAAGGACCTCACGCCCTACGAGGGCAAGACCATGGAGTTCAAGGTCATCAAGCTCGACCGTAAGCGCAACAACGTCGTGCTGTCGCGCCGCGCGGTGATCGAGGCCTCGATGGGAGAAGAACGCGCCAAACTGCTCGAGACCCTCAAGGAAGGGTCTATCGTCACCGGCGTGGTCAAGAACATCACCGAATACGGTGCCTTCGTCGATCTGGGCGGCATCGATGGCCTGTTGCACATCACCGACATGGCCTGGCGCCGTGTGCGCCACCCCAACGAGGTGGTGCAGGTCGGCCAAGAAGTCACCGCCAAGGTGCTCAAGTTCGACGCCGAGCGCCAGCGTGTCAGCCTCGGCCTCAAGCAAATGGGTGACGACCCCTGGCTGGGTGTGGCGCGCCGCTACCCGGCCGGCACACGCCTGTTCGGCAAGGTCACCAACATCGCCGACTACGGCGCGTTCGTCGAGCTCGAGCCCGGCATCGAGGGCCTGGTGCACGTCTCCGAGATGGACTGGACCAACAAGAACGTGGCCCCGAACAAGGTCGTCTCCATCGGCGACGAAGTCGAGGTCATGGTGCTCGACATCGACGAAGACAAGCGCCGCATCAGCCTGGGCATGAAGCAGTGCAAGCCCAACCCCTGGCAAGAATTTGCCGACACGCACAAGCGTGGCGACAAGGTCAAAGGGCCGATCAAGTCGATCACCGACTTCGGTGTCTTCGTCGGCCTGGAAAACGGCATCGACGGTCTGGTGCACCTGTCCGACCTGTCGTGGAACGAGCCGGGCGAAGTGGCCGTGCGCAACTACAAGAAGGGCCAGGAAGTCGAGGCGGTGGTGCTGGGCGTGGACGTCGAGCGCGAGCGTATCAGCCTCGGGATCAAGCAGCTCGACGCCGATCCGTTCACGACCTTCGTGTCGGTTCACGACAAGGGTGCCACCGTCACCGGTACCGTCAAGAGCGTCGATGCCAAGGGTGCGGAAATCGACCTGGGCAACGATGTGGTGGGCTACCTGCGCGCCTCCGAAATCTCGCGTGACCGCGTCGAAGATGCGCGCAACGTGCTCAAGGTCGGTGACGAAGTGACCGCCGTGATCGTCAACGTCGACCGCAAGAACCGCAACATCCAGCTCTCGATCAAGGCCAAGGACGCCGCCGACCAGCAAGAAGCGATGGCCAGCCTGAGCCAAGCCACGGGCAACGCTGGCACCACCAACCTGGGGGCGCTGCTGCGTGCCAAGCTCGACAGCCAAAACAACGGCTGACGCCGCCTCTCGCCCCCGGTTCGACCCGGGGCGAAGCCGAAGCCCGGACGGGAATCCCCGCCGGGCTTTTTTCATGTGCGCCCGGCACGGGCGCACTCTTGTGGGTGAAAGTCCCACCGTAAG
>DYIC01000003.1:0-28063 GCA_020723845.1 Hydrogenophaga sp.
GGCTCCACGTTCGACGTGTGCACCGCCATCATCGGATCGAACAGGTGGGCCAGGTGGATCCGGTAGGCCTCGGCCGCGAGCTTGAAGTCTTCGCCGGGAGCGTCGAATGCCCAAGGGCGACCGGCCTCGGCCAGCGACAGCTTGGCCTCGTCGGTGCGGAACAGCATCCGCTCGCGCAGCGTGCCGTCTGCAGTCTTGTAGTAAACGGTGAGGGCGTTGTCTCCGACTGGCTCGGTCGTGACGATGCGCACGACCTGCCCGGGCTCCAGGCCCGAGATGGCCGCGCTCTTCTGGATATGTTCGAGCTTCAGCACCTTCAACCTCCTTGTTCGGGGTTGTCGTAGCCCGGTGCGAGCTCCAGGTTCGTGATGCCGTACAGCGCCTGGCGATTGCGGAGCCACAGGTGGTGCTCGCCACCCTTGAGGCTGTGATCTTCGGTGCAGTCCACGTTCCAGCGGCGCAACAGGTAGCCGGCCATCGCCGCACGGGCCCGCACCTTGAACACACCGTTCTCCATGCCGTACTCGGCTTCGATGGTGTCGGGGTGCTGCACGTTGGCCGGGTGCGGCACGAGCTCGAGCTCGGTGATCCGGTTCCACTGGATGTCCTGATCGGGCTTTTCGTGGTCGGCCACAGGGCCGGGCAGGATGCGGGCGGCGTCGAGGCGGCCCAGCACGAAGTCGCGGAACTCACCGCTCTTCCGGTCGAAAGCGCGGACGTGCCAACGAAGGCCGCTGTCGGCCAGTGCGAACGGGACGATCTCCCGGGTCGTCAGCCCGCTCGACAGTGCGCGATAGGCGACCTCAACGGCCGCACCCTGATGAATGGCGCGCGTCAGAACCGACAGGATCTCCAGATCGATCTTGCCCGGCAGGCTGGTGCCCTCTTGCGCCACGATCCCCTTCCACCGGATCGGCTCGCCGTCACCGTAGCCCTGGGACAACCAAGTGAGGATCCGCTCGGTGGGGAAGTCAAACAGGGGGCGAAACCAAGCGGCGCGGACGTAGACCTTGCCCTTGGTGTCGTACTCCATATTACCAGGGGCCAGCTCCTTGTACTGGGCGATGTCCCGCGTGGCCGCTGCGGCCTGGATGCCGAAGCGCGTCACCAAGTCCTGCCGGCGAATCTCGCCGACGAACCGCAGACGCAACTCGACGAACGCGAGCCGATCGCGCTGCGCCTGGGTCATCTCCGGGAGTCGGTCGCTGGACATTGTTGTACTGGTTCGATTGCTTGGCGGTGAGCATAAGGGCATTCAGATCGAACGTCAATACAACTGAAAAGACGTCGAATATACGGCTCAAAATGATGCGTATATGACCAGACAAGCAGAGTGGCTCAACTAGCCAGCGACGGTAAAGGGGATCCCAACGCGGCGCCAGTGGCCGCTGTTGACGCGCCACCCGCTGCCCCCGCCACCATCACGGCCAGCCCCAAGACGGCCACGATGGCATGGATGCGCGGACGGACCTGGGGCATGGGCATCTCCCGTGAATGAGCAGGGCTAACCGTATCAGCCGGCGAGTCTCAACTGTAGCCCAGCCACGTTACTCGCGTGTAAACCCGAGGCAAACACCGCCACTAGCGCGGCACCCCCCGATTGGCGAGTGCATCGGCGCGCTCGTTGCCGGGGTCGCCGGTGTGGCCGCGCACCCAGTGCCACTCGATGCGGTGCCCGCGGGTGTGCACCAGCTCGTCGAGTTGGCGCCACAGGTCGGCGTTTTTGACCGGTTGTTTGGACGCGGTCTTCCAGCCCTTGGCCTTCCAACCGGGCAGCCATTCGGTGATGCCCTTGCGCACGTACTCGCTATCCAAATAAACGTGCACGCGGCAGGGGCGCTTGAGCGCTGCCAGCGCTTCGATGACGGCGCGCAGTTCCATGCGGTTGTTGGTGGTCAGCGACTCGCCGCCGCAAAGTTCTTTTTCGGTGCCACCGGCGCGCAGCAGCGCCCCCCAGCCCCCGGGGCCGGGGTTGCCCTTGCAGGCGCCGTCGGTGTAGATGGTGACTTCGGTCATGACAAACTCGGGGTGTCGCGGTCGCGCCGTGCCACCACCGCGGGCGCCGCGGCGGCGCGGGTAGGCCGCCACGCGGGCCCGAGCAGGTGCATGCCGCGCACGCGCTTGACCGCCACGATGAAATAAACCGCACCCAAAAGCGGCCACCAGCGCGGCCCGAGCCGGTCCATCCAATCGAAGCGCTGCAACCAGCGTTCGGACCGCACGGCGGGCCGGTAGCAGCCGCGCTCGATGGCCTCGACCTCGAAGCTGAGCAGGCGCAGCCAGTCGCACAAGCGCCACGGGCCAATGAAGGCGCCCGCCTCCGGCAGGTATAGCCGCGCCAGGCGCGTTTGGCCTAACCCCAGGCGCGTCGCCGCATGCGCGCGGTACTGCCGCATGCCCCACCAGCTGGCGGGATTCAAGCCGCTGACGATGACGCGGCCGTTGGGCACCAGCACGCGCTCGACCTCGCGCAGCACGGCATGTGGGTCGGCACTGAGCTCCAGGGTGTGGGGCAGCAGCACGAGGTCGAGACTGGCGGCTGGAAACGGCAACGCGGCCGCGTGCGTGACCAGGTCGACCGGACGGGCCGGGCCACCCTCCATCGACCAGGCAACGCCGCCGGGCGCTTCGGGCAGCGCCAGCCAGCGATGCGGCATGCGGTTGTTGGCCAGCGCGTCCAGTGGCGGCAGGCCCAGTTGCAGCGCATGGTATCCAAACGCATCGGCCACCGCGTCGGCAAAGCGGGCGCGCTCCCAATCGAGCAGATAGCGCCCCGGCGGGGTCTGGAACCAAGCGGCCAGTTCCGCCCCGAGCGCCTGCGCCTCGTCGCTGGCCCGCTGCGGCTGCGGTTCGGCGGCACGATCATCGGACATGGCCGACAGCGACGACGGTCAGTCAGCGGCGGCGGCCAGCGCCGGTGCCGGCGCCGCATCGGTATCGGCGTCGGGCTGGCCCAACACCACCGCGCGCACCATCTCACGCATGGCGCGCTTTTCGGGGAACGTCAGGTTGCGCCCCAGTTCGTGCCGCACACGCATCAGGATGCGTCGGTCGGCTTCTGGCGGCACGCCGATCTGCCCGCGCATGGCATCGGCCAGTTCCTGCCGCCCGTCTTCAGGCTCGTCGTCCCACCACGACTGGATGATGCGCGAAACCTCCGCACGCCAGTGGTCGTCGGGCTCGGCCGGGGCGCGCGAGGGCGGCACCGAGCGCTGGCCGGCATCGATGTCGTCGGCCTCTGCCCCGCTGGCGCGGGGCACAGCGTAGCCCACACCCGGTGTGGTCAGCGCACTCCAGGCGCTCATGGGCACGGCCACACGGCGGTCGGCCTGCATCAGCAGCCGGGCCCAGCTCGGGTCTTCCTTCGACAAGTGGCCGAAGTCGTGCACCGCGTCATCCGCCACCAGCACCAGCCGCGCACCCCAGGACTGCGCTTCGTCCAGATAGGGAATCAGGCGCTCGTCATCGCTGGCGACGAGCAGCCAACCCGCGCCGTGGCGCGCCAACTGGACGATCTCCTGCCCCAGCGCGCGCACCAGCGACAGCCCACCGTCGGTCGAGTGTCGCGGTACCAGCCGCACCACGATGTCGTCGTGCAGCTCGGTCGGCGACGCGTCGCTGAAGAGTAGCGTGCGCAGCAAGGGGGCTTCGGCGCCCGCGAGCCGGGCCAGGTGCGCCAGCACGCCAGCCAGCGATCCGCGCTGCAGCGTGTTGTGCTGCGTTCCGGTGACCTGAGACGCGAGCCAGACCAAGTAGCGTTCATCGACCAGCGCGATGACCGACCCACCCGTGGCTGCCGACGACGTGGACGACCCCAAACGATGGGGGGAGCGCTTATTGAGGTGGTATTTGGTTTTCATGAAGAACGATCCGATGGGGAGGTATGTTCAGCGGCAGAGTCACACCAGCCGACTGAAACGATAGAAAGCCAAAAGGTGCGGCGAATGCAAAGGTTGCCACACGCGGATTGTGCCGCAAGAGCGAGCTGCACCGGGGCCCGGGGAGCTCAACGCCCCTGGTCCGTCGGGGGCGCCTCTGGCCGCAGAACCCATGCTTGCCGACGACGGGCACGCGCCGCAGCCTCGGCGTCCCCGGCGGCATCAGCCAGGCGGGCCTGTACCCCCAACCAGACCGCCAGCGGCCGCCGCCAGCCCTGCGCCGAAGCGGTATCGACCAGAACGGCCACGCCGGCCGCATCGAGCCGGCCTGCCCGCCACGCGACGCTGCCCGCAACCAGCCGAGCGAGCGGGTCGGGCACCGACTGCAACGCCAGCACCAACTCACCAGGAGGCGCCCTCTGGAGCAGCCGCTGGGCCACGGGCTGGTGGGCGGGCGGCAGCGCGGTCACGGTCGGCGCAGTCGTGGGCACATCGGGCCATGCGAGCCACGCGGCGTATGCCTGCAACGCGGGCCCAGCATCGGGCAGGTAGGGCTGCGCGGCAGTGCACCCATCCCACACGAGCGCGGTTTGCTCGACGGCGCAGCGCGACAACGCCACGTGGGCCAGCACGTCGGCGCGGCCGGTGGCGGCGGCGGCCTGGAGTGCCCGGTGCCACTGGGCTTGAGCCACCCTTGCCTGACCCGCCAGCGTCGCGGCCATTGCCTGCTCGACGGCTTGGCGCACGTCGAGCTGCCAAACGGGCGGCGGCGTGCCCGCACAGCCGGTCAGGGCGGCCATGACGCCGACGGCCAGCCAACGGGTCAGCATCGACCAGGGGGCTTTTCGTCGGCTCATGGCAGGCGCAACTCGGGGTTGGTGCCGAACGGCCAGCGGCGCTGGATGTCGAGGATCATGCCGTCCACGCGGCGCAGCGTGGTTTCGACCTCGGCGCGCAGCGCGTCCAGGTCTTGGGTGGCGGTGCGCGCGTTGGCCGCCACACCCTGCGCCTCGACCAGCACCGCATCCACCCGCTGCAGCGTGGCGCGCAAATCGAGCAGCAGCTCGCGCGCCTGCCGCACACCGCCCTGCACGTCGTCGGCCAGCCCTTGCGCGCCAAAGACGCGCTGATCGGCCTGCTGCACCAGGCGTTCTGCGCGCTCGGCCACCCCTTGCAGGCGCTGCAACAGGCGTCGCACATCGTCCACGGCTGCGGTCACGCGCTGGCGGTCGGCATCGTTGCCCATGAGCACGCCCAACACCCCTTCGCGCCCGTTGGCACGGGCGAGCAGCTGTTGCAGCTCGCGCAGACTGGCGTTGAGCGGTGCGTCGGCGGCGGTCATGGCTTTGATCTGCTCCAGCAGCTCGCGCGCAGTGTTGACCATGCGCGGCAAGTCGGCCAGCGCGTCGCCGCGCAATACCGGCCGCTGCGCCCCGTCGGGCAGCAGCGGCCCCTCCAGCACACCGGTGTAAGCCCGCAGGCGCACACCGCCGACCAGCCCCCGCTCCATGGTGAAGACACTGCCCTCGCGCAGCCAGTGCGCCTCGCGCCGCGCCACGTCGATCACGATGCGCACCGTCCCGTCGGGGGCCAGTTCGATGCGGCGCACGCGCCCGATGGGAAACCCCGAAAACGTCAGGTCCATGCCCACCGCCACGCCCTCGGCGTCGTCGGCGGTCAGCACCAGGGTCTGCGTCGGCTCGAACACGCCACGCGCGTACAGCACATACAGCGTCGAGGCCAACAGCAGCACACCCAGCAGCACCAGCAGGCCGCGCGCGCGGCGCTCGACGGCCGCCGCGATCGCGGGCGGCTCCCGATCGGCATGGGCTGGCGGCGGGGAGTCGGACACCGGGTTCATGGGCTCAATAATAGTTGCCGATCAGCGACAGCAGCTCCACCAGCAACAGAACGGCGGCGGTGCGCACCAGCGCCCGCACGTCGCCCTGGGGCGACGACTCGAACGCCGCCACCATGGGCACCAGCGAGATCGCCAGCGCAAACCCCAGCGTCTTGAACACGAAGATCAACGCGACCGCGGGGGAAAAGACATGTCCGACGGCGCGCGTGTAGGGGGCCAGGGCCCACGGCGTGAAGCCGTACAGGTTGAGATAGGCCAGCACCAGCGCCAGCACGGCGCTCAGCATCACGAGCAGCAGCGTGGCAAACACCCCACTGAGCACGCGCGGCAAGGCCAGCTCGCGCAGCGGATCCTGCCCAGCGCGGCGCAGTGCATCGAACGTGCCGCCGTCGCGCAGGGCTTGCAGCGCCCGCCCGTGGCCCACCGTGACGCGCAACAAGACGAACAACGCCGCCGTCAGGGGAATGAGCTCCAGCACCAGCACCCGCACCACCATCTCGACCGCATACTGCGTCAGCCCATAGCTGATGGCGGTGACGACCACGATACGGATGAGCACTTGCCCGAACAGCGCCGACAGCACGGCATACCACCACACCGCGGGCACGGCAGCGGCGACCAGTTGCTCGGCCAGCGCGTGCCAGCGCGCGCCGCGGTAGCTGGACGCCATGCACGCCCACGCCAGCACCCGGCCCGTCAAGCGCAGCCACTCGCCCCAGTGGGCCAGCGCGGCCAGGGGCCCACGCCGGGCGGGGATGGCGACCAAGGGATCACGGCGATCGGCGCTCATGGCGTCATCCTAGTCCATCAGGGCCCAGGCGACGTGCTCGCGCACCAGTACGGGCGTGTCGGGGTCGGCCAGCGCAGGGGCCAGCGCCGACTCGATCGCGGCTTGCTGCGCAGTGTCGCCCCGCGCACGGGCAGCCGCGCGCGCATTGCCCAGCGCCACGGCCAGGTTGCGCCGCCAGCGCTGGTAGCCGATGCGCCGGATGGCGCTGCCCTCGGTGTGGCGCAAAAACTCGCCCTCCGACCAGGCCCATAGCGGCAGCAGTCGCGGGGCGGCCAGCGCGTCGCGGGCGTCGAAATCCGGCAGCGGGCTGCGGCGCGCGTACTTGTTCCAGGGACAAATCAACTGGCAATCGTCGCAGCCGACAATGCGGTTACCCAGCGCACGGCGCAGCGGCACGGGGATCGGCCCCTCGTGCTCGATCGTCAGGTACGAAATGCAGCGGCGCGCATCGAGCCGGTACGGCGCGACGATGGCGCCCGTCGGGCACACGTCGATGCACGCCTGGCAGCGACCGCAGTGCGCCGGGTGCGCAGGCGTGGGCGGCAGCGCCTGGTCGATAAAAATCTCGCCCAGAAAAAACATCGACCCCGCGTCGCGGTGCAACGCGAGCGTATGCTTGCCGCGCCAGCCCAGGCCACTGCGCGTGGCCAGCTCCACCTCCAGCACCGGTGCCGAGTCGGTAAACACGCGCGTTTTGGGCGCGGGCTGCCCCGCCGCGACCCACTCGGCCTCGATGCGCTGCGCGAGCTGCTGCAGCCGCCGCCGCAGCACCTTGTGGTAGTCGCGTCCGCGGGCGTAGATCGACACGACGGCAGCGTCCGGGTCGGCCAGCCGCGCCCACTCGCGCGCGCGCCAGTCCTCGCCCGCGTCACGCGGCAAGTAGTCCATGCGCGCGGTGATCACGCTCAGCGTGCCCGGCACCAACTCCGCCGGGCGGGCGCGCCGCAGCCCATGGCGCGCCATGTAGTCCATCGTGCCATGAAAGCCTGCGGCCAACCAGGCCAGCAACCCAGGCTCGGCATGCGACAGGTCGACGGCACTGACGCCGATCTGGGAAAATCCCAGCGCGCGCGCCCAGCCGCGGATGCGCTCGATCCAAGCGACGCCGGTGTCCGGTGTCGGCTGGACGGGCGCATCGGCCCCGCTCGGCGTGGGTATTGGCTGCATGCGCCGCGATTGTAGGAAGTCCCCGAGAAAGATCCATGTCTTCGTCCCCCACGCCCCCGCCCACCGCCACGCGCGACTGGCTTGCCGCCAGCGAGGACGACACCGCGCGCCTGGCACAACGGCTGGCTGCAGCCATGCAGGCCGACGCGTCGCTGGCCGACGCGCTGCTGACCCTGCGCGGCGAGCTGGGCGCGGGCAAGACCACCTTCGTGCGCCACCTGCTGCGGGCGCTGGGCGTGACGGGGCGCATCAAGAGCCCGACCTATGCCCTGGTCGAGCCCTATGAGCTGCCCGCCACCCCTGCGTGGGGCGGCCCCCTGCCCGCCTGGCACGCCGATCTGTATCGCTTCGACGACCCGCGCGAGTGGGAGGACGCGGGCCTGCGGGAACTGTTCGCCGGGCGCGGGCTCAAGCTGGTCGAATGGCCGGACAAGGCCGGCCCGCTGTTGCCCATGCCCGACCTCGACCTGCTGTTGCGGCACACCGACGACGGTGGCCGACACATCACCCTCAGCACCCGCTCCGCGCGTGGCGTGGCCCTGCTCGACACCGCTGCATGAGCCGATCGCTGAACGCCGAACGCCGCGCCCTGATGAGACACCTGCACGCACTGCTGGTGCTGGCAGGATTGGGGGGCAGCTGGCCCGCCTGGGCCGCGCGCGTGGTAGGCGTGCGGGTGTGGCCCGCACGCGACTACACGCGTGTGACCATCGAGTCCGACACCGCCTTGCAGGCCACCCCCCTGTACGTGGCTGACCCGCCGCGGCTGGCGGTAGACATCCGGGGTGCCGACCTGCTGCCCAGTTTGCAAGAGCTGGTACAGCGCATCCAGCCCGACGACCCATTCGTGGCGCGCGTGCGCGTGGGACTCTACGACCCTGACACGGTGCGGCTGGTGCTCGACCTCAAACAACCGGTCGGGCCGCAGGTATTCCAGCTCGAGCCGGTGGCCGCGTACCAGCACCGGCTGGTGCTGGACCTGTACCCGCTGACCCCGCCGGACCCCCTGGAAGAGCTGATCGCACGCCACGTGGCACGCGCCCCGGCGCCAACGTCCGGGGCCGACGCGGCCATATCACCGTCCACCCACACCGCTGGGCCGCCCGCTGTGGACGAAGACCCCATTGCCGACTTGATTGCGCGCCGCGAACGGCAAGAAGTCGCCCCGCCCCCGGCGCCACCGCCGGCTGAACGCGCCCCGGCGGCCCGCCCCACGCCCAGCCCCGACGGCCCCCGCCGCGCACCCAGCGAGCGCCTCATCATCGTCGCCCTCGACCCCGGCCACGGGGGAGAAGACCCCGGCGCGATCGGCCCCGACGGCACCCGGGAAAAAGACGTCGTGCTGGCCATCGCGCACCGCCTGCGCGAACGCCTGGATGGCACGCGCATCCAGGGCAACCCGGTGCGCGTGTTCATGACGCGCGACGCCGACTTCTTCGTGCCGCTGCACGTGCGCGTGCAAAAGGCGCGCCGCGTGCAAGCCGATCTGCTCGTCAGCGTCCACGCCGACGCTTTCTTTACCCCGCGCCCACGCGGTGCCAGCGTCTATGCCCTCAGCGACAGCGGGGCGTCGAGCGCCGCCGCGCGCTGGCTGGCCAACCGCGAAAACGCCGCCGACCGCATCGGCGGCCTACCCGTCAACGTCAAGGACGTGACCGTGCAACGCACGCTGCTCGACATGAGCATGACCGCGCAGATCAACGACAGCCTGCGCTTAGGCGCCACCCTGCTGCGCGAGATCGAGCGAGTTAGCGTCCTGCACAAGCCGCGCGTCGAACAAGCCGGCTTTGCCGTGCTGCGCGCGCCCGACATCCCCAGCGTGCTGGTGGAGACCGCCTTCATCAGCAACCCCGACGAAGAGCGCCGACTGCGCGACCCGGCGTTTCAGGCGCGCATCGCCGAGGCGCTGGAGCGCGGCATCCGGCGCTACTTCGAGCGCAACCCGCCACTGGCGCGCAATCGGTCCACCTGATGAGCCCCGACGCCCCCATCCCACGCCGCGCCATCCGCCCCCTGCCCGACGAGCTCATCAGCCAGATCGCTGCGGGCGAAGTGGTCGAGCGGCCCGCCTCCGTCGTGCGCGAGCTGGTCGACAACGCCCTCGACGCGGGCGCGCGCCAGATCACGGTGCGCCTGGCTGGTGGCGGTGTGCGCCTGATCGCGGTGGAGGACGACGGCATCGGCATCCCACGCGAGGAACTGCCCGCCGCCGTGCAACGCCACGCCACCAGCAAAATCCGCGACCTGGCGGAACTCGAATCCGTGCTCACGATGGGCTTTCGTGGCGAGGCGTTGGCCGCCATCGCCTCGGTCGCCGAGGTGACGCTGGTGTCGCGCCCGGCCGACGACCCCGATGGCCACGCGTGGAGCCTGGACGCCCGCAGCGGCGAACTGCGGCCGGCGGCCCGCCCACCCGGCACCACGGTCGAGGTACGCGAGCTGTTCTACGCCACCCCCGCGCGGCGCAAATTTCTCAAAAGCGACGCCACCGAGCTGGCCCACTGCATCGAAGCCGTGCGCCGCCACGCCCTGGCGCGCCCCGACGTGGGCTTTGCCATCTGGCACGAGGGGCGGCTGGTGCAGCAGTGGCGCGCGTGCACCGATCTGGACGCCACACTCGCGTGGCAGCGCCGCATCGCCGACGCGCTGGGCAGCGATTTCGTGGGCGACAGCCTTCCGCTGCAGGCCAGTGCCGGGCCACTGTCGCTGCACGGCCTGATCGGCCTGCCCGATGCAGCCCGCGCACGCACCGACCGCCAGTTTGCCTACGTCAACGGCCGCTACGTGCGCGACCGCGTGATCACGCACGCCGTGCGCAGCGCCTACGACGACGTGCTGCACGGCCAGCGCCAGCCGGCGTACGTGCTGTTCCTCACCCTCGATCCGCGTGCGGTGGACGTGAATGTGCACCCGACCAAAATCGAGGTGCGCTTTCGCGACAGCGGCGCCGTGCACCAAGCGGTGCAGCGCGCGGTCGAAGCTGCCTTGGCCACCCCCCGCAGCCGCACCATCGGCCCCACGGCCACCCCCGCGCCCGCTGCACCCGCACCCGTGCCCTCCCCGCTGCCGCGCGGCCCCGGGGACTGGGACACCACCCGCTACCAGCGGCCGGTCGGCCTCGACCTGGGCGTGCGCGAGCCGCTGCCGCGCTTGCCCGGCTGGCCCGACCCGCCGCTGCGCCCATCCGAGCCCGCCGTCCCGATATTCCCGCCGCCCCCCACCGCCGCGGTCGCCACGGACGCCCCAGCGAACGGCGAATGGCCGCTGGGCCGAGCACTGGCGCAACTGCACGGCATCTATATCCTGGCCGAAAACGCCCACGGCCTGGTGTTGGTGGACATGCACGCCGCGCACGAGCGCATCGTGTACGAGCGGCTCAAAGCACAGTTCGACCAGCTGGGCGAGACGGCCATGCCGAGCCAGCCGCTGCTCATCCCGGCCACGTTTGCCGCCACCCCGCTGGAGGTGGCCTGCGCCGAGCGCTGCGCCGACGACCTGCAGCGGTTGGGGCTGGAGGTGGTGCCGTTGTCGCCACAGACACTGGCGGTGCGCGCCGTGCCCGTGCTGCTGGCCCACGCCGATGCGGTGGCCCTGGCGCGCGCGGTGCTGGCAGAACTGGAGCAGCACGGCGGCGGCCGCCGGGTACTGGAGCGTGCGCGCAACGAGCTGCTGGCGACCATGGCCTGCCACAGCGCGGTGCGCGCCCATCGCCGCCTCACCGTGGAGGAGATGAACGCCCTGCTGCGCCAGATGGAAGCCACCGAGCGCAGCGACCAGTGTAACCATGGGCGCCCGACCTGGCGCCAGCTCAGCCTCCAAGAGCTCGACGCGCTGTTTCTGCGCGGTCGCTGAGGCGACGCCGGACGGCTCGCGCCCAGGCCTGCACGCGGGCTGCGTTTGGTAGCATCCTGTCATGCACGCATCCGCTACCGGCACGCCCCCCATGACACCGGGGTGGGTCGTCGTCTTCCTTTCGCTGCTGCTGGGCATCCAGCCGCTGGCCACCGACCTGTACCTGCCCGCGTTGCCGGCCGTCACGGCCGCCTTTGGTGCCCCCATGGCCCAGGTCCAGGCGACGCTGACCGCCTTGCTGCTGTCGTTCGGTGCCGCCCAGCTCGTGTGGGGGCCGATTTCCGACCGCTTCGGCCGCCGCCCGGTGCTGATGGTCGGTCTGGCGGCGTACACGCTGGCCTCGATCGGCAACACACTGGCCACCACGATCGAGCAGCTCATTCTGTGGCGCATCGTTCAGGGGGCGGCCATGGGTGCCTCGGTCATGGGCGCGCGCGCCATCGTGCGCGACCTGTATGGCCCGACCGAAGGCGCGCGCATGATGTCGCGTGGCCTGACCGGGCTGGGCATCTTCGCCTGCATCAGCGGCCCTCTGGGCGGTTGGCTGACGGAGCACTACGGCTGGCGCGTCACGCTCGGGGCACTGGCGGTGTTCTCGGCGTTGGCGCTGGCACTGGTGGCGCTGCGCTTTCGCGAGACGCTGCCCGCGCCCAACCCGCGTGCCCTGCAACCGCGCGAGATGCTGCGCATCTGGGCTCGCATCGCGCGTCACCCGACGTTTTGGGCCTGGGCGCTGCTGGCCGCCACCTCGTATGGCGGACTGTTTACGTTTCTCGCCACCTCGTCGTTCGTCTTCATCACGGTGTTGGGCCTCAGCAAAACCCAGTACGGCTTGCTGATGCTGTCGATGTCAGCCGTCTACATCGCGGGCACCGTGTTGTGCCGGCGCTTGATTCCACGTTGGGGTGTGCGGCGCACGGTAGCGCTGGCGGCGGGCTTTACCCTCACCGGCGGCACGCTGTGCGGCGTGCTGGCGCTGCTGGGCTGGCACCACACCTGGGCCATCATGGGACCGTACTACCTGTTCATCTTGGCGCACGGCGTGCACCAGCCCTGCGGCCAAAGCGGTGCCGTCTCGCCATTCCCACAGGCGGCTGGGGCGGCGTCGGCGCTGGCGGGTTTCATCATGATGCTCACCGCCTTTGGCATGGGCACCTGGCTGGGCCAGCACATGTCCACTGGCCCCGACGGTGGGGTGTACCCGCTCACCAACGGTCTGTGGTTCTGGTCCGTGGTCATCGCCACCGTGGCTTGGACACTGGTGCAGCGCCATGGGGAGGTGCGCTCGCCAGTGCGGCCGCGATAATCGCGGACCCATGACTGCCCCTCCCCTCCACCCCACCGATACCGCACCGACCGCCGCCTGGCTGGCGCTGGCGGGGCCCACGGCCAGCGGCAAGACGGCAGCGGCGCTGGCGGTGGCCGCGCGCTGGCCGGTGGAGATCATCAGCGTGGACTCGGCGCTGGTGTACCGCGGCATGGACATCGGCACGGCCAAGCCCACGGCAGTCGAGCGCGCGGCGGTGCCGCACCACCTGATCGACATTCTGGAACCGACGCACGCCTACAGCGCCGCCGAGTTCGTTCGCGATGCGCGGCGGCTGCTGGCCGACATCCGCGCCCGCGGGCGATGGCCATTGTTGGTCGGGGGAACGATGCTGTATTTCAAGGCGCTGTTCGAGGGGTTGGACGACCTGCCCCCGGCCCAACCGGCCGTGCGCGCGGCCATCGAGGCACGGGCGCGGCAGTACGGTTGGCCGGCGTTGCACGCCGAACTGGCGCGGGTCGATCCGCTCACCGCGGCGCGGCTGCCGCCGACCGACGCGCAACGCATCGGTCGGGCGCTGGAGGTGTGGTACACCACTGGTCAGCCGTTGTCGGCACTGCAGCGGCGCTGGGGGGGCGAGGAGCGAAAGCACGGCGAGCAGGGAGACGCTCGCCCCGCGCTGCTCATCGATGGCCTGCCGGGGCACCTGCTGTCGTTGGAGCCGCGCGAGCGCGCCTGGCTGCATCAGCGCATCGAGGCCCGCTTTGCCGCCATGCTGGACGATGGGTTGCTCGATGAGGTGCGCGCCCTGCGCGCGCGCGGCGACGTACACCCAGGGCTGCCGTCGATGCGATGCGTGGGTTACCGACAGGCGTGGGAGGCGCTCGACGCCGCCGCCGCGCAGGGGCGCGACACGCTGAGCGTTGACGAACGGCGCGCGCTGCAAGAGCGTGGGGCCGCCGCGACGCGCCAACTGGCCAAGCGGCAGCTCACCTGGCTGCGCTCGATGCCGCACAGGCACGTCATCGCCATCGATGACCCCCTGACGGCACAGACCGAGCTGCTGGCCGCCGTGCGTGCCGCCTGGGGCCCAGAGGGCAGCGCTCCTCTGCCGCTGTCGACACTGGCCTGATACAGACCAGCGCGGCGGTCAACCCGGCTCACGCCCCCGCGCACAGGCGCGCGCGAGCCTCGTCGTACTCTTGTTTGAGGCGCGCCACCACCTCGGCCGCCGGGCGCACCGCATCCACCACACCAATACCCTGACCACAGCCCCAGATGTCCTTCCAGGCCTTGGCGCCTGCCGAGGCGAAATTCATCTTGCTCGGATCGCTCTCGGGCAGATGGTCCGGGTCCAACCCCGCCGCACGGATCGAGGGCTTGAGGTAGTTGCCGTGCACACCGGTGAACAGATTGGTGTAGACGATGTCGTCCGAGTTGCACTCCACGATGCACTGTTTGTACGCGTCGCTGGCGCGTGCCTCGTGTGTGGCGATGAACAGCGAGCCGATGTAAGCGAAATCGGCCCCCATCGCCTGCGCTGCCAGCACCGCACCGCCCGTCGCGATGGATCCCGACAGGGCCAGCGGCCCGTCGAACCACTGGCGGATCTCTTGGATGAGCGCAAACGGGCTTTTGGTACCCGCGTGCCCCCCCGCGCCGGCGGCGACCGCGATCAGGCCGTCGGCGCCTTTTTCGATGGCCTTGCGGGCGAAGGTGTTGTTGATGATGTCGTGCAGCACGACGCCGCCCCAGCCATGCACGGCCTGGTTGACGTCCTCGCGTGCGCCCAGACTGGTGATGACGATGGGCACTTTGTACTTGGCACACAGCGCCATGTCGTGCTCCAGCCGGTCGTTGCTCTTGTGCACGATCTGGTTGATGGCAAACGGCGCGGCGGGCTGATCTGGGTGCGCGCGGTTGTGCGCATCGAGCGCCTCGGTGATTTCGGCCAGCCACTCATCGAGCTGCGAGGCCGGGCGCGCGTTGAGCGCTGGCATGGCGCCCACGATGCCGGCTTTGCACTGCTCGATGACGAGCTTGGGATTGCTGATGATGAACAGCGGCGAGCCGATGACGGGAAACGGCACGCGCTGCAAAACAGTGGGCAAACGGGACATGAAAGCTCCTTCAGTACGTATCGAGCGCCATGTCGGCGATGGCGTCGTGACCCGCAACGATGCTGTCGCGCCAGCCGCCGCAGCGGGTCAGGATGTGGTCGGCGTAGAAGCGGGCAGTGGCGATCTTGGCCTGCATGAACGCGACATCCCGCCCGGCGGCCAGCTCACGCTCGGCCACGAGCAGCGCGCGCGCCATCTGCCAGCCCGCCATCAGGTTGCCCGCCAGCATCAGATAGGGCACGCTGCCCGCGTACGCCGCCACCGGGTTGGCCTTGGCTTGCGCAGCAATGAACGCCACCACCTGCTCGTAGGCCTCGCGGGCCGCCTGCAGGCGCACCTGCACGGCGCGCGCGGCGTCGCTGCCACTGGCGGCCAGCGCCGCTTCGGTGGCCTGGATTTGCCGGGCGATGGCCAGCGCCGTCGTTCCACCGTCGCGCGCCGTCTTGCGGCCCACCAGGTCGTTGGCCTGAATGGCCGTCGTGCCCTCGTAGATCGTCAAAATCTTGGCGTCGCGGTAGTGCTGCGCCGCGCCCGTCTCTTCCACGAAACCCATGCCGCCGTGCACCTGCACACCCAGGCTGGTCACCTCGTGGCTGATCTCGGTGCTGTAGCCCTTGACCAGCGGCACCATGAATTCGTAGAAGGCCTGGTTCTGGCGCCGCACCGATTCGTCCGGGTGGTGGTGCGCGGCGTCATAAGCGGCAGCGGCCACCGTCGCCATCGCGCGGCAGCCCTCGGTGAGCGCGCGCATGGTCATGAGCATGCGGCGCACGTCCGGGTGGTGGATGATGGGCGCGGGGCCGGCCACGCTGCCGTCGACCGGGCGGCTTTGCACGCGGTCGCGCGCGTACTGCACCGCTTTCTGATAGGCCCGCTCGGACAGGCCGATGCCCTGCAGACCCACGGCGTAGCGCGCGGCGTTCATCATGATGAACATGTACTCCAGCCCGCGGTTTTCTTCACCGACCAGATAGCCGATCGCCCCGCCGTGGTCCCCGTACTGCAGCACGCACGTCGGGCTGGCCTTGATGCCCAGCTTGTGTTCGATGCTGACGCAGTGCACGTCGTTGCGCGCGCCCAGGCTGCCGTCCGGGTTGACCAAGAATTTGGGCACGATGAACAGGCTGATGCCCTTGACGCCCTCTGGCGCCCCCGTGACGCGCGCCAGCACCAGGTGCACGATGTTTTCGGCCATATCGTGCTCGCCGTAGGTGATGAAGATCTTGGTGCCAAAGATCTTGTAGGTGCCGTCGGGCTGGGGTTCGGCGCGCGTGCGCACCAGCGACAGGTCCGAGCCCGCCTGCGGCTCGGTCAGGTTCATGGTGCCAGTCCAGCGGCCCTCGATCATCGGCGGGATGTAGGTCGCCTTCTGCGCGTCCGAGCCGGCGGTCAGCAGCGCCTCGATCGCGCCATCGGTCAGCAGCGGGCACAGGGCAAAGCTCAGGTTGGCGGCATTGAGCATCTCGGTACACGCTGCGCCGATCGTCTTGGGCAAGCCTTGACCACCGAACTCGGCCGGGTGTTGCAGGCCCTGCCAGCCACCCTCGGCGTACTGGCGGAAGGCGTCGGCAAACCCGGGTGTGGTGCGCACCGCGCCGTCTTGCCACCAGGAGGGGTTCTTGTCCCCCTCCCAGTTCAGGGGCGCGATCACTTCCTCGTTCAGACGCGCGCACTCTTCCAGCACGGCCTGGGCCGTCTCCAGGTTGGCGTCCTCGAAGCCAGGCATCTGGGCAATCTGGTCCAGCTGCGCCAGGTGCGCCATCGCAAAGAGCATGTCTTTGACGGGGGCTTTGAAAGTCATGGGGTCACTCCTCGGGCAAAAAAAGGGCATCCCGCGGATGCCCAGCCATCGAATGGGGCGTCACAGCGCCTTGACCAGTTCCGGCACGGCCTGGAACAGGTCGGCCTCGAGCCCGTAGTCGGCGACGCTGAAGATCGGCGCTTCCGGGTCCTTGTTGATCGCCACGATCACCTTGGAGTCTTTCATCCCCGCCAAGTGCTGAATGGCACCGCTGATGCCCACGGCGACGTAGAGCTGTGGCGCGACGATCTTGCCTGTCTGCCCCACCTGCCAGTCGTTGGGCGCGTAGCCCGCATCGACCGCGGCGCGGCTGGCGCCGATCGCCGCACCCAGCTTGTCCGCCAGTGGCGTGATCACCTCGTTGAACTTCTCGGCGCTGCCCAGCGCCCGCCCGCCCGAGACGATGACTTTGGCCGCTGTCAGCTCCGGGCGGTCGCTCTTGGCCAGCTCGCTCTTGACGAAGGCGCTCTTGCCGCTGTCGGCCACCGCCGGCACCGGCTCCACGGGCGCCGCACCGCCGCTGCCCGCGGGGTCGAAGGCGGTGGTGCGCACCGTGATGACATGCTGCGCATCGCCGCTTTGCACCGTCGCGATCGCGTTGCCCGCATAGATCGGGCGCTCGAACGTGTGCGCATCGACGACGGCGGTGATGTCGCTGATCTGCGCGACGTCGAGCTTGGCAGCCACGCGTGGTGCGACATTGCGCCCGCCCGCGGTGGCCGGAAACAGGATGTGGCTGTAGCCCGCGGCCAGGGCCAGCACCTGAGCGGCCACGTTTTCGGCCAAACCGTGCGCCAGCGCGGGCCCGTCGGCGTGCAGCACCTTGGCCACGCCGGCAATCTGGGCGGCGGCTTGCGCGGCTCCTGCGGCGTTGTGCCCGGCCACCAGCACGTGGATGTCGCCGGCCCCGGCGGCTTGCAGCTTCAGCGCCGCGCCCACCGTGTTGAGGGTCGCGCCCTTGAGGGTGGCGTTGTCGTGTTCGGCGATGACGAGAATGGTCATGGCGCGTGTCCTTTCCTCAGATGACCTTGGCTTCGTTCTTGAGCTTGTCCACCAGCGTGGCAACGTCTGGCACCTTGATGCCCGCGCTGCGCTTGGGCGGCTCGGCAACCTTCAGGGTCTTCAGGCGCGGCGTCACGTCCACCCCCAGATCGGCGGGCTTGACGGTCTCCAGCGGCTTTTTCTTGGCCTTCATGATGTTGGGCAGCGTGACGTAGCGCGGCTCGTTGAGGCGCAAGTCGGTGGTGACGATGGCCGGCAGCGTCAGCCGCAACACCTCCAGTCCGCCGTCGACCTCGCGCGTGACCTCCACCGCATCGCCCTGCACCTCGACCTTGGAGGCAAACGTCGCCTGTGGCCAATCCGCCAGCGCCGCCAGCATCTGCCCGGTCTGGTTGGCGTCGTCGTCGATGGCTTGCTTGCCCAGGATCACCAGGCCCGGCTGCTCTTTGTCCACCAAGGCCTTGAGGATCTTGGCCACTGCCAGCGGCTGCAGCTCCTCGTCCGTCTCGACCAGGATGGCGCGGTCGGCACCGATGGCCATGGCGGTGCGCAGCGTCTCCTGGCATTGCGCCACGCCGCACGACACCGCCACCACCTCGGTGGCCACACCCTTTTCCTTCAGGCGCACGGCTTCCTCGACGGCGATTTCGTCGAACGGATTCATGCTCATCTTGACGTTGGCAATATCGACACCAGTGCCGTCGGCTTTGACGCGCACCTTGACGTTGTAGTCGACCACGCGCTTGACGGGGACGAGAATCTTCATGCTGGCTCCTGTGGGTGGTGGAGAACGACGCCGACTTGACGTTTACGTCAACGTCAATCGTTCGCATTGTACGGGGAGGACCCCGTGAAAAAACGAACGACCGTTCGTTTTTTGTTCATTATAGGGGGAGCGCGCGGACGTCACAAGCCCCCGACCCGCGCGTCACGAGCCCGTCAGTGGCCGGGCGCCTGGGGAGCCGCGGCAAGCACCGGCATGGCCGCCCCCGCGCCACCCTCCGTCGGGCGCACATGCAACACCCGTTGCGGGTAGGGGATTTCCACCTCGTGCTCGCGAAACAGCGCCAGGATGCGCAGATTGATGGCCGAGCGCAGGCCGAGCTGGCCGTTTTCGGGGTCGGCGATCCAATAGCCCAGCGTGAACTCGAGCCCGTCGGCACCGAAGGCCGACAGGGCCGCCAGCGGCGCCGGGTCACGCAACACGCGAGGCTGCTCTAGGGCGGCTTGCACGAGCAGGCGCTGCACCAGCTCGACGTCACTGCCATAGGCCACGCCGACCACCGTGGACTGCCAGACCTTGGGATCGGACAGCGAGAGGTTCTCCACCCGCTGCGTGATCAGGATCTCGTTTGGCACGATCGATTCGCGCCCGCTGACGGCGCGGATCACCGTGTAGCGCGCCTTGATGTCGGCCACCACCCCTTCGAAGGTGTCCAGCCGCACCATGTCGCCGATGCGCAGGCTGCGCTCGGTCAGGATCACGAAGCCGCTGACGTAGTTGGCCGCGAGCTTTTGCAAGCCAAAGCCGATGCCCACGCCGATCGCGCCGCCCAGCACCGACAGCGCCGTCAGGTCGATGCCGACCGCGGACAGCGCCAGCATCAACCCGACGAACAGGAGCAGCGCGCGCGTGGCATTGCTGGCGGCCTTGCGCAGCGACAGCGACTCGCCGCTCGCGTCTTGCAGCAACCGTGCCTCGATGGCCGACGAGATCCACAACGCCACGATCAACACCGCGCCGGCGCTGAGCACCCCCTCGATGAGGGTGCGCACCGACATCGTCGTGCCGCCCAGTTTCCACGTGATCTGGTCCAGCTCGGCCAGCACCACCGGCAGCAACCCCGTGATCCAGGCCACCGCCGCCAGCCACGCCAACCACGACACGGTGCGCTCCACCGGGCGCAGCCACGCCGCCCCGCGGAACGCCACTTCCATTACCTTGACGCCGATGCGAATGACCACCAGCGCCAGCAGCGCCGGAACGGCGACACGCCAAACCGCGGGCGGCGCCCACAGCGCGGTCAGCGCACGCGCTGCATACGCCAGCACGAGCAATAGCAACGGAAACAGCACCCCATCGATGCCGCGATGGCCAAACCAAATCGAGCGCTCGGCGTCGGGATTGAACGCATGTTTCAAGCCTCGCGCGACGCCCCAGCTCAGCGCCACACACACGGCCAGCGCAGACAGCTCGATCAGGGCGCCGGGCTGCAAAAAGGTCTGCAACCAGGCGCCGATGTCGTCGATCGGGGCGGGAGCGGGGGGTCGGCTCATGGGTGACTCGGTCGGTCGAACAACGCTGAAAAGGAGGGCGGTCGGCAGCGACGCGTCAGGCCGACGCGCGCCACGCGGGCGGACGCTTTTCGATAAAGGCCTGCACGCCTTCTTGGGCCACCTCGTGCATCATGTTGCAAGCCATGGTTTGGCCCGCCAGTTGGTAGGCGGCCTCGATGCCGGTCTCGCGGTGCTGGTAGAACACCGCTTTGCCCATCGCAATGGCTGCGCGCGGCTTGGCCAGGATGGCGCTGACCAGCCGCTCGATCTCGGCGTCCAGCGCATCCGCTGGCACCACCCGGTTGACCAGCCCGCGCAGGCGCGCCTCCTCGGCGCTGATGAACTCGCCCGTGAGCAGCATCTCCATCGCCACCTTGGTCGGCACGTTGCGCACCAGCGGTACGCTGGGCGTGGCACAAAACAGCCCGACGTCGATGCCGTTGACGCCAAAGCGCGCCTCTTGCGCCGCCACGGCCAAGTCGCACTGCGCCACCAGTTGGCAGCCCGCCGCCGTCGCCAACCCTTGCACGCGGGCGATCACCGGCACCGGCAAGCGCTGGATCTGCAGCATCATGCGCGAGCACTGGGCAAAGAGCTGCTGGTAGTACGCAAGCTCCGGGCGAGCCCGCATTTCCTTGAGGTTGTGCCCGGCGCAAAACGCCTTGCCCGCCGCGCCGATGACGAGCACGCGCGCGCCCTCGTCGGCGGCGATGTCGTCCAGCTTGGCCGACAGCGCGGCGAGCATCGCCTCGCTGAGCACGTTGAACGATTGCGGCGTGTTGAGTGTGAGGGTATGCACGCCGCGCGCGTCGCGGGTGTGCAACAGGATGGGGGCATCGGTCGTCATGGGGGTCTCCTCGGCAAAGCCATCACAACTCGGCCAGCGTGCGCACGTGTGCCTCGACGCTGCGCGCCAGCGCACTCAGGTTATAGCCGCCTTCGAGCACGCTGACGATACGGCCCTTGGCATGGCGCTTGGCCACCTCCATCAGCCGCTGCGTGATCCAGACGTAGTCCTGCTCCACCAACGCGAGCTGACCCAGGTCGTCCTCGCGGTGCGCATCGAACCCGGCGCTGATCAAGATCAGCTGCGGCCGGTGCGCCTGCAGCCGAGGCAGCCACATCATCTCGACGATTTCGCGCACGTCCATGCCCTTGGTGTAGGCCGGCACGGGCACGTTGACCAGGTTGGGCGCATCGCGGTGGTCCCACTCGGGGTAGTAGGGGTGCTGATAAAAGCTGCACATTAGAATGCGCTCATCACCCGCGACGATGTCCTCGGTGCCGTTGCCGTGGTGCACGTCGAAGTCGACGATGGCCACCCGCTGCAGCCCCAGCCGCTGCAACGCGTATTTGGCCGCCACGGCAACATTGTTGAAAAAGCAAAAGCCCATCGCGCGGTTGCGGCAGGCGTGGTGCCCGGGTGGGCGCACGGCACAAAAGGCGTTGGCCAGCTCGCCGGCCACCACGGCCTCGGTAGCGTCGATCGCGGCCCCTGCCGCGGCCAGCGCCGCCTCCCAGGTGTGGACGTTGAGCGCGGTATCGGGGTCGAGCGACAGGTGCGACGGCCCACCGGCGGCAATGCGCTCGCGCAACTCGTCACTCAGGCCGCGGATGGCGGCGATGTGCAGCCGGTCGTGCGCCAGCTCCAACTCGGCCACCGCCGCCGGCGTCGCGGTTCGCTGCTCCAGCGCGTCGAGCACCCCGGTGATGAGCAAGCGGTCGTCGATCGCGCCCAGGCGCTGCGGGCACTCGGGGTGCCCCGGCCCCATGTCATGGCGGACGCAGAGGGGGTGCGTGAAGTAGCCGGTCGGTTTCATGGCTTGTCTGTCGCGGGGCCGTCGCGGCGTGACGCTTTCCGGTATCGTGCAGTCATGGATGCGAACCGGCCCCTCATTGCCTCGTTACTCGATCAGCTTACCACGGTCATCGTGGGTAAAGACGACGTGCTGCGCGACGCCGTCACGTGTTTGCTGGCAGGTGGCCACTTGCTCATCGAGGACATGCCCGGCGTGGGCAAAACGACGCTGGCGCACGCGCTGGCGCGCACCTTCGGGCTGCGCTTCGCGCGCGTGCAGTTCACGTCGGATTTGATGCCCAGCGACCTCACCGGTGCGGCCGTCTATGACCGGCAGCGGCAAGAATTCGTCTTTCACCCGGGCCCGCTGTTCGCCCAGGTGCTGCTGGCCGACGAGATCAACCGCGCCAGCCCGCGCACCCAAAGCGCGTTGCTGGAGGCGATGGAAGAGCGTCAGGTCAGTGTCGATGGCGTCACGCACGCGCTGCCCGAGCCATTTTTCGTCATCGCCACGCAAAACCCGTTCGAGCAAATCGGCACGCACGCGCTGCCCGAATCGCAACTCGACCGGTTTTTGATGCGGCTATCACTCGGCTACCCCAACCGCCGCGCCGAGCGTGCGCTGTTGGCGGGCGAAGACCGGCGCGACATGCTGCAACGGCTGCCTGCGCTGCTCGATGGCACCCGACTGCGGGCACTGCAGCAGGCCGCGGGGGCGGTGACGGTCAGCGACGCCCTGCTCGACTACGTGCAGGCGCTGCTCGAGGCCACGCGCGACGGCCGCTGGTTCGTGCACGGGCTCAGCCCCCGGGCGGGCTTGGCACTGTTGCGCGCCGCGCGCGCCCGCGCGCTGGTGCAGGGGCGCCGCTACGTGGTGCCGGACGACGTGATCGACGTGCTGGTGCCGGTGGCCGCACACCGACTCGTGCCCGTCAGCGGCGCGGGGCGCGATGCGGCCGGCCAACTGCACGCGCTGGTGCAGGCCCTGCCCTTGCCGTGAGCCCGATGGCCGCCCCCTCCCAACCCCACAGCGGCTGGCGGCAGCGATGGCGCGCCTGGTGGCTGGCCCGCCTGCCCGTCACCGCGCAGCACGTGCTGACGCACCGCAACCTGTATCTGTGGCCCACTCGGGCGGGCTGGATGCTGGGGCTGACACTACTGCTGTTGCTGGTGGGCAGCATCAACTACCAACTCAACCTGGGCTACGGCCTGACATTTCTGCTGGCCGGCAGCATCGCCGCGAGCGTGCACGTCGGGCATGGCAACCTGCGCGGGCTGCGGCTGCAGGTTTCGATCGACGGCGAGGCGTGGGCCGGGCGCCTCATCCCGGCCCGGGTGTGGCTGGAGGCACCCGGGCGCCACCCGCGCTGGGCGGTGTCGCTGCAGTGGCTGCAGCCCGGCGCGGCAGCGGCCGGCACCGACGTCGCCGCGGGCGACCGCACGGCGATCGAGCTGCCGCTGGTGCTGCCCACGCGCGGACGGCACGCGCTGCCGCCGCTGCGGGTCGAATCCCTGTACCCGCTGGGCGTCGTCCGCTTCTGGAGCGTGTGGCGCCCCGCAGGCAGCGTCACGGTCTACCCCGCGCCGGAACCCGACGCCCCGGCGCTGCCCACGGCCTCGCTGTCCACGCCGGCGCCTTTACAGCCCGTAGCGCTACCCATCCGGCATACCGCCACGGGCGACGCGACACCACAGGCCGTGCGTCCGTACCGCACTGGAGACGCCGCCACTCGCGTGCTGTGGAAGAAGGCGGCGCGCACCGATGGCAACCCAGCGGGCTGGCTGGTGCGCGCCGCCGAGCCCACCCCGCCATCCGCCGACCTCTGGCTCGACGAGGCCTGCTGCGGCCTGGGGTCGCTGGAAGCCCGGCGCTCACGCCTGGCGGCCTGGGTGCTGCGCGCCGACGCCGAGGGTCGGCGCTACGGCCTGCGGCTAGCCGCTATCGTCATCGAGCCGGACCATGGGCCTGCCCACCGCCGCCGCTGCCTGGAGGCCCTGGCATGCCACTGACCCCGTCGGCGCTGTTTCCGCGCCTCGCTGCCCTGCCGCGCGAGGCCCGCGACACCCTGTTTCTGCTCACGGTGATCGGCGGGATCGTCGTGCTGCAGGCCGGCCACGTGCCGGGGTGGACCAGCGCGCTGGCTTTTGGCGTGCTGGCCTGGCGCGGCTGGCTGGCCTGGCGGGGGCGCGCGCTGCCGGGCTGGCCGTGGCGGCTCGCGCTCACAGCGGTGGCCGTGGGCTTGACGGTCTACACCCACCGCACGCTGCTGGGCCCGGAGCCCGGCGTGACGCTGGTGGTCGTGCTGCTGGCCCTCAAGACCCTGGAGCTGCGCGCGCGCCGCGATGCGTTCGTGGTGTTCTTCCTGGGCTTTTTCGCCTTGCTCACGCCACTGCTGCAATCGCAGTCGCTGCCGATGGCGCTGGGCATCGTGCTGGCGGTGTGGGGGCTGCTGACGGGGCTGGTGCTGGCCCACCGCCCCCATGGCCGCCCGCCCCTGGCGCAGGCGGCACGCACGGCCGGTGGCATGGCACTGCTGGGGGCGCCCATCATGGCGCTGCTGTTTGCGCTGTTTCCGCGCCTGCCGCCGCTGTGGGGTATCCCCACCGACACCGCCCTGGGGCGCAGCGGTCTGTCGGGCCAGATGCAGGTCGGCGACGTGGCCCGGCTGGCGCTGGACGAGCGGGTGGCGCTGCGCGTGGCGTTTCCGGATGGCGCACCGCCGCGCGAGGCGCTGTATTTTCGGGGGCCGGTGCTGCGGGTCTTCGACGGGCGACGCTGGCGACCGGTGCACGGCCCGGATGCCGCCACCGATGTGCCCGTCGGCTTGCTGTTGCACGACACCGGAGGCGATTTCGCACCGCTCGGGTCGGCTGTGCGCTATCAGGTCACGATGGAGCCCAGTCTGCGCCCGTGGCTGCTGACGCTGGACGCCACGCCCACCGCCCCGGTGATCACTGCCGCCGCCGGTAGTCTGGCGGGTTTGACGCCGCAATCCTCGCCGGATGGGCAGTGGTGGCTGGCGCGCCCCGTCACCGACGTGCTGCGCTACGAGGGGCACGCCTACCCCGCGCACCAGCGCGGCACCGACGTACAACGGCTGGCGCTGCAGGTGGACCGCGAGCTGCCGCCGGGCTACAACCCACGCACGCTGGCCTGGGCGCAGCAGCTGCGCCGCGACTTGGGCGAGCCGCCGCCGCACGTGCTGGTCGACGCGGTGCTGCGCCGCTTGCGCGATGGCGGCTACCGCTACACGCTCGAGCCCGGCCCCTACGGACGCGACACGGCCGACGAATTTTGGTTCGACCGGCGCGAGGGCTTTTGCGAGCACATTGCCTCGGCGTTCGTGATCGCGATGCGTGCGCTCGACATCCCCGCGCGCATCGTGACCGGCTATCAGGGTGGTGAGCCCAACCCCTTGGACGGGCGGTGGACCGTGCGCCAGAGCGACGCCCATGCTTGGGCCGAGGTCTGGCTGCCCGGCAAGGGTTGGGTGCGTATCGACCCCACCGCCTACGTCAGCCCGGATCGCACCACCACCGCACAGCGGCTCAGCCCCCCGCCCGGCCCCGTTGCGGCCGCGGTGGTCCGGTTCGACCCGCGGCTGCTGACCACGCTGCGCGCCGTCTGGGACGCCGCCAACCAGCGCTGGAACGACTGGGTATTGGACTATGGCCCTACGCGCCAGCTCGATATGCTGCGGCGGCTGGGCTTGGACGCGTCGGACTGGCGCGACGCCGCGCGCGCACTGGGCATCGCGCTGGCCGCGCTGGCGCTGCTGGGCACCGCGGCCCTCGTGTGGCACCGGCCCCGCCGCGACCCGTGGCAGCACCTGCTGGCGCGCGCCGCTCGGCGCTGGGCGCGCGCGGGGATAGCATGCCCGCCGCCGCTGACCCCGCGCCGACTGCTGGCCCGCATCGAACAGCACCCGGCCGTGCAAAGCGATGCCGACATGCGGCGCGCCTGGGCCGAATGGCTGCTGGCGCTGGAAGCGGTGCGCTACGATGCACGCGTGACGACGCCTTCCCGACCCCCGATGCCCGATCTGCCAACGCTCGCGCGCCGACTCTCCACACTGCCCCTGCCACCCAAGGCAGCGCCGGACAACGCGCCGGCCCTGCGTCGGCGCACCCTGCTCGTCATGGCCGGACTGACCGTGCTGGCCGGGGCCGGCACCCCAAGCGTGGGCCAGGCCCGCCCGCCCGCGCCTGCCGACCCCACCTATGCCGCGCGCACCGATGCCCAAGCGCTGGCCGCGGCCATCGACGCCGCCGAGGGTTGGACGGACGGCTGGGCGCAGCGGTGGATCGCTCGCGCCCGGCGTGACGAGCGCGTCACGCGCTTGATCCTGCCCCCACCACCCGCCGCATTCAAAGATTGGGCTGCCTACCGCGCGCGCTTCGTCGAGCCGACGCGCATCCAAGCCGGCGTGCGCTTTTGGTCGGCGCACGAGGCTGCGCTGGCACGCGCCGAAGCCGAATACGGCATCCCGGCAGCGCTGATCGTGGGCATCATTGGCGTCGAGACCCTCTACGGCCGCCACCTGGGTCAGCACCGCACGCTCGACGCGCTCACCACGCTGGCGCTGGACTTCCCGGCCGCCCACCCGCGCGCCGCCGCCCGCCAGGCGTACTTTCAGCAAGAGCTGCGCGCCTTCTTGCGGCTGGCGCGGCTGGAGGGCACCGCCCCCGATGCGTGGCGCAGCAGCTACGCGGGCGCCATGGGGCTGCCGCAGTTCATGCCCAGCAATTGGCTGACCTACGGTGTGGATGCCGACGGCGATGGCCACGTCGACCTGACGGCCAGCGCCCCCGATGCCATCGCGTCCGTGGCCCGCTTTTTGCGCGCCCACGGTTGGCGGCCCGGTCTGGCACCGACGTACGCCGTCACGCCCCCTGCCGATGGCGAGCATTTGGCCACGCTGCTGGCCCCAGACATCCGCCCCACGTTCACGCTGGACCAATTACGCGCCCTGGGCGCGCGCCCCGCGCCCGAGGCTGAGGCGCACACCGACGGGTTGCTGGCGCTGGTCGAGCTGCAAAACGGTGACCCCACGCGTGGCGGCGCCCCCGCCACCTATGTGCTGGGTACCGATAATTTCTACGCTATCACCCGCTACAACCAGAGCAGCTATTACGCGATGGCCGTGCTGGCGCTGGGCCACGCCGTCGAGCAGGCGCGCGCCGTCGGCGCCCCTACACCGGATGTCACCCGGGCGTCGCCGCCACGGGGTTTCCCCTGAGGTCGCCAACTCGACGCCACGCTGCAGTCAGCCGGGTTGGGCGTGGCCTCCATCCGCGATCTGGCCACGGCCATCAAGATCGTCGTCATCCCGGTACCCCCGGAAGTCGTGGCCAAGGTGGGCGACCCGGCGTACCAGCCTGCGGTCATTCCCGCCAACACCTACACCGGCCAAACGACGGACATACCGACGGCGGCCATCCCCAACTTTTTGGTCACGCACAGCGGCGTGCCCGAGGACTTGGTCTACCGCATGACCAAGGCCATGTATGACAACCTGGACACGCTGTACGCCGCGCACAACGCCGCGCGCGCCATCAAGCGCGACAACGCCCTCAAGGGCATGCCGGTGCCGCTGCACCCCGGGGCCGAGCGCTACTACCGCGAAGTGGGCTTGATCAAGTAACCACTGTGGGCCCACGCTGACGCCCCACCACGATACATGCAAGCCGAACCGGTTCACCCGGCCCCGTCCGGCGCCACGGGGCCCGACTGGCGTGCGCCCGCCACCTGGGTGGCGCTGGCGTTTGCGGCCTTCCAGCTCTGGATGGCGGCCTTTCACCCGCTCTCCAGCCAGGTCATCCGTGCCCTGCACGTCGGATTCGTGCTGTGGCTGATCTTTTTGCTGTATCCGCCGTTTCAGCGTCGCGGTCCGCGGCTGGCCCAGGCCGGGCGCGCGCTGGGTTGGGTGCTCGGGGTCGCCGGCTTTGGCACCGGCTTGTACCAGTGGGTGTTCGAGGCTGACCTGACCCAGCGCGCGGGCGAACTCGAGGGCTGGGACTGGTGGGTTGGCATCGCCGCCATCGCGCTCGTGTTCGAGGCGGCGCGCCGCGTCATGGGCTGGGGTCTGCCCATCATTTGCGCGGTTTTTTTGGCCTACGCGGCGTTTGGTCAGCACCTGCCCGGCGCCCTGGCGCACCGTGGCTACGACTGGGAAATCCTCATCGCCACGCTCGGCTTTGGCACCGAGGGCATCTACGGCACGCCCACCTACGTGTCGTCGACCTACAT
>DYIC01000003.1:28163-58392 GCA_020723845.1 Hydrogenophaga sp.
CTGGCGTGCAGCGGGTTTTTCCGCTTTGGCGCCGGCGCCTTCTTCGTGATCACGGCCGCCCTGGTGGCGCTGACCTACGCACTGCGCTGCGGCCAGCAAGCGCGCGCGCTGGCCCTGCAGGCGCTGGTCGACGGCGCACGCCACGCGCTGCCGGTGGCGGCCGCCTGTGCGTTGGTCGGGGTCATCATCGGGGTCATCAACCTCACCGGCGTGGCGGCGGAAATCGGCGGGCACGTGATCGCCATCGGGCGCGACAACCTGCTGCTGGCGCTGGTGCTGACCATGCTGACGTGCTTGGTGTTGGGTATGGGGATCCCGACCATCCCCAACTACATCATCACCAGTTCGCTGGCCGCGCCGGTGCTGCTGGAGCTGGGCGTGCCGCTGATCGTGTCGCACATGTTCGTCTTCTATTTCGGTATCATGGCCGACCTGACCCCCCCGGTGGCGCTGGCGGCGTTCGCAGCCGCGCCCATCGCGCGCGAGCGGGGCCTGCTCATCAGCCTCAACGCGGTGCGCGTGGCCATCGCCGGCTTCATCGTGCCCTACATGGCGGTCTACAGCCCGGCACTCATGCTGCAGGGCGACCCGACGGTGTGGGCGGTGGCGTGGATCGTGTTCAAGGCGCTGGTGGCGATCGGACTCTGGGGCGCGGGGGCGATCGGACACCTGTGGGGGCCGCTGGCCTGGTGGGAGCGCCTGTGGGCGATCGGCGCGGCCAGCCTGCTGGTGGCGGCGCTGCCGGTCACCGACGAGGCTGGCCTGGCCGGCACGGTCGCGTTGCTCGTATGGCATGGCTGGCGCCAGCGCCGGCGGCCTGCGCGAGCGACCGGCCGCTCCTGACGCGGATGTGCCGATGGCGGGCGGCTGGGCCCTGTGCTTGTTGTGGGCGGCCTCCGCAGCCACCTTGCCGCCGAACACCGACGGCGCGCCGCCCACCGCGCACGAGGCGGTGCATTCCGCGCGCCAGATCACACTGGCCTGGATGCACACCATCGAGCGCACGCGCTGGGAGGAGCGCTACGACCTCGTCGGCCCGGACGACACCGACGGTCCGTGCGCGCCCGTGCCACACGGGGCGCTGTGCCCGCGCTGGGTGCGCGTGCAGGGCTCGGGGGCCGGCATGGAGCCCGCCCCGCCCGCCACGTGGCGGGATGGCGGCTACGAGTGGGCGCCGCCCGCGTTGCCCGTGTCGGCGCTGCGCCTGATGCGCTCGCCCCATGCCGCAGACTACACGCTTTGCCTGGATGCGCACTGCCGCCCACTGACCGCGTGGTTGCCGCAGACGCCGCCGCCCGAGGGCGTGGTACGTTTGCGCGTCTGCCCGGCGACGGGTGTGTCGCTCACGCCGGCACCGGCAACAAAAACGTCTGGCTGATGCGCGTGCCCAAGGCGTTGATGCGCTCGAGAAACTGCGTCAGAAACGCGTGCAGCCCATTGGCCAGAATCTCGTCGATGCGGGCAAACCGCAACTCGGCGCGCAAGCGCCCCGCGTGGCGCTCGGTCTCGGCCGACTGGGCGTTGCGCACCGCCTCCAAATTGCGCACGACTTCTTCCACGCAGGCGCTCAGGCTGCGCGGCATATCGGGGCGCAGAATCAACAGCTCGGCGACGCGCTCGGGCGTGATCACGCTGCGATACACCTTGCGGTAGATCTCGAACGCGCTGACGCTGCGCAGAATGCTGCTCCAGTGGTAGAAATCGAGCGTGGCGTCCGTGCCCGCGGCGGCACCCGGCGTCGCGGCCTCGGCAGGGGCGGCATGGAATTTGACATCGAGCATGCGCGCCGTGTTGTCGGCACGCTCCAAAAACGTGCCCATGCGCAGGAAGTGAAACGCCTCGTCCTGCAGCATGGTGCCGTAGGCGACCCCGCGCGAGACGTGCGAGCGAAATTTCACCCACTCGAAGAAGCGCGCCGGATCACGTTCGAATTCGCCCGCTTTCAGCAGCCGCTGCAGCTCCAGCCACGTCTGGTTGTGCGCCTCCCACAACTCCGTGGTCAGCACCCCACGCACGGCACGCGCGTTCTCACGCGCCGCGCGCAGGCACGAATAGATGCTCGATGGGTTGTATTCATCGCGCACCATGAACTGCAACACGTCACGCGCACTGACCTCGCCATACTGATACTGATACGCCGGCATCAGCTCGCTGATGCGCAGCAACCCCTCCCAGCCCTGCCGCGCCACCGCGTCGGGCTGTGGCAGCAGCGACGTCTGGTAGTGCACGTCGAGCATGCGGGCGGTATTTTCAGCGCGCTCGGTGTAGCGCGCCATCCAGAACAGGTGATCGGCGGTGCGGGACAGCATGACAGTCTCCGGTGGCGTTGGGGTTGACGGAATCAAGTCTCCAGGACCCACGTATCCTTCGTACCGCCGCCCTGTGACGAATTGACGACGAGCGAGCCCTCGCGCAACGCCACCCGCGTCAGCCCGCCGGGCACCATCTGCACCGTCTTGCCCGACAGCACGAAGGGCCGCAAATCGATGTGACGCGGGGCGACGCCCTGCTCCACAAAGGTCGGGCAGGTCGACAGCGCCAGCGTCGGCTGCGCGATGTAGTGCTCGGGGCGCGCCCGGATCGCGGCGCGAAAGTGCTCGATCTCGGCCCGGGTCGCGACCGGGCCGACCAGCATGCCGTAGCCGCCCGCGCCATGCACCTCCTTGACCACCAGCTCCTCCAGATGGTCCAGCATGTAGGCCAGGTCATCGGCCTCGCGGCCCAGGTAGGTGGGCACGTTGGCCAGGATCGGGCGCTCGCCCAAGTAGAACTCGATCATGCACGGTACATAGGGGTAGATCGACTTGTCGTCGGCCACGCCGGTGCCGATCGCGTTGCACAGCGTCACGTGGCCGCGCCGGTAGGCATCGAGCAGGCCCGCGCAGCCGAGTTGCGAATCGGCGCGAAACGCCAGCGGATCGAGAAAATCGTCGTCGATGCGCCGGTAGATCACATCGACGGGCTGCGGCCCGCTGGTGGTGCGCATGTAGACGCGGCCGTCGCGCACGAACAAGTCCTGCCCTTCCACCAGCTCGACCCCCATCTGCTGCGCCAAAAAGGCATGTTCGAAATAGGCGCTGTTGTAAATGCCCGGCGTCAAAACGACGACCGTCGGGTCGGCCACCTGACTGGGCGCAACCGAGCGCAGGGTCTCCAACAGCAGGTCGGGGTAGTGCGCCACCGGTGCGACGCGGTATTCGCGAAACAGCTCGGGAAACAGTCGCATCATCATGTTGCGGTCTTCGAGCATGTAGCTCACGCCGGAGGGCACGCGCAGGTTGTCTTCGAGCACGATGTACTGCGCCTCGCCCGCTGCGCCCGGTAACGGTGCACGCACCACGTCGATGCCCGCAATGTGGGCATACACACTGCCCGGCACGTCCAGCCCCACCATTTCGGGGCGAAACTGCGGGTTGTGCAGCACGGGCTCGCGCGGGATGATGCCCGCGCGCAGAATCTCCTGCTCGTGGTAGAGGTCGTGGAGGAACCGGTTGAGGGCGGTGACGCGCTGCACCAGTCCGCGCTGTAGCTGCTGCCACTCGTGCGCAGGAATGATGCGTGGAATGACGTCGAACGGGATCAGACGCTCAGTGCCCGCACCGTCTTCGTCCTTGTCGCCGTAGACGGCGAACGTGATGCCGACGCGGCGAAACATCATCTCCGCCTCCTCGCGGCGAGCAGCCATGCGCTCAGGCGGCTGTTGCTGCAACCAGCGGGCGTAGGCGGCGTAGTGGGCGCGCACGCTGCCGTCGGCAGCCGTCATTTCATCGGGGGCAGGGGACAGTCTCGTCATCGCAGGCTCGCTCGGGGCATGGGGTGCCGTCGGTTCTCTTTCATCCGTACTTGGGGTCGACCTCACCGGGGCGGCAGCAAAAACCGCGCCAGACCCGGTGCGGCGCGCGCCGCGGCTGATTCATGAAACTGACATCCAGGCGCATTATCGTGATGGCTGGTCTGTTTCGAACCGTGCTCCCATGATACTGAGCGTGCCTGCACCATCGGCGCCTCCCGACCCCAACAGCGTGCGCGCCCTGCTGAGCGCGGGTGGGCTGCACACGCACGTGCAGCCGATCGTCGATCTGGCCGCGCGGCGGGTGGTGGGCCACGAGGCGCTGGTTCGCACGCCGCCCGGCTGCGCTTGGCGCAGCCCCGACACCCTGTTCGCAGCGGCGCGCCGCGAGGGCTGCACGCTCGAGTTGGAACACGCCTGTGTACAACTGGCGCTGGCACGGCGCAGCACGGAACCCGGCATCGGGCAGTTGTTCGTCAACCTCAGCGCCGATGCGCTCGTGCACGGTGCGCTGCAACAGTGGCGGGGTGGCCCGGCAGAACCCTCGACGATGACGGCCAATGCTGGCGGCGGGACGGCGGGAGACTTGTCGGGCGTCGTGCTCGAATTGACCGAGCACCAACTGGTGCACGACGTCGACGCGGTGCAGGCGGCGCTGTCGGAGTGGCGTGCCGCCGGTGCCGCCCTGGCACTGGATGATTTTGGCGACGGCCGCTCCAGCCTGCGCTTGTGGTCGGAGCTGCGGCCCGAGTTCGTCAAGATCGACAAATATTTCGTACGCCACGTGCACCTGGAGAGCCACAAGCTCAAGACGTTGCGCGCGCTGCAGCAGCTGGCCGAAACGTTTGGCTCGCGTCTCATCGCCGAGGGGGTGGAAGAGACCGACGAACTGATGGTGCTGCGCGACATGGGTATCCCCTTGGTACAGGGCTACCTGCTGGGGCGGCCCCAAGCCACGCCGCGCACCCTGGTGCCGGAGGAAGCGCTCACCGTGCTGCGCAGCCGGGAGATCGCGGTCCTGCCACAGGAGCGCCAGATCGGCAATCGTGGCTTGACGGCACGGTCCCTGCTCATCGACGCACCGGCGCTCGACGCCCATGCCAGCCACGACGAAGCGATGGCGATGTTTCGACGCCACCCGGACCTGCATGCGTTCGCCCTCGTGGACAAAGGCCGCCCGATCGGGTTGATCACGCGCCAGACCATGCAGGAGCTGGCGCTGCAAAACCGCTATTTCCGCGAGCTGTACGGACGCCGACCGTGCCGGGTGCATGCCAACAAAGACCCGTTGTGCGTGGACATCCACACCCCCATCGAGCAGCTCACTCAAGTGCTGATGTCGCCCGACCAGCGCTACCTGCGCGACGGCTTCATCATCACCGAAAACGGTCACTACGTCGGCATGGGCACGGGTGAACAGCTGGTGCGGCGCGTCACCGAAGCGCGCATCGAGGCCGCGCGCCACGCCAACCCACTGACCTTCCTGCCGGGCAACGTGCCGCTGACCCAACACATCGAGCGCCTGCACCAACACGGCGCACCGTTTGCGGCCTGCTACGCCGACCTCAATCACTTCAAGGCGTTCAACGACCATTACGGTTACTGGCGCGGCGACGAGATGATCCGCACCCAGGCCCGCTGCTTGAGCGAGGCGTGCGATCCGCGGCGCGACTTCATCGGCCACGTGGGCGGCGACGATTTCGTGCTGCTGATGCAAAGCCCCGACTGGCGCGAGCGCCTCGAGCGCGCGGTGCAGCAGTTCAACCAGGCGGCGCGCGAGCTTTACGACGAAGAGGCGATCGAGGCTGGCGGCATCCATGCCGAGGATCGGCACGGTGTGATGCGCTTTCATGGCTTTACCACGGTCAGCATCGGCGTCGTGGTGGTGCACCCTGGCCGCCTGCGCAGCGCAGAGGACGTGGCCAACACCGCCGCCGTTGCCAAACACCACGCCAAGCAGGCCCGACTGGGCATTTACGTGCTGGATGAGCGGGCGGCGCCGGACGGACAAGCGCCCGAGCCCGCGACGGCCGGGGGACACGCACCCGCTCAGTCCGGCGCTGACGTCAGCCAGTAGCGGCGCACCCGCTGGCGCTCGCACGACAAGCTGGCGCTGGCCTCGCTGCGCCAGGTAATCGCGCCACAGGTGGCCGTGTTGGCCCAGGTGAGCGAGCGCTCCTGCAAACGTTGCACCACATCCGGGTGGGGATGTCCATAGCGGTTGCGCCAGCCCGACTGAATGGCCACCGCCGCCGGCTGTAGCCTGTCCAGCCACGCCGCACTGGTCGAGGTGCGGCTGCCGTGGTGGGCCGCCACCAGCAAGCCCGCGCGCAGGTGCGGATAGGCGGCGATCAACGCCGCTTCCTCCGCCTGCGTGATATCACCGGTCAGCAACGCGGCCTGCTCACCGCTGCCGACCAGCAGCACGCACGAGCGGGCATTGTCGCCATCGGGCCCGGGTGCACCATACTCTGGTGTCGGTGGATGCAAAAAGACAAACCGCACCCCATCCCACTCCCAGCTGGCGCCCGCGGCGCAGTGCTGCACTGGAATCGACACCCGAGGGGCGGCGTCGAACGAGGCCCACCATTGCGCGCCGGGATACCGTCGCGCCAGCGTCGCCATCCCTGCGGCATGGTCGCTGTCGTCGTGACTGATGACGATCGCCGTTGGCTGCGCGCCCAGCGCGCGCAGCCAGGGCAGCAGCACACGCTCGGCCGCATCGCTGCGCCCCAGCGGCGGGCCGCTGTCGAACACCAGCGTGTGGCGCGCCGTGCGCACGATGGCGGCACTGCCCTGACCGACATCGGGCAGCAGCACCTCGAACGCCCCGTGTGCGGGGGCGGGCGGCTGAAACGCTAGCGCAGGCCACAGCAACCACGCGCCCCACGCGCGCCAGCGCCAGGGCAGCCGCCACACCAGCAGCACCGCGCCCAGGCACGCCAGCGCCGCCAGCGGCAGCGGCACCGCGGGGCGCTCCCACACCGCCCAGGGCCATTGCGCCATCCCATGCAACAGCACCATCAGTGCCCGTGCCAGCCACGCGGCCCAGTCCCACAGCAGGGGCAGCATCACGCCCGCCAAGGCCAGCGGCGTGAGTACCAGCGTCACCCACGGTATGGCCACCGCATTGGCCACCAGCCCGACGAGCGAGACCTGTCCGAACAACAACAAGGTCAGCGGCGCCAGCGCCACCGTGATGAGCACCTGCACGGTGAGCAACTGGCGCAGCGCCTGCCATGCCCGCGCCGCCATGCTGACCTCTGGCGCGGGGGCGGGACCCAGGCCGAACAGCACCCCCACCGCCACGAAACTCAACCAAAACCCCGGCTGCAGCACAGCCCAAGGGTCGATCGCGAGGGCCGCCGCCATGGCCGCGAGCCAGACGGCCGGCCACGGCCAACGACGACCGCTGAGCTGCAGCGCCACCACCACCGCCAGCATCGTCACCGTGCGCTGTGCCGGTACCCCCCAGCCCGCAAACAGCGCATACGCCAGCGCCAGCCCCACCCCGCCCACGCCCGCCGCGACGGGCACGGGACAAGTCAACAGCCACCGCGGCCAGCGGCGCCCGACCGCGCGCCACACCACCCCCACGACCGCCGTGGCGAGCACAGCAAACATCGTCACATGCAGGCCGGAAATGGCGACCAAGTGCGCCACGCCCGTCGCCCGGATGGCCGCCCAGTCGGCCGCCGGGATGGCCCCCTGGTCACCCGTGACCAGGGCGGCGATCAGACCGGTCGCGGCAGCGCCGTGGGGCGCCGCCAACCGCTCGACAATCGCGTCGCGCACCAGCGTGCGCGCCCGCGCGACCGGGTGGCGCCACTGCTCATCGTGCAAGGGGTGCGGCGCCGCCCAGCGACCGCTGTGGAGCACGCTACCGGTGGCGGCCACGCCCTCGCGCCACAGCCATGTCTCGGCATCGAAGCCGTACGGATTGGCCAACCCCCGGGGTGCCCGCAGCCGCAGCCAGCCGCGCCACGTCTGCCCCGGCATGACGCGCGGCGGCCCCACGCGCGAGTCGCCACCCGGCGCCAGGCGCCATGTCAAGCGAACGACGCCGGCGATCGGCACGGCATCTCCCTGCGGGGTGTGGGCAGACAACAGGGTGGCGTCGAACACCACACCGTCGGCGTGTTGCGCCGGCAGGTCTTGAACGCGCCAGACGGCCTGCACCGTCGCGCCATCCCAGGCCCGGGCCAACACCCGCTGGGTGTGGTCCACGGCGCGGCCGCCGGTGCTGGCAAAAGCCAGCAACGCCGCGGCGCACCCCACGGCGACGGTGGGCCAGCGTGATTGGCGCCCTCGCCCGATCGCCAGCGCCAGCAAGACCGCCCCCACTGCCGCTACCGCGCCGTAGGCAAGCAAAGGCCACAGGGCCGGTTGTGCCAGCTGCGCTAGGGTACCCGCGACCCAGCCCAGCAACGCGGGCACCCACAGCCGACGCACGCCCCACCACGGTGACGCCTCCACGACACCCTCCCCTCTGGTCAACCGCCAGGCCCCGCAGCGCGCTGGCACCGTGGGCGGTTTGCGGCATTATCGCGGGCATGCGTCTGCACATCCGCCACCTGACCCGCTACCGGTACGAACACCCCGTGGTGTCGTCGCAACATGTGGCCATGTTGTGCCCCCGCGACGGCTTCGGGCAGCGACGACTGTCGCACACCCTACAGATCGACCCTGCACCGGCACAGCGGCACGACGACATCGACGCCTACGGCAACCGCCGCACCCACTTTGCCATCGCGCAGCCCCACACCGAGCTGGACGTGCTGGCCGAGTCGATGGTCGAAACCCAGCCGCCCGCCCAACCGACCGATGATCAGCCGTGGGAAGCGCTGCAGCACCAGCTGCAGCGCGGCGCGGATGCCACCTCCCGCGTGCTGCAGCCGTACACGATGGCTTCGCCACATGTGGGGCCTGACGCACTGGGCGACCCAGCGTTGCGCGCCTACACGCTGCAAAGCCTCGTCCCGGGGGGCGGCTGGTTAGATGGCTGCCGCGATCTGGCCACGCGGCTGCACCGCGACTGGACGTATGCCCCCGGCAGCACGCGGGTCGATACCCCGCCGCTGCAGGCGTTTCGCCAGCGTGCGGGCGTGTGCCAGGACTACGCGCACGTGATGATCGCGGCGCTGCGCGCGCTGGGCTTGCCGGCACGGTATGTCAGCGGCTACGTCTGGAACGAACCGCCACCTGGCCAGCCGCGGCTGCTGGGGGCCGATGCGTCGCACGCTTGGGTGGCCGTCCCCCATGCGGGGCGCTGGTTTCACCTCGACCCCACCAACCACCGCTGGGGCTGGGACCGACCGGATGAGGGTTTCGTCACCTTGGCGTTTGGCCGGGACTACGGCGACGTCTCGCCACTGCGCGGCACGCTACAGGGTGGCGGCGCGCACACGCTGGAGGTCGCGGTCAGCGTCACCGCCGCCAGACCATGACCCGTGGCAGTGCGGGTGACTAGAATCGGGCGGCGAAGGAGTACCACACATGAGTGTTTACACCCGCCTGCAACACCTCGGGCTGACCCTGCCCCCCGTGGCGGTTCCCGCTGCGGCTTACGTGCCTTTCGTCCAAACGGGTCGGCTGGTCTTTTTGAGCGGCCACATCGCCAAACGCGACGGCAAACCTTGGGTGGGCCAGCTGGGTCTGACCATGACCACCGAAGAGGGCCAGGCCGCCGCGCGCGCGGTCGCCATCGACCTGCTGGGCACGCTGGAGGCGGCCTGCCGCGCCGCGGGCACCACGCTCGACGGCGTGCGGCGCATCGTCAAGGTGCTCAGCCTGGTCAATTCCACCCCAAGCTACACTGAGCAGCACCTGGTCACCAATGGTTGTTCAGAGCTGTTGGGCCAGGTCTTCGGCCCCGAGGTGGGCGCGCACGCGCGCAGCGCCTTCGGCGTGGCCCAACTGCCGCTGGGCGCGTGCGTCGAAATCGAACTCATCGCCGAGCTGGCCTGAGCGTCCCCAATCCGCGCGGCAGCGCGGTAGCCCTCAGAGCACCCGCAACACGCGCTGCGGCTTGAAACCGAAGCGCACGTCGCGCCCCTTGCGGCCGCGCGCGGCCAGCGCATTGTGCAGGCTGCGCGCCTCCAGCACCTCGGCGCGCGGCTGACCGCTGCGGGCCACCCCGTCGATGCGCACGCTGCGCGCGTAGGCAGCCGCACCGACCAGCGTATCGCCGCGCTCCAATCCGATCAGCAGCAAGCCGCGGCCGCCCTTGGGTTGGACCTTGAGCTCGTCGATCTCAAACGTCAACAAGCGGCCACTGGCCGAGACGACGCACACATGGGTGGCGGGCTCGGGCGCACGGTCTTCCCCTTCCAGCCGCGGGGGCGACACGACGGCGGCCCCATCGGCGCCGGGATACTGCACCCGCCCGTGGCCGCGCACGGGTGACGGCAGACACGGCACCTCGCCCTCGGCCAGCGTCAAAAAGGCCTTGCCCCCCCGTTGCCGCGTCGTCATGTCCTCCACCGTCGCCAACAACCCATGGCCGCCGCTGCCGCCCAGCAGCCAGGTCGACGCAGCGGCCCCCGCCAGGAAGTGCACCGGCTGCGTGCCGGGCTCCAGGTCGATGAGCGTGGTGATGGGCTGGCCGTCGCCGCGCCCGCCGGGCAGACTCGCCACCGGCACGCTGTAGACCCGGCCGTTGCTGCCCAGCACGATCAGGGTGTCGACGGTGCGGCACTCGAACGTGGCGTACAGCCCATCGCCCGCCTTGAAGCCGAACGCCATCGCCTCGTGCCCGTGGCCGGTGCGCGCGCGCACCCAACCCTTGGCGGAGACGACCACCGTCACCGGCTCGTCCACCACGCGGATCTCGGCCACCGCCTTCTTCTCGGGCTGGATGAGCGTGCGGCGCGCATCGCCAAAGGTTTTGGCGTCGGCCTCGATCTCGCGCACCATCAGCCGGCGCAGGCTGGCCGGGTTGCCCAGCACGTCTTCCAGCCGGCCCTGCTCTTCGCGCAGCGCCTGCAGCTCTTGCTCGATGCGAATCGCCTCCAGCCGCGCGAGTTGGCGCAAGCGGATTTCCAGGATGTCATCCGCCTGCTGCCCGGTCAGCGCAAAGCGGGCCATCAAGGCCTGCTTCGGCTCGTCGCTGGCGCGAATGATGGCAATCACCTCGTCGATGTGCAGCAGCACCACCTGCCGCCCTTCCAGGATGTGGATGCGCTCGAGCACCTGTTGCAGGCGCTGGCGCGAGCGGCGCACGACCGTGTCCTGCCGGAACGCGATCCAATCGGCAAGGATCTGCCGCAACGACTGCAGCCGCGGCTTGCCATCGCGCCCCACCACCGTCAGATTGATCGGCACCGACGTCTCGAGGCTGGTGTGCGCCAGCAGCGGCGCGATCAGATCGGCCGGCGCCAGACGGCTGCTCTTGGGCTCGAATACCAGCCGCACCGGCGCCTCCTTGCCCGACTCGTCGCGCACGCCGTCCAGCACCGCCAGCAGGCTGGCCTTGAGCTGCAATTGCTCGGGCGTGAGCGCCTTTTTGCCCGGGCGCACTTTCGGGTTGGTCGCTTCTTCGATCTCCTCCAACACACGCTGCGCGCTCACCCCCGGCGGCAGTTCCGTCACCACCCACTGCCACTGGCCACGCGCCAGTTCCTCGATCGTCCACCGCGCGCGCACTTTCAGGCTACCGCGGCCGCTGCGGTAGGCGTCTCGGATCTCTGCCGGCGTGCTGATGATCTGGGCGCCACCGGGAAAGTCGGGGCCGGGCAGGTGCGCGAACAGCGCCTCATCCGCGAGGTCCGGATCCTTGATCAGCGCCACGCACGCATCGGCCACCTCACGCAGGTTGTGGCTGGGGATCTCGGTGGCCAGCCCGACCGCGATACCGCTGGCGCCGTTGAGCAGCACGAACGGCAGGCGCGCGGGCAGTTGGCGCGGCTCCTCGGTCGAGCCGTCGTAGTTGGGCACGAAGTCCACCGTGCCCTGGTCGATCTCATCCAGCAGCAGGGTGCTGATGCGGCTCAGGCGCGCCTCGGTATAGCGCATGGCCGCCGCCCCATCGCCGTCGCGGCTGCCGAAGTTGCCCTGGCCATCGATCAAGGGGTAGCGCTGTGTGAAGTCCTGCGCCATGCGCACCAGCGCGTCATACGCGGCTTGGTCGCCATGGGGGTGAAAGCGCCCCAGCACGTCGCCCACGACACGCGCGCTCTTGACCGGCTTGGGTGGTGCGGTGCGGTTGGGTCCGCCCCAGCCCAGCCCCAAGCGCTGCATGGCGTACAGGATGCGGCGCTGTACCGGCTTGAGGCCGTCGCACACGTCGGGCAAGGCGCGGCCCTTGACCACGCTCAACGCATATTCCAAATAGGCGCGCTCGGCGTAGGCGGCCAGGCTGTCGGGCTCATCAGCGCGGTCGGTGCGCGGCTCGGTAGGCAACACGGTCATGGACATGCTTTATTGTCCCTCGAATCGCCGCCGCCGCTTGCTCTACACTGCAGCGCGTCGCCACCATCCACCCGATCGACGCCGCCGTCGGCACGGTACGCAATTCCATGGCTCGACTCCCTCCACCCAAGCGCCGCGGGCTGTCACGCCTGTGGCACGCCACCCAGTATTCGATCGACGGCCTGCGTGCGGGCTGGCACGAACCCGCGTTCCGGCAGGAACTGCTGCTTGGCGTGCTGTTGCTGCCCGCGGCTTGGCTGCTGGGGCGCACCTGGGCTGAGATAGCGCTGCTGGTGGCGGTGGTGATCCTGGTGTGGGTGGTCGAGCTGCTCAACACCGCGGTGGAGTCGGTGGTCGACCGCATCGGACCCGAGTGGCACGCGCTGGCCAAACGCGCCAAGGACATGGGCAGCGCCGCGGTGCTGCTGTCCCTGCTGCTGGCCGGGGGCGTGTGGGGCGCGGCGTTGTGGACCTGGTGGCGCGGCGCCTAGCGGGCGCTCTCACGACCGGCACGCGCGCAGCAGGTCGCGCTCGGGGCGGTAGGCGTGGGTGCGGATGTCCCACACCCCGAGCAAAGTGTGAAAGACGTCGTCGTGCGAGGCTGGCTTGACCGCGCGCCGCTGTAGACATTCCCACGACAGCCCCAGTCGTTCGCGCATCGCATCATTGGCCCACATCAACATTGGTACGTGTGTTTGCTCGCGCGGCGCCAGCGCGTAGGGCATACCGTGCAAATAGACCCCACCCTCCCCCAGCGATTCGCCATGGTCGGACACGTACCACAGCGCCGTCGGCCCGGGGCGCGCGCGCAGCCATTCGACGAGTTCGGCCAGCACATGGTCGGTGTAGTACAGCGTGTTGTCGTAGGCGTTGACGATCGCTTGGCGGTCGCACGCCTGCAACTGGTTGTTCGTGCACTCAGGACGAAACGGTTTGAACGCCGGCGGGGTTCGCTTGTAGTAGGCCGGTCCGTGGCTGCCCATCATGTGCAGCACCGCCACGGTTCCCACCCGGCGCCGCGCCGGGTCGAGCGCCGCTAGCGATGAGGGCAGTTCGCGCAGCAAGACCTCATCCCAGCATTCGTCGCCGCGGCACAGGTCGGGCAGCCCCAAGCGATCGGTGTGGCGGGTGGGCACTCGGTTGCACACCCCCTTGCAGCCGGACTGGTTGTCCAGCCAGGTGACGGCCAGTCCCGCACGTTGCCAAACGTCGAGCAGGTTTTCCTGCCGCTGCGGTGGCGTGCGGGCATCGCGGCCGTCTGGGCTGAACAAACAAGGCACCGAGGTCGCGGTGTCGGTGCCGCACGAGGTGGTTTGTGCAAAGTACACCAACTCGCCTCGCGCCTGTAGCGCCGCTAGGCGCGGCATCGTGGGACGAGGGTAGCCGCCCAAGCTGACGTTGGCGGCGCGCGCCGTCTCACCCACCACCAGGAGAACCAAGGGTGCTTCATCGGCGCGAGGCGCTGCTGGCAGGGGTTGCACATCGGCCCCCACCGGGAGCAGGGGCGTCGATGCACCCACGGCAGGTAGCCGCCCAGCGGCATAATGAACCACCCCATAGATGGTGTTGTAGGGGTTGATGCGATAACGCAGCCCGCGGTCGTTGCGCATCAGGGAGGCCAAATCCGCAAACGTCAGCCACAGGGCCAGCGCCGCCAGTACCAGCCCCCCGACCGCGAAGGCCGTGCGCCAGGCAAGTGCCCGCCGCCACGGCCAGGGCCGCCACGGTAGCCGCCACCACACCCAGCCAGGCAGCAACACACCCCCCACAACCACCACCCCCAACGCCGGGGTGAGCAGTTCGGCGCTCTCGCGCAGGTCCGTCTCCAACACGTTGGTCACCATGGCGCCGTCGATCACCACGCCATACGCCAGCATGAAATAGCTGGGAATGGCTACCAGTATGATGAACACGAGCCCCAGTGGGCGACGCACCGGCCCCGCGGCCAGCAGGGCCAGCACCGCCAGATTGACCCCGACCAGGGCCACCGCCCATGCCAGCATCACCCACCACGCGCGCATGCCCAACACAGCCGTGTGGTCCCAAACGGCCATCCACAGCGACACATTGCCCGGCACGGCGAGCCACACGGCCAGCACCGCCAGCGCCACGGCATGACGCCAGCCGCGGGCGGCTTTGGGTCGAGCATCGGCAGTAGCGGTCATCAACGTCAGCGCAGGTACGGTCATGGCGGCGAGATTGCCCGCGCTGGATTAAGGCCGCCTTAACGCACTGCCCCCCGCGGCCAGCGCAGTTGATATGCCGTCGTCCACGAGGGCGGTGGCTCGACGCGCTGCAGGAGGGCGCCTTCGCGTTCGGCGATGCGCTGCACCAAGCCCAGCCCCACCCCCAGCCCGCCGCGGTCGGACGCCACCTGCGGCACGCGCTGCGCCGCGCCCCCGTCGTCCACCACCTGCAGTACCACCGCCCCGTCGGGCTCGCAGCCCAGCCGCACATCGACCCGCGAGCCGCTCGGGGTATGGCGCAGCGCGTTGTCCACCAGATTGCGCACGGCCAGGTGGATCAGCGTGGGATGCCCCCAGACGATGGCGGGCTGCAGACGCGTCTGCACACGCTGGCCGCGCGCGTCGACCATGGGTTGCAAGCGTGCCACCACCTCACGCACCAGTGCCGCCAGATCCACCGGCTCGGCCGGCTCGGCACCCGGCGCGTCCGCTCGGGCCAACGCCAGCAGTTGGGTGAGCAGCTCGCCCGCGCGCAGCGCCTCATGCTCGACTTGAGCCAGCGCCGCCTGACCCTCGGCGGTGTGTGGCTGGGTGCGCGCCAGGCGCGCTTGCCACACCAGCGCCTGCAGCGGAGAGCGCAGCTCGTGCGCCACGTCGGACGTAAAACGCCGCTCGCGCTGCCACAAGGCATGCAAGCGTTGCACCAAATCCTGCAGTGCGCGCTGCACCCGCAACAGCTCCTCATGGCGCTGCACGGGCCAGTCCATGGGCTGCCCGGGCTCCCAGCCGCGCAGCCGCTCGGCCAGCCGCGTCAGCGGCCACAGGCCGCGCCGGATCGCCCACGCCAGCAGCAGCGCCAGCACGGGCAGCAACACCACTGCCGGGCGGACCAAGTGCGTCGCGATGTCGCGCCCCAGCGCAGGATGGCGGCTGGCGTCCAACCCGACGGCGACACGGCGCGCCCCCTGCTGCGCCACCAACCAGCGCCAAGGACGACGCCGATCACCGTCCGGCAGTTCCCACGTGTGGTAGCCCACAGCGGCGTTGGCGGGCAAATGGGGGGCCCAGCCGTGCGAGTCCCAAACCACCTCGCCCTGCTGCCACAACACCACGTGGACGTCGGGCGCATAACGCTGGGGCGGCTGGGGCATGCTCGGCTCGGCATCGGAGAGCCGTGGCGACGCTACTCGGTCTGCAGATGACGGCAGGGGCGCCTGCAGCCACAGCCGTGCCATCGTGGCCAACTGACCGTCGGTGACCTCTTCGGCCTCGTGCACGCCCGTGTAATACGCCGCGGCCACCAGCACCACCCATGCGAGCAACAACGCGCCCAGCACCCACGCCCACAGGTACCGCCACAACCGTGGCGCGCGCCTCGGCGCTCCGTCAGACCCTGCGCCCACCCCGCTCACGACTGCATCGCCTCCTGCGCTGCGGGCATGCGATACCCCACACCGCGCACGGTTTCGATCCACCCATTGCCTAACTTACGCCGCAGATGGTGGATGTGCACCTCCAGCGCGTTGCTGTCCACCAGCTCGTCGAAACCATAGAGCGCCTGCTGCAGCCGCTCTCGGGTGACGACGTGGCCACGCGCCCGCAGCAGGGCCCACAACAGGGCGTATTCCTTGGCCCGCAGGGCAACGGGCCGTCCATGCAGCGAGACGGCGCGCGCCGCCGGGTCCAGCACCAAGGGCCCGATGCGCCACAGCGGTTGCGCTTGTCCGGCACCGCGGCGCAGCGCCACCCGCAACCGGGCCAGCAATTCCTCCGGTGCAAAGGGTTTGACCAAGTAATCGTCGGCACCGGCATCCAGCCCCACCACGCGCTGCGGCAGCGCATCGCGCGCGGTCAGCACCAGCACCGGCGTCGTTCGGCCGTCGGCACGCCAGCGTTGCAGGCCCACCAACCCATCGCCGTCTGGCAACCCCAAATCGAGCAGCACCGCATCGAACGACTCCACCGCCAGTGCCGCCTCTGCACACCCCAGCGTCGCGCACACGTCGCACGCGTAGCCATCGGCCCGCAACAGCGCGGCCAAGCCCTGTGCCACGGCGGCGTCGTCTTCCACGATCAGGATGCGCATGCCATCGAAGTCGAAGGTCGTTTAAGGCGGGTTTAAGGCCATGGCTTTGCAATGTCCTTAACGCGCCATCCGATTGTCACACGGGCCCGGCACGATGCCTACCCGCGCGCCGCCCATCACACCCATCCCATGTCATCACGCCCATCCTGGCCCACCCCCCGCCACCGCACCCTGTGGGTCGGCCTGGCCTGGCTGGCACTCATCATGGCCATCGCATGGCTGCGCCAGCCCCCGCTGGCACAGGCCAGCCTACTGGCCACGCAAACGTGGACGCGCGTGGTGCCCGACACGTGGTGGCACGCTCTCACCTGGTTGGGTGACGCCCATTGGGCACTGGCGCTGTGGTGGTTGTCGCTCGCCTGGATCGGGCAGCCGCGGGTGGCGCTGGGCATCGCCGCCTGGGGCGCACTGCCCACCATTACCATGGTACATGTCACCAAAGCCTGGGTCACCTCGCCCCGCCCCGCCGCCGTCATGCCCGAGGGGCTGTTGCACGTCATCGGCCCCGTGCTCAAGATGGGCAGCTTTCCCTCCGGACACACGGCCACGGCCTTTTATCTGGCCGCGGCGTGGGCCTTGTCGGTCGGCCCCGGACGGCGGCAACGATGGGCTTGGGGCTTGGCCGTCGGAGTGGCCGCCGCCGTCGGCTTGTCGCGCGTGGCAGTGGGCGCGCACTGGTGGGCGGACGTGCTGGCAGGCGCAGTGGTGGGGATATGGGGTGCTGCGCTGGGTTGGCTGGACCAGCGGCGCTGGGGCCATGCGTGGCCCCGTCTCTCGTGGCAACGGACTGGCCCCGTGGTCGCACTGGCACTGGCCGTGTCTCTGTGGTGGCGGCCAGTTCCTGCCGATGTCGTGTTGGTCTCGCACGCCCTGGGCGCGTTGCTCGCGGGCTGGGGTGCATGGAAAATGTGGCGCCCTTTGCGCCCACGACCGACTGCCTATGCTGACTGAGTCACCCGCCCGTCTCCGCTGGCGCCTCGATCCCTGGGTCGTTTGGCTGCCGCTCTTGGCTTTCGGTCTGGGTCTCGGCTGGGCCCCGCTGTTCGATGTCGACGAAGGCGCATTCGCCGAAGCCACGCGCGAAATGCTGCAGCGGCGCGACTGGATCGCCACTTGGCTCAACGACCAACCACGCTACGACAAGCCCATTTTGATTTATTGGTTACAGGCGCTGGCCGTGGCGGTACTGGGTCCCAGCGAATGGGCGTTTCGCGCCCCGTCCGCGCTGGCTGCCTGTGCTTGGGCATGGGCAGTGTGGCATTTTGCCCGCCCCCGTCTGGGCCATGACGCTGCACGGCTGGCACTGGCCATGGTCTGCACCGCGTGGGGGCCGTGGATCATCGGCCGCGCCGCCACGGCCGATGCGCTGCTCAACCTTTGGCTGACGCTGGCCGGCCTTGACCTGTGGCGGTATTTGGAAACAGCACCCCACTACGACCGGGCCGCACTGCGGCGCGCCTACGCCTGGGTGGCGTTGGGCCTGCTGACCAAAGGGCCTGTGGCCGCCCTGGTGCCGGCCGCAGCGGCCGCCGTGTACTGCCTGTCGCGGCGCGAGTTACGGCCGCTGTGGGTCGCCGCGCGCGACCCCTGGGGCTGGTTGCTGCTGCTGGGTATCGCCGGTCCCTGGTATGCCGCCATCCTGGCCACGCATGGTCAAGCCTTCATCGACGGCTTCATCCTCAAACACAATGTCCAGCGCTTTACCCACACGCTCGAGGGCCACGGCGGCAGCCTCGTGTACTACGTGGTCATGCTGCCGCTGCTGTTGGCCCCCTGGAGCCTGCGCCTGCCCGGCACGATCGCGCGCCTGCGGCAGGACTGGCAAGACCCCTTGGCGGTTTACCTGTGGGGTTGGGCGTTGTTTGTGCTGGCATTTTTCTCGCTGTCGGGCACCAAGCTGCCCCACTACGTGCTCTACGGCAGCACGCCGTTGTTTCTGCTGCTGGCGCGCCACTGGGGCAGCGGCGGACGGCTACCCCTCTTCGGTGCCGTGGCCCTGCTGGGACTCTGGCCGGCGCTGCCGTGGCTGACCGTGATGCTGGCCGAGCGCGCGAGCAACGGCTACTACGCCGATCAACTGCGACTGGCATTGGCGCTGGCGGGTCCCGGGTACTGGGTCGTGACGCTGGGCGCTGCGGCGCTCGGTCTGGCGTTGTTCGCCTGGCGCCGCGGGTCCACGGCGACGCGCATGATGGCGTTGGCCGCGCTGCACACACTGGTGCTGGCGCTGGCCGTCGCGCCTTGGGCGGGGGAGGTGTTGCAAGGCGCGGTCAAACGAGCGGGGCTGCAAACGCGTGCTGCTGGTGTGTCCGCGGTGACGTGGCGCTTCGACGCGCCGAGCTTCAGCGTCTATCGGCAAGCCGTCACGCCACGGCGCGAGCCCGCCGTGGGCGAATGGGCCCTGACCCGAAGCGACCGGGATCCACCGTGGCCTGCCCGCGAGCACGACCGGCGCGGCGGCGTCGTGCTGCTGGAGCGGCTGCCCGATGGGCCCGCGACACCCGGCGCCGCTCAAACGTCGACCTCCACCGCATCCCCATAGCGCTCCAGTAGCTCCCGGCGCGCGGCGGCCTCGCCCTTGCCCATGAGCTGGCCAAAGCGCTCGGCAGTGCCCGCGGCGTCCAGCGCCCCCAACGTCACCGGCCACAGCCGGCGCGTGTCCGGGTTCAGTGTGGTGTCCCACAGCTGCTCGGCGCTCATTTCTCCCAGCCCCTTGAAGCGGCTGATCTGACACTTTTCGCGCGGCACGCCCTCCTTGGCGCATTTATCCAGGATCGCAGCCAGCTCGCCCTCGTCCAGCGCGTAAAACTTGCCCGCTGGCTTCTTTCCGCGCGCGGGCACGTCCACCCGGTACAGCGGCGGCCGGGCCACGTAGACGTGCCCCGCCTCGATCAGCTTGGGAAAGTGGCGAAAGAACAGGGTGAGCAGCAGCACCTGGATGTGCGAGCCATCCACGTCCGCGTCGCTCAGGATGCAGACCTTGCCGTAGCGCAGGCCACTCAGATCCACATCATCACCAGGGCCGTGCGGATCCACGCCGATGGCCACCGCGATGTCGTGGATCTCGGTGTTGGCAAACAGCCGCTCGCGCTCTACCTCCCAGGTGTTGAGCACTTTGCCACGCAGCGGCAGCACCGCCTGAAACGTCTTGTCGCGGCCCATCTTGGCGCTGCCGCCAGCGCTGTCGCCCTCGACCAGAAACAGCTCGTTGCGCGCCAAATCGCGGCTTTCGCAGTCAGTGAGTTTGCCCGGCAGCACCGCCACGCCCGAGCCCTTGCGCTTTTCCACCTTCTGCGCGGCTTTCTGGCGGCTTTGCGCGGTGCGAATCACCAGCTCCGCCAGGCGCTTGCCGTGCTCCACGTGCTGGTGCAGCCACAACTCCAGCGCCGGGCGCACGAACGACGCCACCAGCCGCAGCGCGTCACGTGAATTGAGCCGCTCCTTGATCTGCCCCTGAAACTGCGGATCGAGCACCTTGGCCGACAACACATAACTGGCGCGCGCGAACACATCCTCGGGCAGTAGCTTGACCCCTTTGGGCAATAGGGCATGCAGCTCGATGAAGCTGCGCACGGCCTGGAACAGCCCTTCGCGCAGCCCGCTGTCGTGCGTGCCGCCGGCCGGGGTCGGAATCAGGTTGACATAGCTCTCGCGCACCAATGGGCCGTCCTCGGTGAACGCGACCGCCCAGGCCGCGCCTTCGCCCTCGGCAAAACTCTCGTGTCCCGCCTCGGCGTAGCCCTCACCCTCGAACAGCGGGATGATCGGCTCGGCAGCCACCGTCTGCAACAAGTAATCGCGCAAGCCCCCTTTGTACTGCCACGTCTGCGTCTCGCGCGTTTTTTCATTCACGAGCGTGACGCTGACCCCCGGCATCAGCACCGCCTTGCTGCGCAGGAGGTGGGTCAACTCCGCCAACGGCAGCGCCGTGCTGTCGAAATAGCGCGCATCCGGCCATACACGCACCGTGGTGCCTTGGCGGCGCTCCCCAGCTTCGAGCGGACGGCGGGTGAGCGGCTCGACCACCTCTCCCCCGGCAAACGCCATGCGTGCCACATGCCCGTCGCGGTGGCTGGCCACCTCCAGCCGCGCCGCCAGCGCGTTGGTCACGCTCACGCCCACGCCATGGAGCCCGCCCGAGAAGCTGTACGCGCCCCCCTGCCCTTTGTCGAACTTGCCCCCCGCATGCAACCGGGTAAACACCAGCTCCAGCACCGGCACGCCCTCCTGCGGGTGCAGGCCGTGCGGGATGCCGCGCCCGTCGTCTTCCACGCTGACCGAGCCGTCCGCGTGCAACGTGACACGAATGCGCTTGCCAAACCCCGCCAGCGCTTCGTCGGCGGCGTTGTCGATCACCTCTTGCACGATGTGCAGTGGGCTGTCGGTGCGGGTGTACATGCCCGGGCGCTGCTTGACGGGCTCCAGCCCTTTGAGCACCCGGATCGAGGCTTCGGCATAGCCGGGAGTGGCGCCCGGCGCAGGGGAGGATGCAACCATGGCGGCCGATTGTAGGGGCGCGCTCGGCCCCGTCCGGGGGGCTTGACAGCGCCCCAACCGATGGTGTTGTGCACAGAAACGCGACACCGGCTGTACGCGTATCGATGCGCTGGACGCCCCTTGTTTGCACCGCAGCGCACTCGGAGAATATTGCACCACGTTGTTTTATTTGGTATTTTTTGATGCTCAAAAAATAGGCAATCTGTTCAAGGCCTTGACGGATGCGGCTTTGCGATCGCTGGCCACGGCTTGCCCACAAAGTTATCCACAAGAAATTGGGACAACGGCGAAGACGCCCAACGACACAAGGACTTGCCGCGCATCGCTGACATCGAATCTGCAGCGGTGGCGCCAAATCCCGCCTCGATGGACGGGCGCGACAGCTTGCCCACCCGGCCACGGGGGGCTTGCGCTAGACTGCGCGGATGTCTTCTCGCGCCCGCCTGGGCGCCGTGCAGGTCCTGCTGTGCGGCGCGTTGATCGTCACGTTCTCCATGGGCATCCGCCACGGCTTTGGCTTGTGGCTGCAGCCCATCACGCAAGCCCAAGGCTGGTCGCGCGAGACCTTCGCGCTCGCCATGGCCATCCAGAACCTGGCGTGGGGCGCATTCGGCATCTTCGCGGGCATGCTCGCAGACCGGTTCGGGGCGTTTCGCGTGCTGGTCGCGGGCGCGGCGCTGTACGCGCTCGGGCTGCTGGGGATGGCGCTCGCCACGTCCACCCTCGTGTTCGCGCTGACCACCGGCGTGCTCATCGGTGCCGCGCAGGCAGGCACGACCTACGCCATCATCTATGGTGTGATCGGGCGGCAAATCGCGGCCGAACGGCGCTCGTGGGCCATGGGCGTGGCAGCGGCCGCCGGGTCGTTCGGGCAGTTTCTGATGGTGCCGGTGGAAGGCTGGCTGATCACCACGCTCGGCTGGCAAGCCGCGCTGCTGGCACTGGCGGCAGCGGTGCTGCTGATCGCCCCGCTGGCCTGGGGGCTGCGCGAGCCGGACTTCGCCGCTGGCGCGTCCCCCGCGCCCCGGGAGCAGACCATCGCGCAAGCCCTGCGCGAGGCGTTCGGCTACCGCAGCTTTCAGCTGCTGATGGCGGGCTACTTCGTCTGCGGCTTCCAGGTGGTGTTCATCGGCGTGCACATGCCCAGCTATCTCAAGGATCAGGGCCTGTCGCCCCAAGTGGCCAGCACGGCGCTGGCGCTCATCGGCTTGTTCAACGTGTTGGGCACCTATGCGGCCGGCGCCTTGGGCCAGCGCATGGCCAAGCGCAAAATCCTCTCGGCCATCTACGCGCTGCGCTCGGTGGCGATCGTGCTCTTTTTGACCGCCCCGCTGACGCCCTGGAGCGTGTACCTCTTCGCCGCCGCCATGGGGGTGCTGTGGCTGTCTACCGTGCCACCCACCAACGCCATCGTGGCACAGGTGTTCGGCGTGGCGCACCTGTCGATGCTGGGCGGCTTCGTCTTCTTCAGTCACCAGGTCGGCAGCTTCATGGGGGTGTGGCTCGGGGGCTTGCTCTATGACCGCACGGGTAGCTACGATATCGTGTGGTGGATATCGATCGCGCTGGGCGTCTTCGCCGCGGCCGTCAACTGGCCCATTCGAGAGGAACCGATCCGTCGCGGCCCGGTGCCGCTGGTGGGTCAGGCGGCAGCCTGACACCCGCCGCGCGGTGGGTGCCCAGGCGCCTGTCCGCTCTTTTCCTTCATCATCGTCGTCCCATGTCTGAACCTCGCGCCACCTGCCCGCCCGCCGCTGTCGCCGGTGTGGCCGCGCCGCGGCTGCTGGCTTGGGGGGTCGCACTGGGCGTGTGTGGCCTCGTGTTTACCTGGTACCAGCAACCGGATTTTCTGTTCACCCTGGCCGACCGGCTCTGGAACTGCTTCTGACGATGCCGCACGCCGACGACCTGCCGCCCTCGGACTGGATCACGCGCTTCGCGCCCTTGTTGCGATCGCTCGCGCAGCCGTCCCACGCCCCGCTGCAAGCACTCGATCTGGCCTGCGGCAGCGGTCGCCACACGCGTTGGCTGCTGACGCAAGGCTGCCACGTCACCGCCGTCGACCGTGATGCCGCCGCTCTGGCCCGCCTGGCCGATCGGGTCGGCCAAGCCGGGACGACGATGCTGACATGCCTGGAAGCCGACCTCGAAAACGCCCCCTGGCCGCTGCCGGGACGCACCTTCGACATCGTCGTGGTGACGAACTATCTGTGGCGCCCGCTGCTGCCGCCTATCGTCGAGTCGGTTGCCATCGGCGGCGTGCTGCTGTACGAGACGTTCGCCCAAGGCAACCAGACGGTGGGACGGCCCGCGCGTCCCGATTTTTTGCTCGCACCGGGTGAACTGCTGCAGGCGTGCGCGGGGTTGCGCGTCATCGCCTACGAAGACGGCTACCTGCACGCCCCACCACGCTTCGTGCAACGCATTGCCGCCGTGCGCGAGCGCCCGTGGCCGCCCGACGCCCCGCCCCGCTACCCCCTCGACTGACCGACCGATTCCGCCCCGCGGGCTGGTTAGAATGTCCGCTGGATTTTCGAACGTCACCCGCCACAACACGCCATGAAGCCCATCACCGGCAGCATCGTCGCCCTCGTCACCCCGATGCACGAGGACGGCAGCGTCGACTACGACACCCTGCGCCAGCTCATCGACTGGCACATCGACCAAGGCACCGACTGCATCGGTGTCGTGGGCACCACGGGTGAGTCCCCCACCGTCAGCGTGGAGGAGCACTGCGAAATCATCCGCGTCGCGGTCGAGCAGGCGGCGGGGCGGTGCCCGATCATGGCGGGCTGTGGGGGCAACTCCACGCGCGAGGCCATCGCGCTGGCCGAGTTCGCGCGCAAGGTCGGCGCCGACTGCCAGCTCCAGGTCGTGCCGTATTACAACAAGCCCACGCAGGAGGGGATGTACCAGCACTTCAAGGCCATCGCCGAAGCCACCGGTGACCTGCCCATCGTGCTGTACAACGTGCCCGGTCGCACCGTGGCCGATCTGCTGCCCGAAACGGCGCTGCGGCTGGCCCAGGTGCCCGGCATCGTCGGTATCAAGGAAGCCACCGGCAACATCGAGCGCGCCCAGTGGCTCATCCGCGAAAAGCCCGACCACTTCGCCGTCTACTCCGGCGACGACGCCACCGCCGTCGCGCTCATGCTGTGTGGCGGCCAGGGTAACGTCAGCGTCACGGCCAACGTGGCCCCGCGGCTGATGCACGAGCTATGCATGGCGGCCATTGCAGGCGACGTGCGCACCGCGATGCGCATCCAGATGCAGCTGCTGCCGCTGCACAAACAACTGTTCGTCGAGGCCAACCCGATTCCCGTGAAGTGGGCGATGGCGCGCATGGGCCTGTGCGGGCCGACGCTGCGCCTGCCCATGACGCCACTGTCCGCCACCCACCAGCCTGCCGTCGAGGCGGCGCTGCGCGCCAGCGGTCTGATCTGAGCCCGACTCGCCCGAAACGCCCAGCCCAAGGGAACCGACATGCACGCCTCCCACCGTCCCCGTTTCGCTGCCGCGTGGCGGCCCGCCCTCTTGACGCTCGCCGCGCTCTTGGCCAGCGGCTGCTCGGTGCTCGAAGAAACCCGCATCGACTACAAAAGCGCCAAACAGATCAACACGCTGGAGGTGCCTCCCGACCTGACCCAACTGGCGCGCGACTCGCGCTACGCGCTGCCAGGGGCCACTGTCACGGCATCGGGCTATCAGGCCACGGCAGCGGCCCGGCCCTCCGGGGTCGCCGCCCCCGTGCAAATCGGCGACGTGCGCATCGAGCGCGCCGGCAACCAGCGCTGGCTGGTCGTCGACCGAGCGCCCGAGGTGCTGTGGCCCGCGCTGCGCGATTTCTGGCAAGAAAACGGTTTCCTGCTCACACTGGATCAGCCGCAGCTCGGCCTGATGGAGACCGACTGGGCCGAAAACCGCGCCAAGATTCCGCAAGACATCATCCGCTCGACCATCGGCAAGCTGTTCGACAACCTGTATTCGACCGGCGAGCGCGACAAATTCCGCACCCGGGTCGAGCGCAACGCCGCTGGCGGCAGCGAAATCTACATCAGCCACCGCGGCATGGTCGAGGTCTACACCACCGACCGCAAGGACAACACCGTCTGGCAGCCACGCCCAGCCGACCCGGAGCTGGAGGCTGAATTTCTGCGCCGCCTGATGGTCAAGCTGGGGGTGAGCCAGGAACAGGCCAAGGCCACGATGGCTGCCCAGGCCAATCCGCCGGTGGCCCGCGTCGAAACGGTGGATGGGATGCCCGCCGTCGTCATCGACGAAAACTTCGACCGTGCTTGGCGGCGTGTGGGCTTGAGTCTCGATCGCAGCGGCTTCACCGTCGAAGACCGCAACCGCGCCGAGGGCATGTACTTCGTGCGCTACGTGCCGCCCGACGAAGGCAGTGCGGGCAAAGAGCCCGGCTTTTTCGGGCGTATCACCGGCTGGTTCAGCCGCTCGGATTCGAGCACCAGCGCACCCGCGCGTTACCGCATCCGGGTCGCCACCAGCGGCGAGCGCAGCACCGTCACCGTGCTCGACGCCAATGGCCAACCCGATCGTTCGCCCGCCGCGCAACGCATCGTGCAGCTGCTGGCGGCGGACATGAAGTGATGGGCGGCGCTCAGGTGGCAGCCGCTGCCACCTCTGGTTGGGGCTGCGGCGTGCGAATCAGGTAATCGAACGCCGACAGCGCCGCCTTCGCACCCTCCCCCGCGGCGATCACGATCTGCTTATACGGCACGGTCGTGCAATCGCCTGCGGCGAAGACGCCCGGCACGTTGGTGTGGCCCTTGGCGTCGACGACGATTTCGCCGTAGCGGTTGCGCTCCACCACGCCGTCGAGCCATTCCGTGTTGGGCACCAGGCCAATCTGCACGAAGACCCCCTCCAGCGGCAGCACGTGCTCCGCGCCGCTGGCGCGGTCGCGCCAGCGCAGGCCCGTCACCCGCTGGCCGTCGCCCTGCACCTCGAGCGTCTGCGCTTGCGTCAGCACGGTCACGTTGGGCAGACTGCGCAATTTGCTGACCAACACCGCATCGGCTTTGAGCTGATCGGCAAATTCCAACAGCGTCACATGCTGCACGATGCCTGCCAGATCGATGGCCGCCTCCACACCAGAGTTGCCGCCGCCGATGACCGCCACGCGTTTGCCCTTGAACAGCGGACCATCGCAGTGGGGGCAGTACGCCACGCCGCGGTTTTTGTATTCGGCCTCGCCCGGCACATTCAGGTTGCGCCAGCGCGCGCCCGTGGCCAAGATGACGCTGCGGGCCTGCAGTGCCGCCCCGTTGGCCAGACGCACGCCGATCCAGCCGCCGGGTTGCTCGGCGGGCTGCAGTGCCGCCACCGCTTGTCCGTTCATTAGGTCCACCTCATAGTGGCGCACCTGCGCTTCCAGCGCCGCGGCAAAGCGGGGGCCATCCGTTTCCAGCACCGAGATGTAGTTCTCGATCGCCAACGTGTCGTTGACCTGGCCACCGAAGCGCTCGGCCACGAGTCCAGTGCGAATGCCCTTGCGCGCCGCATACACCGCCGCCGCTGCCCCGGCCGGCCCGCCGCCCACGATCAGCACGTCGAATGGGTCCTTGGCCGCGATCGCCGCGGCCGCGCGGGCCTGCGCACCGGTGTCGAGCTTGGCCACGATCTCCTCGAGCGACGTGCGGCCGGAGAGAAACACCTCGCCGTTGCGCAGCACCAGCGGCACCGCCATCACGTTGCGCTGCTCCACCTCGGCGGGGAAGAGCGCGCCATCGATGACGGCGGTGTGCACGCGCGGGTTCAGAATCGCCATTAGGCTGAGCGCTTGCACCACGTCCGGGCAGTTGTGGCACGACAGCGACATGTACACCTCGAAGTGGTGCTCGCCGGGCAGCGCACGCACCTGCTCGATCAGTTCTGGCGCCACTTTCGGTGGGTGACCGCCGGTCCACAGCAGCGCGAGCACGAGCGAAGTGAATTCGTGCCCCAGCGGGACCGCCGCAAAGGTCAGGTCCGGGCCGCCGTCGGGGCGACGCAGCGCGAACGACGGGCGGCGCGACGCCTGTCCGTCGAAGCGGGCGGTGATTTTCCCGTCCGACAGGCGGGCGATGGTGTCGAGCAACTGCCGCAGCTCGGTCGAGCTGGCCGAGTCATCTAGCGTCGCCACCAGCTCGAACGGCTGCTTGACGTGTGTAAGGTAAGACTGCAATTGGGTCTGAAGTTGGGCGTCGAGCATGGGTTCTCTCCTGGGGGGGCGATGGGGCGGGTGGACTGGGTCAGCCGGCGGGGCGATGGCGCCCCACCATGCACCCGGCGCAGTTGGCCGGGGCTTGACTATTTAGATCTTGCCGACCAGGTCCAGCGACGGCGCAATCGTCTTGGCGCCTTCGTTCCACTTGGCCGGGCAGACTTCACCCGGGTGTTCGGCCACGTACTTGGCGGCCTTGAGCTTGCGCAGCGTCTCCTTGACATCACGCGCGATGGCGTTGTCATGGATTTCGGCCGTCTTGATCACGCCTTCGGGGTTGAGGATGAAGGTGCCGCGCAGCGCCAGACCTTCCTCATCGATGTGCACGTCAAACTGACGGGTGAGCTGATGCGTCGGATCGCCAATGAGGGGGAACTTGGCTTTGCCCACGGCAGGCGACGTTTCATGCCACACCTTGTGCGAGAAGTGCGTGTCAGTGGTGATGACGTACACCTCGGCGCCCAGCTTTTGGAACTCGGCGTAGTGCTCCGCCGCGTCCTCCACCTCGGTCGGGCAGTTGAAGGTGAACGCCGCGGGCATGAAGATCAGCACCGACCAGTGGCCCCTGAGCGACTGGTCCGTGATCTCGACGAACTTGCCATTGTGAAACGCTTGCACTTTGAAGGGTTGAACTTGCTTGTTGATGATGCTCATAGAGCGCTTCCTTTCTTGAGACGGGTTGAACACTGACAACCACGATAGCGGTACGGGACATCCGTACCAACACCGATATCATAGCTCGAAACAATCGTTACGCTGTATTGATAGTTTCTATTGTCCGCATCGACTCACGCTATGTATCCGTAATACGACTCACTCGTATTTGTGATAAAGTATGGATTCACCAATCGACTCAACTCGGTATCATGCGCATCGCTGCTGTGGCACGTGCGGCCCGCGCGACGCGCCATTGACCACCTGCGCCGCCTGCCCAGCAAACCAGCCCGCTAGTGGCGCAAAGCGGCACGTGCAGAGAAAACGATATACAACTCGGTAATGCGCTTTGCGTTCCTGCCCTCCTCGCCTGCAGCCACCCCCGCGACACCCGTGGCACGGCGCCATCCCGTGCGCGCTCGGGTTTGGGGTGTGACGCTTGCGGTGACCGCAGGCCATGGGTTGGCGCTTTGGGCGCTGCAGCAAGCGTGGGAGCGACCGGTATCGCCCCAAGTTACCCCGCCACGCGTGGTGAAAGTCTCCCTCGCGCCGGCGGCGGTTACCGCCCCTGCACCGGCGCCTGAGCCTGCGCCGATCACGCCGCCCTCCCGGCGCGAGCCGGTGCCGCGCCAATGGCCCAAACCAGTCCCGCGCTCGTCGACGACGCCAGATGCGACGCCGCCTGCGCCCGCCCCCGTCGCAACACCTGCCCCCGCAGAGGTGGCAACCGAAACCTCCGTGCCCATCGCCGCCCCCACACCCGTGAGCACTGCTGCAGCGGCGACCCAGGGCGGACCATCCATCGCCACGGAGGCCGCCGCGGCTGCACCCGCGGCCCCTCCAGCACCGCCGCGCATCGAGTTGCCCTCGGCCAGCGCCGCCTACCTCAACAACCCGGCTCCCGCCTACCCTGCGCTGTCGCGCCGCTTGGGCGAGCAAGGCCGCGTGGTGTTGCGCGTGCGCATCGAGCCCGATGGCACCGCATCCGCCGCCGAAATCCGCACTTCCAGCGGCTACGAGCGGCTCGACGAGGCAGCCCGGCAGGCGGTCTTGTCGTGGCGCTACGTGCCCGGCAAGCGCAACGGCGTGCCAGAGGCCATGTGGTTTTTGATCCCGATCCAATTTGAGCTGCGCTGACAAAGCCACCCGCCCTACCGATATTCGAAACCGACTCGTTGAAGATAGGAAACGATCCACCATGGAAACCACAGCAATGCCCACCGCTTTCGGACTCGCCCACTTGTGGTCGCAAGGCGACGGCGTCATTCGCGCCATCGCCATCCTCTTGCTGTTGATGTCGGTGGCCTCTTGGGTGGTCATCGTCCTCAAGGCGCTGGACCTGCGCCGCTACCGCGCCCAGGCGCGCCGGGTCGAGGCGTTTTGGCACGCCAGCGACTTCGCCGACGGGCTGGAGCGCCTCGGGCGCGAGGTGGACAACCCATTCCGACTGCTGGCGGTGCACGGTCGGGATGCAGCCGCCCACCTCCAGGGGCAAGACGGGTCACCCCGCACGCCTCAACTGCACGACCAGCTCGACCTGAGCGAATGGGTGCAGCGCGGCCTGCGCCACGCCATCGACGATTTCGTCGCGCGGTTGCAATCGGGCCTGTGGATCTTGGCGTCAGTGGGCTCGACCGCGCCGTTCGTGGGGCTGTTCGGCACGGTCTGGGGCATCTACCACGCCTTGATCGGGATTGGCATCTCAGGCTCCTCCACCCTCGATCAAGTGGCGGGCCCCATCGGTGAGGCGCTGATCATGACCGCACTCGGCTTGGCCGTGGCCATCCCCGCCGTGCTGGGCTACAACGCCCTGGTGCGCGGGCACAAGGCGCTGGTGCATCGCGTCAACCGCTTCGCGCACGATTTGCATGCCTACTTCGTGACCGGCGCACGGGTGATGAGCCGCCAAGCCGACGACAGCAAAGTGCGGCCCTTGCGCAGTGAAGCGCGCTGAGCGCCAAGTGGAGACCCAAGCCATGGCCTTTTCCATCCAAGACGACCAAGACGGCGAGTTGCTGAGCGAAATCAACATGATCCCGCTCATCGACGTGATGCTGGTGCTGCTGATCGTGTTCATGATCACCATTCCCGTCATGAAGCACGCCGTCTCCGTCAACCTACCCCAGGCAAGTGCCACGCCACAGACGCCGCCACCCCAGGCCGTGCGGCTGAGCATCGCCGCCGACGGCAGCTACCGCTGGGACGACGAGGACGTCGATGACGCCACCCTCGAGCAACGCCTGCAAACCATCGGCGCCCTTGACAACCAGCCGCCGCTGCAGATTCTGGCCGATCGAGAGGTGCGCTACCAGCGCGTGGCACAGGCGCTGGCAGCCGCGCAGCGTGCCGGCGTGCGCAGCGTGGGCTTCGTGACCGAGCCC
>DYIC01000003.1:58492-60062 GCA_020723845.1 Hydrogenophaga sp.
GCTGGCAGCCGCGCAGCGTGCCGGCGTGCGCAGCGTGGGCTTCGTGACCGAGCCCGAGCGGTAAGAGTGCAAGACGTGCGAAGATACGTGCCGTTCGATTCGCAGCCACGGTCATCCAGCCCGAGTACCGGGAACTTGCTCCCCCGACGACCGATCCTACACTGCGGAAGATTCCCCACCCTAGACCGCCTCGATGACAGGAGACGTCTGCCATGAACTTCGACACCGCTATCCGTCGCTCTGACGCTCTGGTTGGCGACGCATCGCGCCAGCGCGTTCTGCGCAACACCTATTGGCTGCTCGCGCTCAGCCTCGTGCCCACCGTGCTGGGGGCGTGGATTGGGGTCAGCACGGGCATCACCGCCGCGCTGTCCGGCGGTATTGGCCTGCTCGTCTTTCTGGGTGGCGCATTCGCATTCATGTTCGCCATCGAGCGAACCAAACACTCGGCCACTGGCGTGGCGGTGCTGCTGGCGTTCACCTTCTTCATGGGGTTGATGCTGTCGCGGCTGCTGGCCGTGGTGCTGGGTTTTGGCAATGGCGCCCAGCTGGTCATGACCGCCTTCGGCGGGACGGCTGCCGTGTTTTTTGTCATGGCCAATCTGGCCAGCGTCGTCAAGCGTGACCTCGAAGGGTTGGCCAAGTGGCTGTTCTTCGGCGCCATCGTGCTGCTCATCGGCGGCATCATCAACGTATTCGTCGGCAGCACGGCGTTGATGGCCGCGCTGTCGGTGATGGCGATCGGCATCTTCAGCGCCTTCTTGCTGGTCGATCTCAAGCGCATCATCGACGGCGGCGAGACCAACTACATCTCCGCCACGCTGGCGCTGTATTTGAGCCTGTTCAACGTCTTCCAGAGTCTGTTGGCGCTGCTGGGGATCTTCGGCGGCGAGCGCGAATGACGCCTTCTGCGGCGGTTTCGCTGGCTGCGTAACGGTTGACACCCGATCGGCCAGCGCCGTCTGATGCCCGAACCGCGAAAATGACGGTCCGGGCATCGTTTTTTTCGTGCCTCGTGGAGGTGGCCGATCCCTCCCCCTTCTCCGACAATCGGATCATGAGGTCGCTCGCCCCTGTTGCCTTCTCCACCGCCTATCGCTTGCCTGCCCGCACCGGCCTGGCGCTGGTGGCCGCGGCCACCATGCTGACGGGATGCGACGCGCTCGGCATCGACACGCCCGCCAAGCAAGCCCAGCGCCGCGAAGCCGAAGGTAAGGCCATTGGTGCAGCCTGCCGCCACACGCAGCGCAGCCTGGAAGATTGCTACGCGAGCAATCCAAAAGCTGCCAAAGCCGCCATCTTTGCTGGCTGGCGCGAGATGGACGAGTACATGCGGGAAAACGACATCCCCCCCGCGCCGCCGGCGCCGCCCAAGGTGGCCGACAGCGATGCCGTCAAGGAGGAGATCGTCGCGCCCGCCGCGCCAGCGGCTGCACCCTCCAATGCTGCACCGGCGGCCAGCTCCCCGCCCACGGGGAGCATCGTGCCGCGCATCGCTCCCCCCGCGACCCCAGCCGCGCCCGCTGGGCGCTGATGTGTCCGCCGCGTCAAGCCAGCGCTGCGTCGCGCT
>DYIC01000003.1:60162-74262 GCA_020723845.1 Hydrogenophaga sp.
CGCGCCCGCTGGGCGCTGATGTGTCCGCCGCGTCAAGCCAGCGCTGCGTCGCGCTCGAAGACCGCGATGCTCTCGACGTGCGCGGTGTGGGGGAACATGTTGACCACGCCCGCCGCCGTGCAGCGGTAGCCTGCTTGGTGCACCAGCAAGCCCGCGTCGCGCGCCAGGGTCGCCGGGTTGCAACTCACATAGACGATGCGCTGCGGCGGTCGCCACGGCTGCCCTTCGGGCGTCGTGGGTGCCGGCGCACCCGACAGGGCCGCCTGGTGTAGATCGGCCAGGGCCTTGACCAGGGCAAACGCCCCCTCCCGCGGCGGGTCGACCAGCCACCGATCCGCCCGCCCGTCGGCCACCAATTGCGCCGGCGTCATCTCGAACAAATTGCGCGCGACGAAGGTGGTGGGCGCCAAGCCCCCGCGCTCCCGTTGGTTGCGCGCCCAGTTATCCCGGGACCGTGCCACCAGCGCCTCGCTGCCCTCGACACCCAGCACTTCGCCCGCCTGGGTGGCAATCGGCAGCGTGAAGTTACCCAGCCCGCAAAACCAGTCGATAACCCGCTCGTGCCGCTGCCCCTGCAACAAGCGTAGCGCGCGCCCGACCAGTACACGGTTGATGTGAGGGTTGACCTGGGTGAAATCGGTCGGGCGAAACGGCATGCGCAGACCGAACTCCGGCAGCGCATAAGACAGCTCGGGCGTGCCGTCGTCGGGGTCGAGACGGTGCACGCTCTCGGGCCCCTTGGGCTGCAGCCACCACTGCAGCGTGGCCGACGGATGGGCGCGGGCGAACGCACGCAAGCGATCCCGATCCGCGTCCGACAACGGCTCCAAGTGCCGCAGCACCAAAGCGGTCACGCCATCGCCACACGCCAGCTCGATCTGCGGGCAGGTCTCGCGCGCGTCCATCGCCATCAGCAAACCGCGCAAGGATGGCAGCAGCGCGCTCACCGGCGCTGGCAACACCGCGCACGAGCCCATGTCAGCCACATAGCGGCTCTTGCGCTCGTGAAAGCCGATCAGCACGTCCCCCTTTTTGGCCACATACCGCACCGACAGCCGCGCGCGCCAGCGGTAGCCCCAGGCGGGGCCGACGATGGGCGACAACACCTGCTCCGGCCGCACCTTGCCCAGCCGCCACAGGTTATCCTCGAGCACGCGCTGCTTGATCGCCACCTGCACCGATGGCTCCAGGTGCTGCATCTTGCACCCACCGCATGCGCCTGCGTGCAGGCCAAAGTGCGGGCAGCGCGGCGTGACGCGCCACGGCGATGCACGATGGATGGTCTGCACCTGTCCCGCTTCCCATTGGTTCTTGCGCCGGGTTACCACCACATCGACCCACTCACCGGGCAGCGCCCCCTCCACGAACACGACCTTGCCGTCGGGGCGGCGTGCGATGCCCTGCGCTTCGATATCCAGTGCCTGAATCCACAGCGCAGACGTGGGCACACCCGCGGGTCTGGGTGGTTCGTTCGGGGTGCTGGCGGGCAGACCGGCGTCGGCGCCGGCACACAGATCAGGGGTGGGGTTCATCAGCGGCTCGGCAGCAGGGTCAGCGGATCGACCGGCTTGCCCTGGCGCCGGACTTCGAAGTGCAGCTTCACCCGATCGGCGTCGCTGCTGCCCATTTCGGCGATCTTTTGCCCCTGGCGCACGGTTTGGTCCTCACGCACCAGCAACGCCTGGTTGTGGGCATAGGCCGTCAGGTAGGTGTTGTTGTGCTTGAGGATGATCAGGTTGCCATAGCCACGCAGGTCGGAGCCGGCATAGACCACGCGCCCGTCAGCGGCCGCCAGTACGGGGTCGCCCGCGCGCCCACCGATGCCAACCCCCTTGCTGCGCGTCTCATCGAAGGTGTAGAGCACGGGCCCCTTGGCCGGCCAGATGAGCGCGATCGTATCGGTACCCGTGGCTGCGGGCGCGGACGCCGCAGGAGCCGGTGGACTGCCACCATTTGCCGCCGTCGTCGCCGGCGCCGCGGGCGTGCGGGCCGCAGTGGCAGATGGGGCCGCCGGGCTCGCATCCAGCGGCCGCGGCTGCACACTGGCCCCTGGCACGGGCTGGGTGGTGACGCCAGCGGTATTCGTGCCTGCCGTATTCGCACCTGCGGCTGCGGGCACGGCTCCGGGGGGCACCACGCGCAACACCTGCCCCACCTCGATCAGGTTGGGGTTGGTCAGGCCGTTCCAGGCCGCGATGTCGCGCCAGCTCTGCCCGTGCTCCAGCCCGATGCGATAGAGCGTATCGCCAGGTCGCACCGTGTAGTACCCCGGCTTGCCAGCGTTTTCGCTGCCGGGCGCGGCAGCGGCCGGCGTGGTGGACGCCCCCGCAGACGCGCTCGCCGGGCCGCCGGCCACCCCTGGCGCCCGGTCGACCACCGGTGCCTGCCGCGGCACGGGCTTTTGGGGCGCCGCGCAACCGGCCAACAGCACCACCAGCGCGGCCAAGGACGCGCCCAGCACACGCGCAGGCAGCAAAGGGGTGATCACGGCCACAAACGGGGGGCGTAGGGCATTCATCGCAGCGTTTTCGTCCTCGGTCATGCAGTCCCCGATTTTAGGGGGACGAACCGGACCCCCTCGAGCACGCGCCGCTCGAAACCGTGCGCGCTGCGCTGCACCACCACCAGGCTTTGCTGACCCGACTGCAGCTCGGCGGGCGCGACCAGCCGCGCCCCCACGGCCAGCTGCTCCAGCCATGCCGCCGGGATGGATTCCCCACCCGCCGCGGCGATGATGCCCGCATACGGTGCCCCTTTCGGGTAGCCCAGCATCCCATCGCCAAAAATCAAATGGACGTTGGGAATGCGCATCGGGCGCAGGTTGTCGCGCGCGCGCTCGTGCAGCGCGCGCAGCCGCTCCATGCTGTAGACCTCGCGGCATAGGTGCGACAGCAGCGCCGCCTGATAGCCGCAACCCGTGCCGATCTCGAGCACGCGCCCCAGCGGCAGGGTCTGCCCCTCGCACAACAATTCGAGCATGCGGGCCACCACGCTGGGCTTGGAAATCGTCTGCCCCCAGCCGATGGGCAGGCTCGTGTCCTCGTACGCCTGGGCGGCCAAGCCGGAATCGACGAAGCAATGCCGCTCGACCCGCTCGAACGCCTGCAGCACCGCCGGCTGCGTCACCCCCTGTTGCGCCAACCGGCGCACCATGGCCTGGCGCACGGCCGCAGAATCCAACCCCACCCCGGCCACCGCGGGCGGCACGGCGGTCTGGGCCCGCGCCGCTGCGGCGGACGCCGGGCGGCCGCCCATCCCCACGCTGGGCCCCACGGGCAAGGTCGCCGGGAAGCGCGGCCGCGGCGGCCGCCCCCCGCTGGGCGCCGTCGGGCTGGGGCGCGGCGGCCTGGGCATCACCATGGGCGGGCGTCTCCCGCAGCAGCCCGTGCCGCCGCCCCTTCGCGCGCGTCACCGTATCCACCCGCAGCAGAAAGCGCGGCCGCCGTCTGCGCCCAGTAGGCCAGGCGGGCATGGTCGGTCAGGTCGATCTGCAGCGGCGTGATCGAGACGTAGCCCTGCCGCGTGGCGTGAAAGTCGGTGCCTTCCGCATCGTCCTTGGCGGGACCGGCGGCACCGATCCAGTACATCGTCTCGCCGCGCGGGTTGACTTGGGTGATGACGGGCTCGGCCGCGTGCCGACGCCCCAGGCGCGCGACCTTGAAGCCGCGGATCGCCGCGCGCGGCAGACTGGGGATGTTGACATTGAGCAGCCACGGTCCTGGGTGCGCCGCATCGGGCGGCGTATCGGCCATGGCACGCCGGTGCGCCTCGGCCGCGGGTTGCAGCGTGCGCACCAGCTCGGCAGCCAGCGCCGCCGCGCCGTCCAGGTGCGCCCAGCCCTTTTCGGTGAGTGAGAACGCGATACCGGGAATGCCGAACAAATACCCTTCCATCGCTGCGCCGACGGTGCCGGAGTAGATCGTGTCGTCGCCCATGTTGGCGCCGTTGTTGATGCCCGAGACGACCAAGTCCGGCCGGTAGTCCAACAGGCCCGTGAGCGCGATGTGCACGCAGTCCGCCGGTGTGCCGTTGACGTAGCGCACCCCGGGGGCCGCCCGGTGCACATACAGCGGCGCGTTGAGGGTGAGCGCGTTGGACTTGGCGCTGTTGTTGTGCTCGGGCGCCACGACCTCGACCTCGGCGAACGCCGACAGCGCCTGCGCCAGCGCCACGATGCCCGGCGCTTGGTAGCCGTCGTCGTTGCAGAGCAGGATCTTCATGCCGGTCGATTGTAGGGCCCATGCCATGCACCTGTGCGACAGCGCCGCGACGGGCGCGCGCCCTATGATCGCGCCCACCCATCATCCGAAGGAGACTCCCATGCACGCTTGGCTGTGCGAAAACCCCGTCGGCGTCGACGCGCTGCAATGGAAAGAACTGCCCACCCCGACACCCGGGCCCGGCGAGGTGCTGATCGAGATCGCCGCGGCGAGCCTGAACTTCCCGGACCTGCTCATCGTGCAGAACAAGTACCAGTTCAAGCCTCCGCTGCCCTTCGTGCCGGGGTCGGAGTACGCCGGCATCGTGCGCGCGACAGGCCCGGGCGTCACCGGGCTGCAGCCAGGCCAGCCGATCGCCTGCCTGACGGGCACGGGGGGCTTTGGCACGCATACGCTGGCACCGGCGCAGCGCTGCATCCCGCTGCCCGAGGGTTTCGACCTGACCGATGCCGCCGCCTTCATCATGACCTACGGGACGTCGTACCACGCGCTGCTCGACCGCGGCGCGCTGCAGCCCGGCGAGACGGTGCTCGTGCTGGGCGCAGCCGGCGGTATCGGCACGGCGGCGATCCAGATCGCCAAACACGCGGGCGCGCGGGTGATCGCCGCCGCCTCCAGCGCCGAGAAGTGCGCGCTGGCGCAGCGATTGGGAGCGGACGCGACCATCGACTACTCCCTGCACGGCGCCAGCGGTGGCTTTCGCGACGAGCTCAAGCGCCTGACCGAAGGCCACGGGCCGGATGTGATCGTCGATCCAGTGGGGGGTGACTTGGCCGAGCCGGCGTTGCGCTCGATCGCCTGGCGTGGCCGCTATCTGGTCATCGGGTTTGCCGCCGGCCCGATCCCCAGCTTGCCGCTGAACCTGCCACTGCTCAAGGGGGCATCGCTGGTCGGGGTATTCTGGGGTGAGTTCGCCCGCCGCGAGCCCACGGCCAACGCAGCCATGCTGCAGACGCTGGCACAGTGGTATCTCCAAGGGCACATCAAACCGGTCATCGATCGCGTGCTGCCAATGACCGAACTGCCCCAGGCCTACGCTCTGATGGCCCAGCGCCGGGTGATGGGGAAGCTGGTGCTGCGCAACACGCCCTAGAATGGGGCTTCGACAGTCGCCAGGGGAGCCCGCGGTGCGTCCTAGCCGGGACGGTACGGGCTGAGAGTGGGCCGCAGGCCATGGGGGCCGACGCCCAGACCCTGGAACCTGATCCGGTTCGCACCGGCGGAGGAAGCGCGACATGACCTGGATGCCGATGGCCGCCGTGGGCGCGGCTCTGATTGTCTTTTTGTGGGTCGGGCTGCGCGCCCGCACCGCCAACGCCCCCCTCGACGACTACCTGACCGCCCGCGGCTCGCAGCGCGCGGGCACGCTGGCGTGGTCGTTTTTGGCCTCGGGGCTGGGCGCGTGGATCCTGTTCGTACCCCCCGAAATCGGGGCCTTCGTCGGCCCAGTGGCGCTGGCGGGCTACGCCATCGGCGCGGCGCTGCCCTTTTTGGTGCTGGCGTGGTGCGGGGCTGCCATCCGACGCTCGCTGCCCACGGGACGCAGCCTGACAGACTTGGCCGGCGAGCGCTTCGGCCCGCTCATGCGCGGCTGGGTGCTGGTGCTGTCGCTGCTGTACATGCTGTGCTTCGTGACCGCGGAGCTGACCGCCGTGGGCGCCATCGTGACGCTGCTGACCGGCGCCGACGGCCGCTGGGCGGTGCTGGCGGTGGCCGCCGTGACGCTGACCTACACCACCTGGGGTGGCCTGCGCGCCAGCCTGGCCACCGACCGCTGGCAAGGCTGGCTGCTGCTGGCGCTGCTGGCCCTGGTCGCGCTGGTCATCGGCCAGCAGCCGCCGCAGCCGCGCGGCGAGCCGACCGCCCCTGCCTCGGCGCCCCTGTCGGTGGGACTGTCGGTCGCGCTGACCCTCGTCATCGCCGTCACCGCCGCCAACGTCTTTCACCAGGGCTATTGGCAGCGGGTCTGGTCGGCCGACAGCACGGCCGCGCTGCACCGCGGCGCGTGGCTGGGGGCGCTGGGCACGGCGGCGGCCATCGCGCTGGTCGGCGCACTGGGCATGTGGGCGGCGCGCCAGGGCCTGCCACTGGGCCAGCCGCCCATGCCGTTTTTCGCGCTCGTCCAGCACGCCCCCGCCTGGGTGGTCGCCCCCGTGCTGTTGCTGGCGGTCACGCTCGTCGCCTCGTCGGTGGACACGCTGCAAAACGCCATCGCGGCGCTGCTGGTTTCGCAACGGCGCGACGCATCGCTGCCTGGGGCGCGCTGGGCCACGGTTCTGCTCATGGTGCCAGTGATCGCCGTCGCCTGGCAAGGGCTGTCGGTGCTGCGGCTGTTTTTGATCGCCGACTTGCTGTGCGCCACAGCCGTGGTTCCGCTGCTGCTGGCCCTGTGGCGCCGCACGCCCCGCGGCGCGGCCCTGACGGGAGCACTGGCGGGTCTGGTGGGCGCCGTCCTGCCCGATGCGATCGCCAGCGGCAGCGTCGCCGCGGGCATCCACGCCGCCACCTTCCCGGCCAACGTGCCGACGCTGGCCCCCTTCGTGGGCGCGCTGCTGGCCTCGAGCACGGTCACGCTGGCGTGGACCGTGCTGCGTCCAGCGCGCGATTGATCAGGCGCGCGCGTCGCCCCAGCGCAGCGGGCAGCGGTCGTCGCCCACGTAGGTGGCGCGGCCATGGCGGTCCACGCAGTAGCTGGGCGAGACGATCATGTCCTGAAACAACATGCCTGCGCCGATGCGGGTGTACTCGAACAGCACGCTGCGCTCGACCCGCGAACCCGCGCTCAGGTGGCAGCCATGGCCGATCCACGCGGGGCCCACGATCGAGCAGCCGGGATCGAGCCGCGTGCTCGACCCGATGTAGACCGGCCCCGTGATCTGCACCCGGTCGACATCGATGCGGGTATTGAGCCCGACCCACACGCCCGGGCGGATTTCTTTGCCCGGCATGCGCATGCGCTCGATCTCGCCGCGCAGCACGCGCTGCAGCACCGACCAGTAGTCGCTCACCCGACCGATATCGATCCAGTGAAACGGCCGACTCTGCGCATAAAACGGCAAGTCGCGCTCCACCAGCAGCGGAAAGAGCTGACTGCCGATGTCGAACACCTGACCGGACGGCACCAAGTCCAGCACGGCCGGCTCGAAAATGTAGATACCGGTGCTGGCCAGGGTCGAGCGCGCCTCCTCGGGCCGGGGCTTTTCCTGGAAGGAGCGCACGCGTCCGTCGGCGTCGGCCACCACGATGCCGTAGTTGCTGACCTGGTCGCGCGGCACGTCCAGCGTGACGACCGTGGCCAGCGCCCCTTTGGCGCGGTGCTCGGCCAGCGCCGCGGTGATGTCCAGATCGACCAGCGCGTCGCCGCACAGCACGATGGTCGTCTCGTCGAAGAAGCCGCTGAAATCCTGTATGTGCTTCATGCCACCGGCCGAGCCCAGCGGCCGCGGCAGGATGTCGCCGTGCTCGTACACCCCTTCGTAGGAGTAACCGATCTCGACCCCCCAGCGGTGCCCATCACGAAAATACTGCTCGATCTTGTGGTGATTCCACGCCACGTTGACCATGATCTCGCGCACCCCGTGCGCGGCGAGCTGCTCGATCAAATACTCCATGACCGGTTTGCCGAGGATCGGCACCATCGGTTTGGGGAGGTCTTTGGTCAGCGGGCGCACGCGGGTTCCCTGTCCCGCGGCCAGGATCATGCCTTTGGCCATGGTGGTGTGCAGCGTCGAGATACAAAAAAAGCCCCAGTTGGGGCTTTTATCTGATGGAAATCGGTGGGGTGGCTGATGGGACTCGAACCCACGACAACCAGAATCACAATCTGGGACTCTACCAACTGAGCTACAGCCACCGTAGAAGCCAAAATTATAGCGCCGATCTGGGCCTCGTCGGCCCAGGACCTGGGTCTCGTCTTACTTGACCAGGATTTCCGCCTCATAGCGCTGACGCAACGCGGCCAGGTAGGCGCGCGCAGCCCCCTCGCCCCACAGGCGGGCGAGTTCTTGCCGCTCGTTGCGTTGCTGCAACGCGTCCGGGGTATCGCGCGCCGGGCCACGCCGCACGCGCATCACCGCAGCGCCCTCCGGCCCCAGATCGACCAGCACCCAGGCCGGGGCGTCGCCATCGAGTCGCGCACTCAGCGCGGCCCGCACGGCGGCGGGCGGCAAGCCCTGCGCCGCCTGACGGGACACGAGCACCGGCGCCCGCAGTCCGCTGGCCGCGTTCGGCTGCGCCGACCATTGCGCGTGCGCCTGCCGTGCGGCCTCCAGCGCCGCGGCACGCGCGCGCTCCTGCACGATGCGCTGGCGCACCTGGGCCGCCACGGCCTCGAAGGGCTGGCGCTGCGCCGGCCGGTGCTCGACCACGCGCACCGACACCAGACGGTTGCCGCCGAGCTCGATCGCGGGGCTGTTGCGCTTTTGACCCAAGGCCTCCTCGTTGAACACCGCACGCAGCACGGCCGGCTCGCGCAGCACGGCGTCTGCCTCCCCCACCGGCCCCGTGCGCTCGACGGTCGCCTGCCGCACAGGTACGCCCAGCTCGCGCGCCACCGGCTCCAGGGAGTCCGCCTGCTCGTACACCAGATTGCTGAAGCGCTCGGCGCTTTCCGCAAACTGCCGCTGCGCGAGCTGGCGGCGCAGCTCGGCTTCGATGCGTGGGCGCGCCTTCTCGAACGGCTCGGGCGCGGGCCGTCGCACATCGATCAACTGGATGATGTGCAGACCGAAGTCGGTCTCGACGATGTCCGAGATTTGCCCCTTCTGCAGCGCGAAGACGGCGTCCTCGAAGGGTTTGACCATTGCCCCGCGCCCAAACCAGTCCAAATCGCCCCCTTTGGCTGCAGAACCCGGGTCTTGCGAGCGGGCACGCGCCAGCTCGGCAAAGCGGCTCGGGTCGCGGCGCAGCTCGGCCAGCAGTTGCTGCGCCTCAGCGCGCACCCGCGTCTTGTCCGCCTCCGACGCCTTGGGGTCGAGCTGCAGCAGGATGTGCGCGGCGCGCCGTTGCTCGGCGCGCGTGGTATCGGCCACATTTTGCTGGTAATAGGCGCGCAGATCGTCTTCGGTGACGGCAACGCGCGCGGCCACCGCTTCCAGATCAAGCACCACGTACTCGATGCGCGCCTGCTCGGGGGTGCGAAAGTCGTCGGCGTGCTGTTGATAAAACGCCTGTAGCTCGTCATCCGTCACACGCACGGCGGCTGCAAAATCTGCCGGCCGGAACGTCGCCAGCGCCACCTCGCGCCGCTCGAAAAAGGCCTGCGCCGCCCAGTCGGCCAGCGCCCTGGGCATGAAGGCGCTGTCGCGCACGATGCGGGTGACGCTGTCGCGCGCGAGCTCGGCGCGCACGCTGGCCTCGAACTGCTCGGCCGTCAGGCCTTGCGACCGCAACAGGTCTTGGTAGCGCTGCACGTCCAGGCTGCCGTCGGGCTTGCGCAGTTGCGCGATGGTGGGGTCGCGCAACAATTCGGCCGCCAGCCGGCGATCGGTGGTCACCAGCCGCATGTCCTGCGCCGCGCGGGCCAGCACGCGCTCATCGAGCAAGCGCTGCAGCGTCGCACGTCGGCTGTCGTCGCCCTCCAACAAGGCGCGATCCAGCCCCGGCATGGCGGCACTGAGCCGCTCGACTTCGCGCCGGTGGGCTGCGTCCCATTCGGTGCGGGTGATGCGCTCGCTGCCGACGCGCGCCACGGGTTCGGAGGCGTCCCGAAAACGGGTGTACCCCTCGATGCCGAAGAAGACGAACGAAGGGATGATCAACAACATGAGCAGCGCCATCAGCACTTTCATGTTGTTGCGGAAAACGTCGAACATGGCCTGCGCTCGGGGGTTGGGTGGTGGGTGCTGACGGGTTCGAACCGCCGACATTCGCCTTGTAAGGGCGACGCTCTACCAACTGAGCTAAGCACCCGGTGCATCGCGGGCCGGTCACTGCACACCGGCCGCGGCAGCAGTCATCCGTTCACGGCGTCCTTGAGCGCCTTGCCCGGACGGAATTTCGGCATTTTAGCCGCAGCGATCTCGACCGTCTCGCCCGTCTTCGGATTGCGCCCCTTGCGCGCAGCGCGTTCGTCCACCACGAACGAGCCAAATCCAACCAGGGTCACGTCGCCGCCCTGGGCCAGCGCCGTCGTGACGGCAGAGGTGAAGGCATCCAACGCCCGCGCGGCTTGCTGGCGCGTCAGGTCAGCTTTTTCGGCGATGTGGTCGATCAGTTGTGCTTTGTTCATGCGGGGTTGCTCCTGCAGACGGCGCGGACCGTGGCGCCGCAAAAAGCCGCGTATTCTACCCACGGCACGCGCATCGAGCGCACGCATCAAACGCCACTGCGCAATGCCTCCTCGATGGCCCGCCCGACATCCTGCGTGCGGGCGCTGCCACCGATGTCCGGGGTGCGCGGCCCACCGCTGCCCGGGTCGAGCACCGCCTCGATGGCGCGCACGATGGCATCGTGTGCGTCGCGGTAGCCCAGAAAATCCAGCATCAGCGCACCGGACCAAATCTGGCCGATCGGGTTGGCGATGCCGCGGCCCGCGATGTCGGGTGCCGAGCCGTGCACGGGCTCGAACAGCGAGGGGAAGCGCCGCTCGGGGTTCAGGTTGGCCGACGGGGCGATGCCGATGGTGCCGGTACACGCCGGCCCCAAATCGCTGAGGATGTCGCCGAACAGGTTGCTCGCCACCACCACGTCGAAATGCTCAGGCCGCTGCACGAAGTGCGCCGTCAGGATGTCGATGTGATACTGATCGACCGTCACGTCCGGATACTCCGCCGCGATCGCGCGCACCCGCTCGTCCCAGTACGGCATGGTGATGGCGATGCCATTGGACTTGGTGGCGCTGGTCAGGCGTTTGCGCGGGCGGCGGCGCGCTTGCTCGAACGCGTAGCGCAGCACACGGTCGACGCCGTGGCGGGTCATGACCGTCTCTTGCAACACGATCTCACGTTCGGTGCCCTCGAACATGCGTCCGCCAATGCTGGAGTATTCGCCCTCGGTGTTTTCGCGCACGATCAACATGTCGATCTCACCCGGCGCGTGCGCACTGCCGTCGCGCCGCACCAGGGGTGACCGTATGCCCGGCATCTGCCGCGCTGGGCGCAGGTTGACGTACTGGTCGAAGGTGCGCCGAAACTGCAGCAGCGAGCCCCATAGCGATACGTGGTCCGGGATCTTTTCGGGCCAGCCGACGGCGCCGAAGAAGATCGCGTCGTGTCCGCCGATGCGCTCCTGCCAATCGTTGGGCAGCATCTGTCCGTGGCGCTCGTAGTAGGGCCAACAGGCAAAGTCGAAGTGATCGAACACCAGCGCGATGCCGAAGCGCTCGGCCGCGGCCTGCAGCACGCGCAGCCCCTCGGGCATGACTTCGACGCCAATGCCGTCTCCCGCGATGACGGCGATGCGATGTGGTGCAGACATGGGCATGGGCCCCTCCAGATCGAACGCTCAGGATCCCCGGCTGGCGCGCACCACCAGTGCTACGCCGGCAGCGGTCAGCGCCGTGCCGATCAGCGTGGTCAGCGTGACCGGCTCACCAAACAACAGCCAGGCCAAAGCCGCAGTGCACGGTGGCACCAGGTACATCAAGCTGGAGACGGACGCCGCCGCGCCGCGCTGGATCAGCAGGTACAGCAGCGAGCTGCCCCCCAACGTCAGCCCCAGCACCGACCACGCCATGGCACCGACAGACTCGGCATTCCAGCGCATCGGCTCGGCCTCGGCCCACGCCAGCGGCAGCGTGACCAGCAGTGCCGCCGCCAGCTGCACCGTATTGGCGGTGCGCACGTCGCAGGGCGCCAAAAAGCGCTTTTGGTACAACGTGCCGCTGGTGATCGCGAGCAACGCGCCAATGGCGTACGCCAGATTTTCCGCGTTGGCAGTATCACCGGGCGACCCAGCCCCCAGCTTGTGCCACACCACCAGCACCAGCCCCACGAAGCCCAACGCCAGCCCCAGCCAATGACGCGCCGAAACGCGCCCGCCGGTGCCGGCCAACCACAACGCCGTCAGCACCGGCTGCAGACCCACGATCAGGGCCGACAGGCCTGCCCCCATTCCCGCCTTGACCGCCGCCCATACGCCGCCCAAATAGCCCGCGTGCATCAGCACCCCAGTCACGGCCAGATGCCCCCACTGCACCGCGCCGCGCGGCCATGGGACCCGCGCCAGCGCGATCCAGACGCCAAAACACGCGATCGACAAGGCATACCGCCAGACCAGAAACGTCATTGGCGGCGCATGCGGCATGCCGTAGCGCGCCACGATGAAGCCCGTGCTCCAAATGAGCACGAACACCGCCGGCATGGCGCGGATCCAGGGGGAGTCGGCGGCGGTCATGGTCAGCCGGGGCGCGGGGCTTCAGCGGGTACGGGCCCGGATCTCGGGAATGGCTTTGCTCAGGTAGTACACCATCGACCATACGGTCAGCACGGCCGCGGCCCAGATCAGCACCGTCCCCCACCAGCGCGTGTCCACCCCCAGCACCACGCCGTCATAGAGCAGAAACGGGATGGCCACCATCTGCGTGGCCGTCTTGGCCTTGCCCACCATGTGCACCGCCACGCTGCGCACCGCGCCGATTTGCGCCATCCATTCGCGCAGGGCCGAGATGGCGATTTCGCGCCCGATGATGATGAGCGCAACGAATACATGTACACGCCCCAGATGCACCAGCTCGAGCACACAGGCACAGACCAAAAACTTGTCGGCTACCGGGTCCAGAAAGGCGCCGAACGCCGACGTTTGGTTGAGCCGCCGCGCCAAGTAACCGTCGGCCCAGTCGGTCAGGGCAAACACGATGAACAGCCCCGTGGCCAGCAGGTTCTGCGTCACGGGCAACAGCCCCGACCAGTGATACACCGCCACGATGAGCGGAATGGCCGCGATGCGCGCCCAGGTCAGCAGGGTGGGCAGGTTGAAAAACATGGACTCGGATTATGCGGGTTTATCCGTGCAGTGCGCGGTAGATGGTCTGCGCCAGCTCCAGCGAAATGCCTTCGACGCTGGCCAGGTCCTCGACACTGGCCGCGGCCACCCCGCGCACGCCGCCAAAGCGCGCCAGCAGCCGCGCGCGCCGCTTGGGGCCGACGCCCGGAATATCCTCCAGCCGGCTGCCGCCGGTGCGCGTGCGGGCCCGGCGCGCGCGCATACCGGTGATCGCGAACCGGTGCGCTTCGTCCCGAATCTGGGCCACCAGCATCAGTGCCGCCGAATCGGGGGGGAGCGTGATTTTGTCGCGCCCATCGGCGAAAACGAGTTCCTCCCGCCCCACCTTGCGTCCCTCGCCCTTTTCCACGCCAACCAGGCGCGCCGGGTCCAGCCCCAGCGCCACGAACACCTCGCGCGCCACGCCCACCTGGCCCACGCCACCATCGATGAGCACGATATCGGGCAGCCGCGCCTCGCCGCGCACGCGCGCTGGCTCGGCGCCCAATGCGCCATCGCCGCCGGTATCCGCCAACGCGGCGGCCAGCTTGCCGTAGCGGCGCTGCAGCACCTGGCGCATGGCCGCGTAGTCGTCACCCGGGGTGATGCCCTCGATCGCGTAGCGCCGGTACTGCGCGGGCTGCATCTGGTGCCCCTCGAACACCACGCACGACGCCATGGTCGCCTCGCCCGCGGTGTGCGAGATGTCGAAGCACTCGATGCGCAGCGCGGCCAGCGCTTCGGGCGGGTCGGTGGGCAGCCCCAGCGCCTCGGCCAGCGCACGCGTGCGCGCCTGCTGCGACCCCTCCTCGGCCAGCAGCCGGGCCAATTGCAAGTCGGCGTTTTGCTGCGCCATCTCCAGCCACTGCCGGCGCTGCTCGCGCGGGTGCCACACCCCGCGCACGCGCACGCCGCTTTGCTCCGACAGCGCGGCCAGCAGCGCCTCGTCCACCGGCGC
>DYIC01000003.1:74362-77620 GCA_020723845.1 Hydrogenophaga sp.
CTTTCCATCGCCTGCTGGTGCAGCACCCGCGACAGCGCCGTGATCTGGTTGCGCACCTCGGCCGCCTGCTCGAATGCCAGCCGCTCGGCGTGCGCGAACATGCGCGCCTCCAACTCGGCCAGCACCGTCTGGCTCTCGCCGTTGAGGAAGGCGCTGGCCGCGCGCACGTCGGCGGCGTACTCGGCCGGACTGATCAAACCCACGCACGGGCCGCTGCAGCGTTTGATCTGATACAGCAGGCACGGCCGTGTGCGGTGCGCAAACACCGTGTCCTCACAAGTGCGCAGCCGAAAGACCTTCTGCAGCAGCGCGATGGTTTCCTTCACCGCCCAAGCGCTCGGGTAGGGGCCGAAGTACTGGTGCCGTCGATCCACCGCCCCCCGGTAGTACGACATGCGCGGATAATGGTCAGGGTTGGGCACTCCCGGCACTCGTCCCGCCTGCGGCGCCTCCGGCACCCAGGTGCTCGCGCTCAGCCGCAGATAGGGGTAGCTCTTGTCGTCGCGAAACAGAATGTTGTAGCGCGGCTGCTGCGTCTTGATGAGGTTGTTTTCCAGCAGCAGCGCCTCGGCCTCGGAGCGCACCACCGTGGTCTCCAGACGCGCGATCTGGCTGACCATATGCCCGATGCGGGTGCCGTCGTGCGTTTTCTGAAAATAACTGCTGACCCGCTTTTTCAGGTCCCGCGCCTTGCCCACGTACAGCAGGTTTCCCGCCGCGTCGTAGTAGCGGTAAACCCCAGGCAGCGACGGCAACGCCGCCACTGCCCGCAACAATGCATCCGAATGCTGCCCTGACATGTCCGATCTCGATGCTGACACCGCCGCCGATTGTGCGCTCACCTGGGACGTGTTTTGCCACGTCATCGACAACTGGGGCGACGTCGGCGTGTGCTGGCGCCTGTGCCGCCAACTCGCCGCTGCGGGCCAGCGCGTGCGCCTGTGGATCGACGACGCCTGCGCCCTGGACTGGATGGCACCCGGCGCGCGCACGGGTGGCGTGGCGGGCGTGACCGTGCACGAATGGCCGGCGGCGCGCGCGGCAAGCCAACCACCCGCCGCACCACCGGGCGTACCGCCAGGCGACGTGCTGATCGAGGCCTTTGGCTGCCACGTACCCGACGAATGGGTCGCGGCCCTGCTGCCCCCGCTGGCCCGCGATGGCCAACCCAGCGTCTGGCTCAACCTGGAATACCTCAGCGCCGAGCCGTGGGTCGCGCGCAGCCATGGACTGCCCTCGCCCGTTTGTCATGGCTTGCTGGCGGGCCGAACCAAGTGGTTTTTCTTCCCCGGTTTCACACCCGTCACGGGCGGGCTGCTGCGCGAGGCCGACCTGATGGCGCGCCAACGGGCGTTCGACGCGGCGGCCTGGCGCGCCCACACCTGCCGCCAGAGCAGCGCCCCCTGCGGGCCGTGGGTAAGCTTGTTTTGCTACGAGCCAGCCGCCCTGCCGCGGCTGGTAGCACAGCCGGCGCTGACACACGCACAGTGGCTGGTGGCCGCGGGCCGCAGCGCCGCGGCGTGGCAGGCGTTGGCCCCTGCGCTGCCTGCGGGGGCGCGAATGCGCGTGCTGGAGAGCGTGCCACAACCGGCGTTCGATGAGCGCCTGTGGGCCTGCGACCTCAATCTGGTGCGCGGTGAAGATTCGCTCGTGCGGGCGCTGTGGGCGGGCCAGCCCTTTTTGTGGCAACTCTACCCCCAGGACGACGGCGCCCACCACGCCAAGCTGGACGCTTTTCTGGACTGGCTGGACGCGCCCGACGACTGGCGCGCGTGGATGCGCGCGTGGAACGGCGTGCCCGGCGTTGAACCGCCGCCGTTGACCACCGGCACCCTGCGGCGCTGGCGCGACGCGGTGCACACCGCCCGCACGCGCTTGCTGGCTCAAGACGACTTGTTGACCCGGCTGCTGGCCTTCGTGCGGGCCAAGCGCAAAACGGGCGGCGCCCCAACCGTCACCTCGGCGGGGTAAAATGTTCGGTTTGTTCGACGAACTCCCGCCAAAGCTACCATGAAACTCGCTCAAGAAATCCGCGCCGGCAACGTCATCATGCACGGCAAGGACCCGATGATCGTCCTCAAGACCGAATACCAGCGCGGCGGCCGCGGTGCCGCCACCGTGCGCATGAAGCTCAAGGCGCTGCTCAACAACAGCGGCACCGAAGTCGTCTTCAAGGCCGACGACAAGATCGACAACATCATCCTCGACAAGAAGGAATGCACCTACTCCTACTTCGCCGACCCGATGTACGTCTGGATGGACAGTGAGTACAACCAGTACGAAGTCGAGGCAGAAAACATGGGCGACGCCCTCAACTACCTCGAAGACGGCATGACCGCCGAGGTCGTGTTCTACGAAGGCAAGGCCATCTCGATCGAGCTACCCACTTCCGTCGTGCGCGAGGTCACCTGGACCGAACCGGCCGTCAAGGGCGACACCTCGGGCAAGGTGCTCAAGCCGGCCAAGATTGCCACCGGTTTCGAGGTCATGGTGCCGATCTTCGTCGAGCAGGGCGACAAAATCGAAATCGATACCCGCACCGGCGAATACCGCAAGCGCGTCTAATGGTGCACGACCCCGAGCACGACCTGCAGACGCAGCGGCTGGCCGACGCGGTCGTCGAGATGCACCTGCTGTCCGACAAGGGCAGCCGGCCCGCACCCGACGCCTATCGGCTGGCCTTTGTCGACCCCGAATTCCTGCTACGACGCGAAACGCGCGGCATCCGCTTTCAGCTCGAGCTGCTCAAGCCCGACCTCGCGCAGACCGAGGCGGGTATCGACAACACCATCGTCGTCTTCGGCAGCGCCCGCTTTCGCGAGCCGGCCCAGGCCGAGGCCATGTGGGCCGAGGCACAAGCCAGCGGCGATGCGGTGGCCGTGCGAAGGGCGGCGGCGATTCGCCGCAACGCGCGCTACTACGACGAAGCCCGGCGCTTCGCGCAACTGGTGGCCGCCTACAGCCAATCCTGCCCCGACGCCGCGAAGCTCTATATCGTGACCGGGGGCGGCCCTGGCATCATGGAAGCGGCCAACCGCGGCGCGCACGACCTGGGCGCACCCAACGTGGGACTGAACATCCTGCTGCCGCACGAGCAGGAGCCCAACCCCTACATCAGCCCGCACCTGCGCTTCAAGTTTCACTACTTCGCGCTGCGCAAGATGCACTTCATGATGCGCGCCAAGGCGCTGGTCGCCTTCCCCGGCGGCTTTGGCACCCTGGACGAACTGTTCGAGGTGCTCACGCTCGTGCAGACGC
>DYIC01000064.1 GCA_020723845.1 Hydrogenophaga sp.
CACGACGTGCTTGTAGTCGCTGGGCTCCATGTTGCCGCGCAGCTTGTCGGCGGCTTTGAAGAGTTCGGCTTCGAAGCCGAGCTGGGCGCCTTGACCGGCAGGCGCCTTGGCGGTGCGGGGCATGTGTTCTCCCTATGTCGGTGCATGGGTCGTGGACATGTTAGCGCAACGCCCCGCCTACAATTGCGCCACCATGCTCGATATCGCCACCCTGCGCCGCGACCTCGACGCCGTCGTCGCGCGGCTCGAAACCCGCAAATCCCCGCAACCCTATCTGGATGTCGCCGCCTTTACCGCGCTGGAGCACGAGCGCAAAGCGCTGCAAGTGCGTACCGAGGAGCTGCAGGCGCGCCGCAACAGTCTGTCCAAACAGATCGGCCAGCTCAAGGGCCGCGGCCAGCACGCCGAGGCCGAGGCCGCGATGGCCGAGGTGAGCGCCATCAAGGGCGAGCTGGAAGCATCGGCCGCGCGGCTGGAGCAGATTCAGGCCGAGCTGCAAGCGCTGCTGCTGGCGGTGCCGAACCTGCCGCAGCCCGAGGTGCCCGTGGGCCCTGACGAAAGCGGCAACGTGGAGCTGCGCCGCTGGAGCCCGACGGGCGGGCTGGGGGGCGATCCGGCGCCACTGCCGTTCGAGCCGCGTGACCACGTGGCGCTGGGGGAGCCGCTGGGGCTGGATTTCGAGACGGCGGTCAAACTCAGCGGTGCGCGCTTTGCGGTGCTGCGTGGCCCCATCGCCCGGCTGCATCGGGCGCTGGCGCAGTTCATGCTGGACGTGCAAACCACCGAGCACGGCTACACCGAGTGCTACACGCCCTACATCGTCAACGCCGAGACGCTGCGCGGCACGGGCCAGTTGCCCAAGTTCGAGGCCGACCTGTTTGCTGCGAAGAAGGGCGGCACGGAAGGGGCGGACGACGGGGCGATGTACCTGATCCCCACCAGCGAGGTGACGTTGACCAACTTTGTGCGCGACACCATCCTGGCCGAGGACGACTTGCCCATCAAACTGACGGCGCACACGCCGTGTTTCCGCTCCGAGGCGGGGGCGGCCGGGCGCGACACGCGCGGGCTGATCCGGCAGCACCAGTTCGACAAGGTGGAGATGGTGCAGATCGTGCACCCGCAGCACAGCCACGCCGCGCTGGAGGCGATGACGGCGCATGCCGAAGCCATCCTGCAACGGCTGGGGCTGCCCTACCGCGTGGTGCTGCTGTGCACGGGCGACATGGGGTTTGGCGCCGCGCGCACGCATGACCTGGAGGTATGGCTGCCGGCGCAGGGTACGTACCGCGAAATCAGCTCGGTGAGCAACTGTGAAGCGTTTCAGGCCCGGCGGCTGCAGGCGCGCTTTCGCAACGCGCAGGGCAAGACCGAGTTGGTGCACACGCTCAACGGCTCTGGGCTCGCGGTGGGTCGGGCGCTGGTGGCGGTGCTGGAGAATTATCAAAACGCCGACGGCTCCATCACCGTGCCCGAGGCGTTGCGCCCCTACCTGGGCGGGCTGGAACGCCTGGCCCCCTGAAGGCGCGGGCACCATGCCTACCCTGCTCGCCGCGTGGGCGCGTCATGAGGGCGAGTTGCGCCGCTGGCTAGCGGCGCGCTGGCCGCTGGCGTCCGAGGTGGACGATTTGTTGCAGGAAGTGTTCCTCAAGGCATGGCGACATGCCGACGGCTTCGAGCGGATCGCGCAACCCCGTGCCTGGTTTTATGAAGTTGCGCGCAATACGTTGACCGACCGCTTGCGCACCTTGCGTACGCACGAGCCGCTGCCTGTCGATATAGACGCTGTGCCTGAGCCCGACGCCGCGGTGGATCCCGTCGATCTGTTGGCGCAGACCTGTCTGCCGCGTGTGCTGGCCGAGCTCGATCCGCAGGACCGCCAAGCCATCGAGCTGTGTGACCTGCAGGGCATCAGCCAGCGCGAGTTGGCCGAGCGCCTGGGCCTGTCGTTGCCAGCGGCCAAGTCGCGCGTGCAGCGTGCCCGGCAGCGGCTGCGTGCCCGGATGGTGGCCGCTTGCCAGGTGGTGCTCGATGCCGAAGGGCATGTGCAGGATTTCGTGCCCCGCGACACGCGGGCGAGCGACGGCCGGTGTTGATGTGCATCCTTTTGGCAGAAGTTTCGTCTTCTGGGGTATGAATACCTCCATCGTCGCAACCCGTATTTCGCAGTGGCCCACCCGGCATCCGGTGGTGTTCGTGGTGCTGGCGGCGCTCGCTTGGTGGGTAGGCTACCGGATGCTGGTGCCGGCCTCAGAGGCGCTGGTGGCGGCGCTGCCGCTGGATGCGCACAGCCACCTGGGGCGCTCGCTGCAGTTTTTCTTTTACGACACGCCCAAGGTGTTGCTGCTGCTAACCGGGGTGGTGTTCGTGATGGGCATCGTCAATACCTACTTCACGCCGGAGCGCACGCGCGCGCTGCTGGCCGGGCGCGCCCCCGGGGTGGCCAACGTACTGGCGTCGGCGCTGGGGGTGGTCACGCCGTTTTGTTCCTGTTCGTCGGTGCCGCTGTTCATCGGCTTCGTGCAGGCGCGCGTGCCGCTGGGGGTGACGTTTTCGTTTTTGGTCACGGCACCCATGGTGGACACGGTCGCGCTGACGTTGCTGTGGTCGCTGTTTGGCTGGCAGATCGCGGCGGTGTATTTGGCGTTTGGTATGCTGCTGGGCGTGGTGTCGGGCTTGATCATTGGCGCACTGGGGCTGGAGCGCTACTTGGAAGACTGGGTGCGTGACATGCCCTCGGTCTCGGCGGAGGTGGCGCTGGAGTCGCTGACCTGGGCCGAGCGGGTGGCGGCTGGTCTGGAGGCGGTGCGCACCGTGGTGGGCAAAGTCTGGCCCTACGTGGTGGTGGGCATCGGGGTGGGGGCGGGCATCCACGGCTATGTGCCGCAGGACTGGCTGGCCAGCTTCATGGGGCGCGACGCGGCGTGGTGGTCGGTGCCGGCGGCGGTGCTGCTGGGGGTGCCGATGTACGCCAACACCGCTGGCATTTTGCCGGTGATCGAGGCGCTGACGGCCAAGGGGGCCGCCATGGGCACGGCACTGGCGTTCATGATGAGCGTGGTGGCGCTGTCGCTGCCCGAGATGATCATCTTGCGCAAGGTGCTCAAGCCGCGGCTCATCGCCACCTTCGTGGCCATCGTGGCCGCTGGCATACTGGCGGTGGGCTATTTGCTCAACGCGATTTTGTGACCCTTGGCTTCGGGCTCTGTACAGCAACAGGAGACGGCAATGGGATCGGTGATTCGGCGCGGATGGCTGGCCCTGGTGGCCCTGGTGGCCGCTTGGGCAGCAGGGGCGGCGCAGGCGGTGGAAGTGCGCTTCGAACCCGTGGCCCCCAACGTTTACGCCTACATCGGCGATCTGGAAGGGCGCACCTACGACAACGAGGCCCTCAACGCCAACTTGGGCCTGGTCGTCACGCCGGTCGGGGCCGTGCTCATCGACAGCGGCCCGACCGCCCAGGTGGCGCGCAAGATCGAGGCGGCCGTGCGCGCGGTGACGCCGCAGCCCATTCGCTGGGTCATCAATACGGGGGGGCAAGACCACCGCTGGCTGGGCAACGGATATTTTCGTGAGCGCGGCGCCGAGATCATCGCCCACCGCAGCGCCGAGGCCGACATGAAAGCGCGTGCCCCGGAGCATCTGGCGGCCCTGCGCCCGGTGCTCAAAGAACGCCTGGACGGTACCGAGCCCGTACTGCCCACGCGTTGGTTGACCGAACCGGATACTCGGCTGGAGCTGGGCGGCACGGTGATCGAACTCAAGCACCGCGGCGGCGGGCACACCCCGGGCGATCTGCTGGTGTGGCTGCCGCAGACGCGTGTGCTGTTCAGTGGCGACGTGGTGTACGTCGATCGTATCCTCGGCCTGCACCCGGTCAGCCGCACCAAGGCGTGGTTGGAGAGTTTTGCCGTCATCGATGCGCTGCAGCCGGCGATCATCGTGCCCGGGCATGGCCGCGTCACCGATCTGGCCACCGCGCAGCGGGATACGCGCGACCTGCTGCGTGCCCTGCGCGCGCACGCGGCCAAGGCGTTGGAATCGGGGGTGGACATCGGGGAGGCCGTACGGCGCTTCGACGCCCGGCCGTTCATGTATCTGAAGCACGCGGAGGTCTGGCTGCCGCAGCTGGTCAATCGCACCTATCTGGAAGTGGAACAGGAGTAAACGCCATGAAACACGTCAAAGTGCTCGGCAGTGGATGCGCGAATTGCCGCACCACGGTGGCCTTGATCGAGCAGGTCGCGCAAGCCAAGGGTGTGCCGATCCAGCTGGAGAAGGTGGAAGACATGCAGGCCATCGCCAGCCACGGGGTGATGCGCACGCCCGGCGTCGTCATCGATGGGCAGGTGGTGCATGCTGGGGGGGTCCCCAGCCGAGACAAGATCGAGCAATGGTTTGCGGCCTGATGAGGGAGTCCGATGGAGCCTCCGATTCACCGTTTTCATGAGCTGTTTGCCCAGCTCGGGCTGCCCAACAGCGCCCACGACATCGAGCGCTTCATCCAGACCCACGCCCCGCTGCCGATGCACGTGCCGCTGCCAGAGGCGCCGTTTTGGACGCCCGCGCAGGCCAGTTTTTTGCGCGAAGCGCTGCAAGCCGACGCCGATTGGGTGGAACTGGTCGAGCAGCTCGATGCCGCCTTGCGGGCCAAACCCGCTGCTGCGCAGGGGGCTTAGCCGCAAGGGCCGCGGCGCGTGCGTCAGACCCCGGGTTGCAAGGTGACGGCGACCTCGCGGATGTCTTCGCCACGGCGCAGCGTCACGCGCACGGTATCGCCGACGCGGTAGTCATCTAGACGCGCCAGCAGTTGCGCGACACTGGTCACCGGCTTGCCCTCCACGGCCACGATGACGTCACCGGGCACCAAGCCCTCGGCGCTGCGCGTGACGCCGCGCAGGCCGGCCTTGTCGGCCGCCGAGCCCGGGGTCACCCGCAGCACGAACACGCCTTCAATGCCGGTAAGCGCGCTCAAGCGCTCGTTGAGCGCTTCGTCGGCTTCGATGCCCAGCGCGGGCCGCACGTAGCGGCCGGTTTTGATGAGTTGCGGCACCACGCGCATCACCGTGTCCACGGGTACCGCAAAGCCGATGCCGGCCGATGCGCCCGATGGGCTGTAGATGGCGGTGTTGATGCCGATGAGGCGTCCCGCCGAGTCCAGCAGTGGACCGCCCGAGTTGCCAGGGTTGATGGCGGCGTCGGTCTGGATCAGGTGCTCGATGGGCGGGCCGCCGCGCTCGTTGGGCAGCGAGCGGTCCAACGCCGAGACGATGCCGGTTGTCAGCGTCCAGTCCAGCCCGAACGGATTGCCGATGGCAAACACCTTTTGTCCTACCTTGAGGTCGTGGCTGGTGCCGATGGGCACCGGCGGTGGGCGCTTGAAGCCCACGCCGATGCGCAGCACCGCGATGTCGTGCGCCGGTGAGGCGCCCACGAGCGCGGCGGGATAGTCGCGTCCATCGGCCAGTTTGACCGTGGCCTGCGAGGCTCCTTCGATGACGTGGAAGTTGGTCACCACGTGGCCCGCGTCGTCCCAAATGAAGCCAGAGCCGGTGCCGCGCGGGACGGTAAAGACATTGCGCGTCCACACGTCCAACACCCGCTGCGCGGTGGAGATGTAGACCACCGAGTCGCGCGACTTCTCGAACAGCTCGATCGTGGCCCGCTCATCGGCCGCCAGATCGCCGCGGGGTGTGACGGTGCGCGGTGCGCCGTCGCGCGGCGCCCACCACGACTCGACCAGCGGCAAGGCATGCCAGAGCACCATCAGGGCGGCAATGCTGGCCGTGATGAGCAACCAGCGGCCGACGAAGCCCGGGCCGCGGCGGGGCTGGGGGGAGGGAATCATGGGCGTTGAATCAGCTCGATCTTGTAGCCGTCAGGATCGGTGACGAAGGCGATGATCGTCGATCCCCCTTTGACGGGGCCGGGTTCGCGGGTGATGGCACCACCCGCGGCGCGGATGCGCTCACAGGCCGCTGCCACGTCGGGCACGCCGATGGCGATGTGGCCATAGGCGGTGCCCATTTCGTAGGATTCGACCCCCCAGTTGTAGGTGAGCTCGATTTCGGCCTGCCCGGGGTTGCCTCCGTCGTAGCCCAAGAATGCGAGGGTGTACTTGTACTCTGGATTGTCCGACGTGCGCAGCAGCTGCATGCCCAGTACCCGGGTGTAGAAGTCGATCGAGCGCTGCAGGTTGCCGACCCGCAGCATGGTGTGCAGGATGCGCATGTTCGTATCCGTCTCAGCGTTGCATGGGGTTACTGGATGCGGCCAAAGCTGGTGCGCAGCGGGTCGATGCCGCCACCCCCACCCTTGCCGCCACCGCCGCGGTTTTTGTTGCGGTTGCGCCGCCCGCGGTCGTTGAGCGCGTCGATGCCGGTGCGCAGCGGGTCGGGCTGGCGTGCCGGGGCGGGGCCTTGTGGGGGTTTGCGGCCCCCCTGCGGCGCTTGGCCGGCGCGGCCGTCGCGCGGCGCGCGGCTTGGGCCCTGGCCGGCGCCGTCTGGGCGGGGCTGACCCGGTTGTCCGCTGGCAGCGCCCGTGCCCTTGCCCTTGGCACGACGGCGCCGGTTGCGGTTGCGCCGCGCCTCGGGGTCGATACGGGTGCGCGCTTCGCCGTCGGCGGCCGGTTCGGCGCCCTCGTCATCGGCGTCGGTTGCGTCCTCGGCGTCGGGCGAGGGGGCCGCTCCCTTGGCTGCCGGGCTGGCCTTGCGGCTGCGCAGGCGCTCGAGCATCTCGCGCCGCGCTGCCTTGGCAGCGGCTGCCATCACCTCGCGGCTGGGCGGGCGGCCCGCGCCGCCCCACAGTACCTGGCGGCCCATGGCGATCGGCTGTGCCTGCTCGTCCGGCTCCGGCATGAACTCGGGCAGCGCCTGCACCGGAATCTGCTGACCCGTAAAGCGCTCGATGGCCATCATCCAACCCTCTTCGTCGAGGCTGACGAAGCTCAGCGCCTCGCCCTCGGCGCCAGCGCGGCCGGTGCGGCCGATGCGGTGCACGTAGTCCTCGGGGATGTTGGGAATGTCGTAGTTGATGACGTGCGGCAGATCCTCGATATCGATGCCGCGCGCCGCAATGTCGGTGGCCACCAGCACGCGCAACTGGCCGCTCTTGAAGCCCTCCAGCGCCTGCGTGCGCGCCGTCTGGCTCTTGTTGCCGTGCAGCGCCATGGCGCTGATGCCGTTGTCGTTGAGGAATTGCGCCACCTGGTTGGCGCCGAACTTGGTGCGCGTAAACACCAGCACCTGCGACCAGCCGTTGCCCTCCAGCAGGTGCTTGAGCAGCGCCATTTTTTTGTCGCGGCCCACCGGGTAGATGGTCTGGCGGATGCGCTGCACCGTGGTGTTGGGCGGCGTGACCTGGATGAGCTTCGGTGCACGCAGCAGCCCTTCGGCCAGTGCCTTGATCTCGTCGCTGAAGGTGGCCGAAAACAACAGGCTTTGCTTGGCCTGCGGCAGCAGTGCCAGCACTTTGCGCACGTCGTGGATGAAGCCCATGTCGAGCATGCGGTCCGCCTCGTCGAGAACGAGGATTTCCACTTTCGACAGGTCCAGATGGCCTTGCTCGACCAGGTCGAGCAGGCGCCCCGGCGTGGCCACCAGTACGTCCACCCCCTTGGCGAGTTTTTCGATCTGGGGGTTGAGTCCAACACCGCCGAAGACGACGGCCGACTTGAGCTTGAGGTGTTTACCGTAGGCCTTGACCGATTCTTCGACCTGGGCTGCGAGCTCGCGGGTGGGTGTGAGCACCAACGCGCGGATCGGGCGCGGCTGACCGCGCTTGGGCGGCTCGCCGCGCGTGGCCAGCAGGTGCAGCATGGGCAGCGTGAAGGCGGCCGTCTTGCCAGTACCGGTTTGGGCACCGGCCAGCAGGTCGTGCCCGGCCAGGACGGCGGGGATGGCTTCGGCCTGAATGGGGGTGGGCGTCTCGTAGCCCTGCTCGCGCACGGCCTCGACGATGGCCGGCAGCAGTTGGAGTTCTTCGAATGTCATGTGAAGTGTCGGGCGCCCATGCCGGGGCGCGCGGCATCGGCCCTCGCCGCTTGCCGGCGGCACCCCGGTGGGTGCGTCGCGCGGATTGGGCGGCTCAGTCAGGGGCAGATGGGGTCAAAGGGTGAGCCGAGGGTGCCGACGACGGTGCAAAGACCTGACGGCGTGCCCGTGGGCCCGGGCATCCATGCCGATCGGGACACGACTGCTGGACCCGATCAACCGCGATTGTGGCATAACTGGGATAATCGCAAGGAACCCGGGCCGCGTACCCGGGACATTTTTTTCACGATCCGTTGCTTTTTTCTCGAGGGGTGCCCCGATGGCCCAGTATGTGTTTACGATGAACCGCGTCTCCAAGACCGTGCCGCCCAAGCGGCAGATCTTGAAAGACATCTCGCTGAGTTTCTTCCCTGGCGCCAAGATCGGCGTGCTCGGCCTCAACGGTGCGGGCAAGTCCACGCTGCTCAAGATCATGGCGGGTGTGGACAAGGACTTCGAGGGCGAGGCGGTGCCGATGCCCGGTATCAAGATCGGCTATCTGCCGCAAGAGCCGCAGCTTGACCCCGAACAGACCGTGCGCCAGGCGGTGGAAGAGGGCATCGGCGGCGCACTGGCGGCCAAGAAGCGCCTGGAGGAGGTGTACGCCGCCTACGCCGACCCGGACGCGGACTTCGACAAGCTGGCGGCCGAGCAGGCCGAGCTGGAGGCCATCATCGCCGCAGCGGGCAGCGAGAATACCGACCTGCAACTGGAGCTGGCCGCCGACGCGCTCAACCTGCCGCCGTGGGATGCGCTGATCAAAAACCTCTCCGGCGGCGAAAAGCGCCGCGTGGCGCTGTGCCGCCTGCTGCTGTCCAAGCCCGACATGCTGCTGCTGGACGAGCCCACCAACCACCTGGATGCCGAGAGCGTGCACTGGCTGGAGCAATTCTTGCAGCGCTTCCCCGGCACCGTGGTGGCCATCACCCACGACCGCTACTTCCTGGACAACGCGGCGGAGTGGATTCTGGAGCTCGACCGCGGCATGGGCATCCCGTACAAGGGCAACTACTCGCAGTGGCTGGAGCAGAAGGAGCGCCGCCTGGAGCAAGAGCAAAAGGCCGAAGACGCCCGCCGCAAGGCGATGAAGGAGGAGCTCAAGTGGGTGCGCTCCAACGCCAAGGGCCGCCAGGCCAAGAGCAAGGCGCGCCTGCAGCGCTTCGAGGAACTGAGCGACTATGAATACCAAAAGCGCAACGAGACCAACGAGATCTTCATCCCCGTGGCCGAGCGCCTGGGCTCGCAGGTCATCGAGTTTCGCAACGTCAGCAAGTCGTTCGGCAATCGCTTGCTCATCGATAACCTGAGCTTTTCCGTCCCGGCGGGGGCCATCGTCGGCATCATCGGGCCCAACGGCGCGGGCAAATCGACCCTGTTTCGCATGATCCAGGGCGTGGAAAAGCCCGACAGCGGCGAGATCATCATCGGTCAGACCGCCAAGCTGGCGTTCGTCGACCAAAGCCGCGACTCGCTCGACGGCGACAAGACGGTGTGGGAAGACGTCTCGGGCGGGCTCGACAACATCGTGGTGGGCAAATTCGTCATGCCCAGCCGCGCCTACCTGGGGCGCTTCAACTTCAAGGGTAACGACCAGCAAAAGCTGGTCAAAAACCTCTCCGGTGGCGAGCGCGGCCGTTTGCACCTGGCCAAGACGCTGGCCAAGGGCGGCAACGTGCTGCTGCTGGACGAGCCCTCCAACGATCTGGACGTCGAAACCCTGCGCGCGCTGGAAGACGCGCTGCTGGAGTTTGCGGGCAGTGCGCTCGTCATCAGCCACGACCGCTGGTTCCTGGACCGGATTTGTACCCACATCCTGGCCTACGAGGGCGACAGCCAGTGGTATTTCTTCGACGGCAACTTCACCGAGTACGAGGCCGACAAGGTGCGCCGCCTGGGCGAAGAGGGCGCGCGGCCCAAGCGCGTGCGCTTCAAGTCGCTGGCGTGACCATGACGACGACTCCTCACGCCACGCCCGCAGCAGCCCCCGCCCCCGACGTGGCGGCGGTGGAGGCGGACATGCGCCGCTGGGTCGAGCGCGCCGTCATCGGCCTGAATCTGTGCCCGTTCGCCAAGGCGGTGTGGGTGAAAAACCAGGTGCGCATCGCGGTCAGCCAGGCGCGGCACCTGGACGCGTTTCTGGACGATCTGGACGCCGAGCTGCTGCGCCTGCGCGACACGCCGCCGGAGGTGCTGGACACCACGCTGCTGGTGCACCCGACCTTGTTTCCGGACTTTTTCGTCTTCAACGACTTCTTGGACGTGGTGGACCGTGTGATCGCCGAGCACGACTTGGAGGGTGTGATCCAGGTCGCGCCGTTCCATCCGGACTTCGTGTTCGACGGGGTGGAGCCCGACGACATCACCAACGCCACCAACCGCGCCCCTTACGCCACGCTGCACCTGTTGCGGGAGGACAGCGTGGCGCGGGCGGTGGCCTCGGGCGAGCCGGCCGAGGCGATCGTCGCCCGCAATCTGGAAACGCTGCGGCAACTGGGGGCGCAAGGCTGGCGCCGCCTGCTCGACGCGCCGCAGTGACGCAAAAAAGCGAATGCCTGCTAATATTGCGTCAAAATGACGACAGTGAAACCCGAAAAGCCGCCGATCGAACCACCGCCCGACACCGAGTCGTACTACACGACGCTCGAGGTAGCCCGTATGCTGGGCATGGCGGTGCGGTCGGTGCAGCTCATGGTCGATCGCGGTGACCTGCAGGCGTGGAAGACACCAGGCGGGCATCGCCGCATCACCGGCGCATCGTTGCAGCGCTGGCTGGCCAACAGCGGCGCCGGGCTCATACCGCCAGCGGCGACGCGGGCGGCGCGGCCGCGCCGCAGTGGCGCCCGCGGGCAGCGCTCACCCCGCATTTTGCTCATCGAAGACTCGTCGCATTCTCAGCAGTTGGTGCGGCTGCTGGTGCGGCAACGCTTTCCGCGCGCGGAGCTGCACATCGCGGGCGATGGCATCGCGGGGCTGGTGTCGTTCGGGCAATTGCGGCCCGATTTGCTCATCGTGGACATCCTGCTGCCCGGCATCGACGGTGCCTCCATGGTCATGGGGCTGCGCCAGCACGAGCTCTGTGGTAGTTGTGGGCTGATCGTGCTGACGGCGCTGGACGAAGCCGACCGGCGCGACTACGCGCACGCGCTGCAGGACGTGCCCGTGGTGCACAAGCCAAACCTGGTGCGCGAACTGCCGCCACTGATCGAGCGCCTGCTGGGGCAGCGGTTTCCCGATGTGGTCGAGTCCTCCGCCGGGCAAGTAGGGGACACGGTCACGAAGCGCTGACGCGGGGGGCGTCGTCAACCGGCCAGCCCCGACCAGTCGGCGGGAATCAGCCACAGCAGCCCTGCCGTCATGAGGGTGTAGCGCAGAAATTTGCCGATGCCCATGTAGACCACGCACGGCAGCAGCGGAAACTTGAGCCAGCCCGCCACCGCGCACAGCGGGTCGCCCACCACGGGCAGCCAGCTCAGCAGACAGGCCTTCGGCCCGAAGCGCTCCAGCCAGTCCAGCGCGCGCAGGTGGGTGGGGGAGCCGCGGGCGCGGTCGATGGCGGCGTGCGCGCCGTAGCCCATCGCCCACGAGACCACGCCGCCGAGCGTGTTGCCGATGGTGGCCACCAGCACGGCAGGCCAAAACAGGTCCGGGTTGAGCTTGACGAGCCCGAACACCGCGGGCTCCGACCCCATGGGCAGCAGCGTCGCCGACACGAACGCGACCACGAACACGGTGGTCAGGCCCACTTCGGGCAGGGCGAGCGTGTGCAGCAGCGAGGTGATCCAGGCGTCCATGGTCGCGGATGATGACGGGCGCCCGCAGTATAGGGGGTGGGGCATGGGCTGGTTACAATCGCGCAGATTTCCCTTCCCCAACCTCCCCCGTGTCTTTGCCATGACCGCCGGCCCCGCGATCGGCCCCTATGTGCTGCCCAACCGGCTGTTCGTCGCGCCCATGGCGGGTGTGACGGACCGGCCCTTTCGGCGTTTGTGCAAGCGGCTGGGGGCGGGTTATGCGGTCAGCGAGATGATCACGTCGCGCCCCGAATTGCGCGATAGCCTCAAGACCGCCCGGCGCGCCAACCATGTGGGCGAGGTGGGACCGATCGCGGTGCAAATCGCGGGCACCGACCCCGAGATGATGGCCGAGGCGGCGCGATACAACATCGACCGTGGCGCGCAGATCATCGACATCAACATGGGCTGCCCGGCCAAGAAGGT
>DYIC01000065.1 GCA_020723845.1 Hydrogenophaga sp.
AGGACAAACCGCTTGCCGAAGCAAGCGGTTTGTGCGCCACAGCACGGGCTGCCTGCAGTGTGTTCAGGCGATTTCGCGCTTGACGGGCAGGTGATGGTGCTCTTGGACCTTGTCCTTGTAGCGCAACACCTGGCGATCGAGCTTGTCGGCCAGCTCATCGACCGCCGCGTACAGATCGGCGTGCGTGCTCTCCGCGTAGATGTCCTTGCCTTTGACGTGAATATTGCACTCGGCCTTCTGCCGGTGATCCTTGTCCTTGATCTTGTCGACGGTGAGCAGGACACGGATGTCCACCACTTGGTCGAAATGGCGCGAGATACGCTCCAGCTTGCTGGTGACGTAGCTGCGCAGGGCGGGCGTGACTTCGAGGTGGTGTCCGCTGATGGTCAGGTTCATGACGGGGCCTCCTATCGTTGCCTCAATGGACTGGACCCGGCCGCCGACCGACCGGGTTCGCCTTGTGGGGCGGCAGCCCGTGCGGCTGACCCCACACCCTTACTATGCCCGTTTGACGGCGTCGTGACAAGCGCCCCGCCGCGCCCAACCCGGCCCCGGGATAGTCCCGATGGCCGCCGCGCCCACGCCACATCGATACTGAATCGAATCGACCCGCCAAGCCCCATGACCCTGGACACCTTGCTTGCCACCGCCTTGCCCGCCGATGCCCCCCCACCCCCGGGGCGGCGGGCGCTGGTGCTGATGGGCGGCGGTGCGCGCACCGCCTACCAAGTGGGGGTGCTGCGCGCGCTGGCGCGCCTGCTGCCGGGCCCACGGCTGCCGTTCGACGTGCTGGTGGGCACCTCGGCCGGCGCGCTCAACGCCACCTTCGTGGCCAGTTGCGCCGACGAAGGCTTGCACGCGCTGGACCGGCTGGCGTCGTTTTGGAGCCGGCTGCGCTCCGAGCAGGTGTACCGCTTGCAGGCGCTGCGCCTGGGCCGTCCGAACCTGCTCAGCGCCGGGCTGACGTTGATGCGCCAGGTCCGCCGCCACCGCGCGCTGCTGGACAGCCTGCCGCTGGTGGACACGCTGCACCGCGCCATCGACCTGCCGCGGCTGGCCGCGGCCATCGACAACGGCGTGCTGTTCGCGCTGGGCGTGACAGCCTCCAGCTACACCACGGGCGAGCATTGGACGTTTTTTCAGGTCCGCGACGGCGCGCTGCCGCCCTGGCGCCGCCCGGGGCGGCGCGCCGAGCCGGCCGTCATCGGCCTCGAGCACCTGATGGCCTCGGCCGCCATCCCGTTTCTGTTCCCCGCCGTGCCGCTGTGGGTCGATGACCACAAGGAGTATTTCGGCGACGGCTCGATGCGCCAGCTCTCGCCGCTGTCGGCGGCCATCCACGCCGGTGCCGACCGCATCCTGGTCATTGGCGTCGGCCAGCCGCAACGGGCCGCGCTGGGCCGCAGCAGCGCCGCCGGCGGCGAGCCCAGCGCCGGCACCATCGCCGGCCACGCCCTGGCCAGCGTGTTCCACGACACGCTGCAGGCCGACGTGGAGCAGGCCCAGCGCGTCAGCCGGGCGTTGCGCGCGCTGCCCCCCGCCGTGGCGCAGGCGTTGCCCTACCGCCCGGTGGATGTGCTGGCCATCCAACCCAGCGCGTCGCTGGACGAGCTGGCGCTGCAACACGCGCACGCGCTGCCGCGCGCCACCCGCGACACGCTGGCCGGCCTGGGGGCGCTGGACACGCGCCGCGGCAGCGCGGGCAGCGCCGCCGCGCTGGCCAGCTACCTGCTGTTCGAGCCGCCCTTCGTGCACGCCCTGATGCGCCTGGGCGAAGCCGACGCCCAGGCGCACGCCGCCGCGCTGCGCGCGCTGCTGGCCGACCGTCCCCAACCGGCCGCCGAAGTGCCATAATGCAGGCTTCACCGTAGCCTTGGAGCCCACCGTGGAAAGCAGCCCTAGTCGCGTGCTTGCGGTGCCGGCGCCCGGCCTGCGGCGCGACGGCTGACGGCGCCCACGTGGCGCGGCCTTGCGTGTGTGGGTGGGGTGCGCACCGCCGCAAGCGCTTGCCCTCCCCAACACCGACCCGTCCCGCGCCGCCATGCTCAACGTATTCACGCTCGTCAACGGCCGCCTGTTCCAGGAAGAAATCGAATCCCTGGAAGATCTGGCGCGCTTTCGCCCAATCTGGGTGGACATGGAGTCCCCCAGCCTTGAGGAACGCCGCTGGGTCCGGCAACACTTCGGCCTGTCCATCCCGGAGGACGCGATGGACGACGACATCGAGGAGTCGGCCCGCTTCTTCGAGGAGGACAACGGCGAGCTGCACGTGCGCTCGGACTTCCTCATCGACGACGAGGACGGTCCGCGCCACGTACGCGTGGCCTTCATCCTCAACGACCGCAACCCCGATCTCAACAGCCACGGGGTGCTGTTTTCGATTCACGACGAGGACCTGCCGGTGTTTCGGCTGTTGCGCCTGCGCGCGCGCCGCATGCCGGGTCTGATCGACGACGCCAAAGACGTGTTGCTGGCGTTGTTCGACACCGACGTCGAGTACTGCGCCGACATCCTGGAAGGCATCCACGACGACCTGGAACACATCAGCACCCAGGTGCTGTCGGGTCAGCTCACCGACGACGTCGCGCAACAGGTGCTGGCGGCCATCGCCCGCCACGAGGACCTATCGGGCCGCATCCGGCGCGACATGATGGACACCCGGCGCGCCATCAGCTTCCTGATGCGCATGCGGCTGCTGTCGGCCGAGCAATTCGAAGACGCGCGTCAGATCCTGCGCGACATCGACTCGCTGGAAGGCCACACCTCGTTCTTGTTCGACAAGATCAACTTCTTGATGGACGCCACCATCGGCTTCATCAACATCAACCAGAACAAGATCATCAAGATCTTCTCAGTGGCCTCAGTGGCGTTGCTGCCGCCCACGCTGATTGCCAGCATTTATGGCATGAACTTCCAGTTCATGCCCGAGCTCGAGTGGCGCTTGGGCTACCCGTTCGCCTTGGCGTTGATGGTGGCCAGCGCCCTGGGGCCCATGTGGTATTTCCGCCGGCGCGGCTGGTTGAAGTAAGTTCGGCATCCCAATCAGCGGGATGTGGCCGTCGCCTCCCGCCGTGTGCTCATCGGCCCGCCGTTGCCCGTGGACCGGGTATGGCAGCGCGTGGATATGCGCGCGCAGGCGCGACTGACCATCCCCCATCGGGACTACGCCATCGGAACGATGAAACGACGCGCGCGGCGGCGGCGCTTGGGTGTCCAATTACGCTCGTCAATCCACACCGCCCCCGCCCGCCATGGACCGAGCTCTACCGACCGACCCCCTGCCCGCGCTGCCCCCGCAGCCGATCAGTCTGGACGTGCTGCGCGAAAAATACCTCAAACCCGGCGAGCAGAGCGTGGACGATTTGTTCGACCGCGTGGCGCGCGCCGTAGCCGACGCCGAGGCACCCGAGCAACGCGCCCTGTGGGCAGCGCGTTTTCGCCAGCATCTGGCTGCTGGCGCCATTGGTGCCGGACGCATCATGAGCGCGGCGGGCACGGGCATCCAGGCCACGCTCATCAATTGCTTCGTGCAGCCGGTGGGCGACTGCATTCAAGGCAGCGACGAGGACGGTTACCCCGGTATTTATGAGGCGCTGCGTGAGGCGGCCGAGACCATGCGCCGCGGTGGGGGTGTGGGCTACGATTTTTCGCGCATTCGCCCGCGTGGCGCGCGCGTGCACGGTACGGCCTCCACCGCCAGTGGACCGTGCAGCTACATCAACGTATTCGACCAGTCGTGCGCCACCGTGGAAAGCGCCGGTGCACGCCGGGGCGCCCAGATGGCCGTACTGCGCATCGACCACCCCGACGTACTGGACTTCATCACCGCCAAACGCACGCCGGGGCGCTGGAATAACTTCAACGTTTCGGTGGCGGTACCGGATGCCTTCGTCGAGGCGGTGCAAGCCGACGCCGCGTGGGAGTTGGTGCACCGCGCCGAACCCGGCGACGAGCTCAAAGCCGCCGGCGCCACCCAGCGCGCCGACGGTCTTTGGGTATACCGGCGCTTGCCGGCGCGCGAGCTGTGGGACACCATCATGCGCTCGGCCTACGATTTCGCCGAGCCGGGCGTGTTGTTCATCGACGCCATCAACCGTGACAACAATCTGCGCGCCCTCGAACACATCGAGGCGACCAATCCCTGCGGCGAGCAACCCCTGCCGCCTTATGGGTGCTGTTGCCTGGGTCCTCTGATCCTGCCGCGCTTCGTACGGCATCCGTTCGGACACGGCGGCCCTGCGACGTTCGACTTCGACGCCTTTGCGCAGGCGGTGGCGGTACAGGTGCGGCTGCTGGACAATGTACTGGACATCACCCACTGGCCTTTGCCGCAACAGCGCGCCGAAGCGCAGGCCAAACGCCGCATCGGCGTGGGCTTCACGGGGTTGGGGGACGCCTTGATTTTGCTCGGGCTGCGCTACGACCGTGCCGAGGGGCGGACGATGGCGCAGCGCATCGCGCGCACACTGCGCGACGCGGCTTACCATGCCTCGGTGGAGCTGGCGCGCGAGAAGGGCGCCTTCCCATGCTTCGACGCCGACACGTATCTGGCCGAGGGGACTTTCGCCAGCCGCCTGCCCGAAGCACTGCAAGCGGCGATTCGCACGCACGGTATCCGCAACAGCCACCTGCTGTCGATCGCGCCCACCGGCACGGTCAGTCTGGCTTTTGCCGACAACGCCTCCAATGGCATCGAGCCGGCGTTTGCGTGGACGTACACGCGCCGCAAGCGCCAAGCCGATGGCAGCCATAGCACTTACGAGGTGCAGGATCACGCCTGGCGCCTGTACCGGGCGCTTTTCGGATCGCACGCATCACTGACCGAGGCCTTTGTTGGCGCGCTGGAGATTGCTCCGGCCGACCATGTCGCGATGATGGAGGCAGTGCAGCCATTCATCGATTCGGCCATCTCCAAAACCGTCAACGTACCCGCGGACTGCCCCTACGACGCGTTTCGCGACTTGTATTTGCACGCCTGGCGCGCCGGCCTCAAGGGGCTGACCACCTATCGGCCCAACGACATCGTCGGCTCGGTGTTGAGCACCGCGGCAGAGCCGGCGAGAGCCAAGGACGCCGCGCAAGCCGCTGCCGCCGACCCGATGCGCGCCGTCATCGAGAAGCGTCCGCGCGGCGCGCTGGATGCCGTGGCGGAAAAAATCGAGTACTGGACCGCCGAAGGCCCCAAGACCCTATATCTGATCGTGTCGTTTCTGCCGGTGCGCTTGCCCGACGGCAGCGTCGCGCAGCGCGCCATCGAGTTCTTCATGCCGGTTGGGCAAAGCGGCGAGTCCCAGCAGTGGATCTCGGCCAGCATGCGCCTGCTGTCACTGGCGGCGCGTGGTGGGTTCTTGGAGCGGGCACTGGCCGACATGCGCAAGGTGGTGTGGGATCGCGGTCCGGTGCGACTGGGTGAACGCCTGCGCAGCGACGGCACTCGCGTGCCCTTGTGGCACGACTCGGAAGTGGCCGCCATCGCCTATGCCATTCAGCAGATCATCGAGCGCAAAAGCGCCGGCCACGCCGCTGGCGCGGACCCGACAGCGGCAGTACCTGCCCCGACCGAGGGCGGAGATGCCGAGCCCAACGGCAATCCGCTTGCCCACACCCCGTTGGCTGGTCGCAAGTGCCCGGAATGCGGCGCCCGCGCCCTCATCCGCCGCGATGGCTGCGAATACTGCACGGCCTGCGGCCACATCGGGGCCTGCGGTTGAAGGAGCACACGATGGATCTCGTATGTCCCGCCGGGACTCTGCCAGCCCTCAAAGAAGCGGTCAACCACGGTGCCAACGCCGTCTATCTCGGCTTGCGTGACGACACCAACGCACGCAATTTCGCTGGGTTGAACTTCGACGAACCGGCGTTGCGCGAGGGCATCGCGTACGCGCATGCCCGCGGGTGCCAAGTGTTCATCGCCATCAATACGTACCCACAGGCCGCCGCGCCACAACGCTGGCAACAGGCCGTCGACAAAGCCGTGCAACTCGGTGCCGATGCCGTGATTTTGGCCGATCCGGGCTTGATGCAATACGCGCGCCTCCACCACCCGCAGTTGCGCCTGCATTTATCGGTACAAGGATCCGCCACCAACGATGAAGCCATCAACTTCTATCACCGGCAATTCGGTATCGCGCGCGCCGTTTTGCCGCGCGTGCTGTCTTTGGAGCAAGTACGTCACGTCGTGCAACGCACGCCGGTGGAAATCGAAGTATTCGGATTTGGCAGCCTCTGCGTCATGGTCGAAGGCCGCTGCGCGCTGTCGTCTTATGTCACTGCGGAAGCCCCCAACACACATGGAGTATGCTCGCCCGCCAAAGCGGTGCGCTGGCAACAAACCCCACGCGGGCTCGAATCACGTTTGAACGGCGTGCTCATCGACCGCTACGACGCCACGGAAAACGCTGGCTATCCCACGTTGTGCAAAGGCCGCTTCGCCGTCGAAGATCAAGACGCCAGCTATGCCATCGAGGAGCCGACCAGCCTCAATACGCTGACGATACTGCCGCAGTTGCTGCAGATCGGGGTCAAGGCGATCAAGATCGAAGGCCGTCAACGCAGTCCGGCCTACGTCGCCCAAGTCACGCGCGTGTGGCGCGCAGCTATCGATCACTGCCGCGCACAGCCCTTGCATTTCGCACCACGCGGCTCCTGGATGGCCGCACTCGACGCGCTAGCCGAAGGCCAGCAGCACACCCTCGGCGCCTACCACCGCCCTTGGAAGTGAGCCATGAAACTTGCCCTTGGTCCTCTGTTGTATTACTGGCCGCGTCAGACGGTTTTCGATTTCTACGAGGCCGTGGCGCACACGCCGATCGATTTCGTCTATCTAGGCGAGGTGGTGTGCTCGCGCCGACACGAAGTGCGCTGGGAGGACTGGCTCGACATCGCGCGCCTGCTGCAAGCGATGGGTAAGACGCCGGTACTGTCCAGTCTGGTGTTGCTGGAGTCGGGTTCGGACGTGGCCATGATGCGCAAAATCATGAACAACGGTGCCTACCTGGTCGAGGCAAACGACATGGGGGCGCTGGGTGTATGCGCTGGCCACATCCCCTTTGTTGCCGGTCCGCACCTCAATGTCTACAACATCCCGACCTTGCACTGGGTCGCTTCACTGGGTGCGACGCGCTGGGTGGCTCCGTTGGAAATGCGGCGCGACGACTTGGCACTGCTGTGTCAACAACGCCCGGCCGGCCTGCAGACCGAGGTTTTCGTACACGGGCGCTTGCCGCTTGCTTTTTCCGCGCGCTGCTTTACCGCCCGGCACCGCGGCTTGCCCAAAGACGACTGCCGATTTGGCTGCCAAGACTATCCCGACGGCTTGTTGGTACGAACCCGCGAGGGCAGCCCATTTCTGGTGCTCAACGGCATTCAAACCCAGTCAGCCGCGGTTCACAGCCTGATCGATGCGTGGCCGCAATTGTTGGCACTGAACATCGATGTCGTGCGCATCAGCCCACAGTCGCACCACACGATCGATATCGTGCATCTGTATGACATGCTGCGTCGCGGTGAGACCACTCCGCAAGCAGCACGCGCACGGCTGCAGGACTGGCTCCATGCCGACGAGTGCAACGGCTACTGGTACGGCCACCCTGGCATGGCGCGGGTGAACGACGCCGAACCCACCATTCCGACCTGCACGTGATCCGCCTGCCCATGTCGTCCCCCTCCCCACCAGCGCCTGTCGCCACCATGCCCGCCCCACTGCGGGCGCTCGTGCGTCGCCTGCCCGGGCTACCGGGCAGCGTTGCCTTAGCCTTGGCACTCAATGCGGCGCTACGGCCACGCATACCAAGCGAGGTGTTGACCACTTTGTGCGGCCGGCGAATTCGGCTGCTGGTGCAAGACATCGATGTCCGTTTCGACGTCACAGTGCACGATGGCCTATTTCGCCCCTGCACCGGGAACGGCGCCGCGGACCTGACCATCGGCGCCAAAGCAATCGATTTCATTCGCCTGGCGCGCCGCGAAATCGACGCCGACACCCTCTTTTTCAATCGGCGGCTACACATGGAAGGCGACACGGAACTCGGTTTGTTGCTCAAAAACACCCTCGATACCGTTGAGCTACCTTCCTTCTGGCAAGCCCTGCCGCCGCCCGCGCAGTGGCCTTCGCTGGTGCGCCATACCCTCCCTCCATTGTCTTGCGCTGACCACCGCCATGAACACTCTTGACCGTCATCGGTTGCCGTTGGTTTATGCCTGTTCGGGTTGCTCCAACGTCGCTCAGTTGGCCAATTACATCGCCGTGCGTCTGGACCGCGAGGGTGAGGCCGAGATGTCGTGCATCGCAGGCGTAGGGGGCGATGTCGCGCCTTTGGTGCGGCTGGCACGTTCTGGCCGTCCGATCGTCGCCATCGATGGATGTCCGCTGGCCTGCGTGCGCCACTGCCTGCAGCGACATGGTGTCGAACCCACGCAGTACCACATGCTGTACGAGCACGGATTGCGCAAGCGCATGCACGAAGACGTTTCGCCACAGCAGGCGCAAATGCTGCTGCAGCGCGTACGCGCGCAGGTGCGCGAATTGCACCTTGCACCGACACCCGCCCCGGCAAGCATAGCAGCGCATGCCGGCTGAGCGAAGGAGAGATGACGTGTCACCTCGACGCGTGCTCATTGCGCTGACCGGTGCCAGTGGTGCGATTTACGGGTGGCGTCTGCTGCTGGCGTTGCGTGACTGCCCGGGACTGGAGCGGCACCTGGTGGTGTCGGCTGCGGGTGTGAGCACGCTGCGCCACGAGTTGCAGCGCGATGTGGGCGAACTGGCTGCCCTGGTCGACGTCGTCTACGACGTCGATGCCATCGGTGCAGCGCCGGCCAGCGGTTCATTCCGCTGCGATGCGATGGCCATCGTGCCTTGCTCGATGCGAACCGTTGCGGCCATCGCCCACGGTCTGAGCGACAACCTGATCACGCGAGCTGCCGATGTGATGCTCAAGGAACGGCGACGCTTGGTGCTGGTGCCGCGCGAGACCCCATTGCATCTCGGACATCTGCGCCGCTTGAGCATGCTGGCCGAGCTCGGGGCGGTGATCTGTCCACCGATGCCCGCGTTTTACCTGCATCCACAAACCATCGACGATGTGGTCGACGCGACCGTGGCGCGTGTGCTGGACTTGCTCGGCATCGAGTACGCTGCAGCGGCGCGCTGGACGGGATTGCACACCGCTGCGTCGTCTGCTCGCCCTGTCGCATGAAAGCACCTGATAGTCTGCGCGCATTCGCCGCCGAGCTCGAGCGCTGCGGGCAGTTGCGCCGCATCCAGGAATCGGTGTCCCCGCACCTGGAGATGACCGCCTTGTGCGACCGTGTCCTGCGCCGTGGCGGACCCGCATTGCTGTTCGAGCGCCCCCAAGGCTACACCATACCGGTGCTGGCCAACCTGTTTGGTTCCTCCGAGCGCATCGCACGCGCCCTGGGGTTGGAGCATGTATCGGAGCTTCGCCGGCTCGGACAGTGGCTGGCTGACCTCAAAGAGCCACGCATACCGGAAAACTGGGGTGAAGTCGCCGGCTTGGGGCGAACCGCGCGTGCGCTGTGGCACATGCGCCCGGCCACGGTACGCGATGCCCCTTGTCAAGAAGAGGTACTGGAAGGTGCGGCAGTGGACCTGGAGGCACTACCGTTGCAACACTGCTGGCCTGGCGATGCCGCTCCCCTGCTGACGTGGGGCGTGGTCATCACCCGGGGCCCGCTGCAACGGCGCCAGAACCTGGGCATTTACCGCCAGCAGCGATTGGCGCGCCATCAGCTCATCATACGCTGGTTGGCGCACCGCGGCGGCGCACAAGATTTTCTGGCGCATACCCGGCTGCACCCCGGGCAACCGTTTCCAATGGCCGTGGCCATCGGCGCCGATCCGGCAACCCTCCTGGCGGCGGTCATGCCCGTGCCCGATGCGCTGTCTGAGTACCACGTCGCTGGGCTTTTGCGCGGCGCGCGCACCGAAGTGGTACCCGCTCTGAGCGTGCCCCTGGAAGTACCCGCCCAGGCCGAAATCGTACTCGAGGGTCACATTTACCCCGACCCCGACCACCCCAGCGGCTGGCAACACGCACCCGAGGGCCCTTTTGGCGACCACACCGGCTACTACAACGAGGTGGCCGAATTTCCGGTATTGACGGTCGATCGCATCACGCGGCGCCGCGCCCCCTGGTACCACTCTACCTATACGGGTAAGCCGCCAGATGAACCGGCGGTGTTGGGCATGGCGCTCAACGAGCTGTTCATCCCCTTGCTCCAGCGCCAATTTCCCGAAATCGTAGACTTTTACTTGCCGCCTCAGGCGTGCAGCTACCGTCTGGCCGTCGTCAGTATTCGTAAAGGCTACCCGGGGCACGCACGACGCATCATGATGGGCATCTGGGGTTGCCTGCAGCAGTTCTCGTACACCAAATTTATCATCGTCGTCGATGACGATATCGACATCCGTGACTGGGGCGATGTGGTGTGGGCGCTGACCACCCGCTGTGATCCGGTCCGAGACTGCGTACTCATCGAACGAACGCCCATCGATTATCTGGACTTCGCCTCGCCCGTGAGCGGACTGGGTGGCAAGATGGGATTGGACGCCACCCACAAATGGCCTGGCGAGACATCGCGTGAATGGGGGCGTTCCATCGCGATGGATACCGCCGTACAAGCTCGCATGGACGCTCTTGCCAGCAAGCTGGGCCTGTGACCGGCTGCCAAACGGCTTGACCGGGCGCTCGCGCGGGGTCTGCGCCAGGCCGCTTGCCATTCCTATCCACGCGGCGCTTGGACCGCGCCCTGCGGCACCACAAAAGATGTATATAGAATGCATAATATATGGATGGACCGCCCCCCCAATCCTGCGCCCAGCCGCGTCGTTGGCGTACTGTACGAGTCACCCGTCAAAATCTACCCCCGTACAGTGCGTGGGCGCTTCGATCGTTGGCGGCGAGCGATGGTGGTTCTGACCCAGCTGGTGTTCCTGGGCCTGCCCTGGTTGACCTGGAATGGCCGGCCGGCACTACTGTTCGACTTGGAAGCCCGGCGTTTTTACGTCTTCGCCTGGATTTTGTGGCCACAGGATCTGATCTATCTGGTTGGCCTGCTGGTGGCCGCTGCGCTGGCCTTGTTTTTATTCACGGCTGTTGCGGGGCGGCTGTGGTGTGGCTACGCGTGTCCGCAGACCGTCTACACCGAAATGTTTTTGGCGATCGAGCGCTGGACCGAGGGGGATCGGCACGCCCGCATGCGGCTGGATGCCGCCCCATGGGGTAGCGGCAAACTGGCACGCAAGATCGCCAAACATCTGCTGTGGGGCACGCTGGCCGTCATCACCGGCGTCAGCTTCGTTGGCTACTTCACCCCCATGCGCGAGCTCCTACACGCGCTGGCCACCTTCAGCCTCGGTCCGTGGGAGACATTCTGGATAGCGTTTTATGCCTTCGCGACCTATGCCAACGCGGGCTGGCTGCGCGAGCAAATCTGCAAAACCATGTGCCCTTATGCTCGCTTCCAAAGTGCGCTGATCGACAGCGACTCGCTCATCATCGCCTACGACAGTGGGCGCGGTGAACCGCGTGGCGCGCGCTCGCGCCAAGCCGATCCACGTACACTCGGGTTGGGCGACTGCGTGGATTGCACCTTGTGTGTGCAGGTCTGTCCCACCGGCATCGATATCCGACACGGGCTGCAAAACGAATGCATCGGCTGTGCCGCCTGTATCGACGCTTGCCATACGGTCATGGACAAGCTAGGCTACGCGCGCGGCCTGATCCGCTACACGACGGCGCGCGGCCTCGGCACTGGTGGCGGCTGGCGGGGGATGCTGGAGCACCTACTGCGCCCGCGGGTAGTGGCCTACAGCGTGTTGTTGATCGGCACACTGGCAGCGATCGCCGTGTCGCTGACTGGACGGCCCAGCGTCGCCGTCGACGCGCTGCGTGACCGCGGCACGCTGGCTGCCCTCAGCGCTGCAGGCGTGGAAAATACCTATCAACTCCTGATCACCAACCGCACCGAACGCACCATCGGATTCACGGTATCAGCCAGTGGATTGCCCCAACTGCACGTCGACAGCGAAGTGCCCTCGCACTGGCTGCCCGCCGCCGCGCAGTCGCGGGTACCGGTGCGCTTGGTGCTGCCGCACGCACAGGCGGCGCAACTGGCACCTGGGGCGTACCCGGTGACGTTCACCGTCCACGCCGACGCCGAAACCGTGCACGCCAGCGCGACCTTTTTGTTGCAGCGCTGACGAAAACGCTGCGCAACGC
>DYIC01000066.1 GCA_020723845.1 Hydrogenophaga sp.
GTTGGCGCGCCAGCGCCAGCGTCAGCTGCTCTGCCGTGATCTTGCCCAACCCTAGCAACGCCTCGCCAATAGGTACCGGCTTGAGCGTAGCCTGCCGCTCCAACGCGGCTTTGAGCGCCTCGGGGGTGGTCACCATGGACGATTCGATCCGTCCCAGCGCTTCGGGTGTGAGCTCTTCGTCGCTGCCCAATAACGTCGCGCTAAAGCCACTGTCCGCGGCCAGCCCGCCGTCACTGCGCTGGACCTCGTACGCCTTGATGCCGTTCTTGGGAATGAAGACGCGCTCCGGATCGCCCTCGCGCGCCACGCGCGGAAAAATCCACAGCCCCTCGGGAGTGCGGCGACAGTCGTGGCACAGACCGGAGTACACCGATCCGTCGCGCAACTGGATCACGAACGGTCGCAGTGCCTCGTCACCCAGGACGGAGGCCGTCTGCACCACCCGGCTCGGGTCGAGCGGTGGCATGCGCAGGCGCTTGACCTGGTTGAAGCGCAACGCCAACGGCTGCCGAGTACCGGCCGGCAAGATCTTGAGGTTGCCCGCCTCCGGCTGAAAATCGACCAACTCGCCGTCGACGACCCGCCCATTTCAGCCCTCGACCGAAGCCGGCAGACGCGACTCGCCGGCCACATGCGCCTCATCCCCCGCGCGACCGGGAATCACAAACTGTCGGTGCGTCGTCATGATCACTGCTTTACCGTTGACGGGGTCAATTGGCGTGCTACAGCCCCAAAACCCACTGAATCACGTTCTTGGCCACAAATCCCAGAATTCCCAAGGACAGCACCAAAAACAGCACGAAGGTGCCGAACTTGCCGGCCTTGGATTCGCGCGCCAGGTTCAGGACGATGAACAGCATGTAAAGAATGAACGCGCCCACGCCAAAGGTGAGACCGAACTGCGCCACCTGCGCCTCGCTGTAGCCAAACAGGGTTCCATCCATCGCGCCATCATCCCGCGAGCGGCCGGACCAGCCCGGCGCGCTGAAAATCCCGATACGCGTGCCAACTGGCGTACGCGATGACGGGCACCGTCAACACCAATCCGACCATCGCCAGCGCCATGCCCAGCCCCACCAGTGCCACGATGCACAGGGCCCAGATGGCCATGACGACGGGGCGGCTGCCCACGGCACGCCAACTCTCGCCCACCGCGTGCCACAAGGGACTGGGGGTATCGACCAGCATCGGCAGCGCGATGACGCTGGAGGCAAACACCGGCGCTGCCAGCCACGCGCCCAGCAGCAGCCAGACCTCGAACAAACCCAGCTCCGGTGCCAGCACCACATGGCGCAGAAAGTCCACCGGCCGCGTGATCGGCACCGGTGACCACAGGGTGATGAGCGCCGCCGACGTCAGCACCCACCCGGTACCGGCCAGTCCCAGCAGCAAACCAAATCCCATCAATCGCCGGTCGCCCGACGTCCACAGCGCCACCACTTCGGCGCAACACACCTTTTGTCCACGCTCCAAATAGCGACTGACCGCATACAGGCCCGACGCCAGCACGGGCGCGATGATGAGAAACCCGGTAAACGCCCCGGCCAGCAACCAAAAATGGTCACGCAGGGCCACCCACACAATGAGGCCGAACAACGCCATCATGCCGCCATGCAGGACGCCGGGCAGTGGATTGGTCCAATAATCGCGCAGGCCCAGGCGCAACCAGCGCAGCGGCGCGCTCGGGCCAATGTCCGGGGGCGGATCGCCGGCAGCAGCGGGCGACGGAGGCGACATCGTCGTCATGGGAAACCCTCTATCTGGACGGGTAAAACACGGCGCGGGCGGGATACCCGCTCCAGCAGCACACCCGATTATCCACGGTGGCCGCGATCGGCCGCATCGTCCACGGACGCGGCGCTGGCCAACAACTCGCGGGTGTAGGGGTCACGCGGTGCGCGCAACACCTGCTCGGCCGGCCCCGATTCCACCACCTGGCCGCGGCGCATGACCAGCACCTCGTGCGCCATGGCCCACACCACGTCCACGTCGTGCGTGATGAGCAGATACGACAAGGCGCGCTCGCGCTGCAGGCGCAGCAGCAGCGCGAGCACCTGCTGCTGCACCGTGACGTCGAGCGCGCTCGTGGGCTCATCGAGGACCAGCAGACGCGGCTGCACGATGAGTGCGCGCGCGATCGCGATGCGCTGGCGCTGCCCTCCCGAAAACTCGTGCGGGTAGCGCTGCAACCAGGCCTCGGCCTCGCCCACCGTCACCCCCGAGGGCAGCAGCCCCACCTCTTGCAACACCGCCACCACGCGCGCGCGCCGCTCGGCGGGAAGCAGGCGCGGCTCGTGCACCCGCAGCCCTTCTTCGACGATTTGCCCCACGGTCAAGCGCGGTGACAACGACGAATAGGGATCCTGAAACACCACCTGTACCTGGCGGCGCAAGGGACGATCGACCCTGCCGCCGGTCCACGACTGCCCCATGACGCGCAACTGGCCGTCGGCGGGCAGCAGCCCCAGCGCCGCCAGCGCCAGCGTGGACTTGCCCGAACCGGACTCCCCCACGACCCCGAGCGTGCGACCCGGGGCCAGACGGGCGCTGACGTCGCGCACGGCCACGAACTGCCCGGCGCGAAACCACCCGCGCCAGCCGGGCCGCGGCACGCGGTAGCGCACACTGACGTTTTCCAGCTCGAGACAGGGCGGACCAGCGTCCGCGGGTGCCGCCGCCAACAGCGCCGCGTCGCGCCGCGGGCGGCTGGCCAGCAAGCGCTGCGTATACGGGTGCGTCGGCGCCGCAAACACCTGCGCCACCGGCCCCGTCTCGACCACGTGGCCGCGCTCCATCACCACCACGCGGTCGGCAAAGCGCTGCACCAGATGCAAATCGTGCGTGATGAGCAGCACCGCCAGGCCCAGCCGACGCTGCAAATCGCCCAGCAGCGCCAGCACTTGCAAGCGTAGGCTGGCGTCCAGCGCCGTCGTTGGCTCGTCGGCGATCAACAGTCGCGGCTCGCCCGCCAGCGCCATCGCGATCATCGCGCGCTGCCGCTGGCCGCCGCTGAGCTGGTGAGGGTACTGCTGTGCGCGGCGTGCCGCCTCATCGATGCCGACCTGTTCCAGCGCCGCCTCCGCACGCGCCCACGCCTCGCGCGGCGACAGCGCGCGCTTGAGCCGTAGCACCTCGGCGATTTGCTCCCCCACCGGGTACAGCGGGTTGAGCGCCGTCATCGGCTCCTGAAAAACGTAGGCCACCGCATCACCTCGCAGGGCACGCAAGGCGCGCTCGGGTAAGGCAAGCAGCGACTGCCCATCGAAGCGCACCTCCCCCGCGACCTGCGCGTCGGGCAACAAGCGCAGTAGGCTCAGCGCCGAGACCGTCTTGCCCGAACCCGACTCGCCCACCAGCGCCACCTTCTCCCCCGCGGCGACGTCGAAATCGATGCCGTGCACCACGGGCTGGCCACCGAAGGCGATGCGCAGATCGCGCACGGTCAACAAAGGGGCGGTACGGTGGTCCATCAGTCGGCCTTGCGGGGATCGAGTGCGTCGCGCAGCGCATCGCCCATGAACGTCAATAGCGTCAAGGTCAGCACCAACACGCCGAACGTGGACAGCGAAATCCACCAGGCGTCGATATTGTTCTTGCCCTGCGCCAGCAGTTCGCCCAAGCTGGGGGTGCCCGGTGGGACGCCCAGCCCCAGAAAATCCAGCGACGTCAGCGCGAGAATCGCCGCGCTCATGCGAAACGGCAAGAACGTCACCACCGGCGTCAGGCTATTGGGCAGCACGTGGCGCCAGATGATGGCGCCGTGACCCAGGCCCATGGCGCGGGCCGCGCGCACATAGTCGAGTTGGCGGTTGCGCAAAAACTCCGCCCGCACATAGTCGGCCAGCCCCATCCAGCCAAAGAGGCTCAACAAAATCAGCAACAACGCCACGCTGGGCGCAAACACCGCACTGAAGATGATCAGCAGGTACAGCTCGGGCATGGAGCCCCAGATTTCGATCAAACGCTGCAGCGTCAGGTCGATGCGCCCGCCGAAATACCCCTGCACCGCCCCGGCCAACACCCCCAGCACCACACCGATCGCCGTCAACGCCAGTGCGAACAGCACGCTCACCCGAAAGCCGTAGATCAGTTGCGCCAGCAAGTCGCGCCCGCGGTCGTCCGTACCCAGCCAGTTGGTCGCGCTCGGCGGCGACGGGTGCGGATCGGGGGCGTAGTAGTTGAGCGTACGCGGGCCATAGGGGTTGAGCGGATAGATGGCCCAGTTGTCGCCCGCCGAGAGACGCTCGCGGATGAAGGGATCGAGGTAGTCGGTGGGGGTCTCGAAGTCGCCGCCGAAGGTCGTCTCGGGATAGTCGTGCAGCAGCGGTACATACAGCCGCCCCTCGTAGCGCACCAGCAGCGGCCGGTCGTTGGACAACACCTCGGCCAGCAGGCTCAGCCCCACCAGGGTGACGAATAGCACCAGGCTCCAGAACCCGAGCCGGTTGCGCGCAAAACGCCGCCATGCCCGCCGCGCCGGGCTGGGACTGGGCGTCGCCGATTGGGGGGCGTCAATCGAATTTGACACGGGGGTCCACCCACACGTAGCACAGGTCGCTGATGAGCTTGGTCACCAGGCCGATGAGCGTAAACAGATAGAGCGTGCCCATCACCACGGGATAGTCGCGCCGGATCACGCTCTCATAGCTCAGCAGCCCCAGGCCATCCAGAGAAAAGAGCGTCTCGATGAGCAGACTGCCGGTAAAAAACGCGCCGATGAAAGCGGCCGGAAAGCCCGTAACGATCGGGATGAGGGCGTTGCGCAGCACGTGCTTCCACAGCACCTGGCGCTCGCTCAGGCCCTTGGCGCGCGCCACCAGCACGTACTGCTTGCGGATTTCCTCCAGAAACGCGTTTTTGGTCAGCATGGCCGTGACCGCAAAGCTGCCCAGCACCATCGACAACACCGGCAGCGTGATGTGCCACAAATAGTCCACGATGCGCGCGCCCCACGACAGTTCATCCCAGTTGTCGCTGACCAAACCGCGCAGAGGAAACCACTGCAACTGGCCGCCAAAGACCACCAGCAACGCCACCCCGAGCACGAAGCCCGGAATGGCGTACGCCACCAGAATGATGATCGAGGTCACGATGTCGAACCGGGTGCCCGCCCGCACCGCCTTGGCCACACCCAGCGGGACCGCCACCGCGTAGCTGATCACGAACGTCCACAGCCCCAGGCTCATCGACACCGGCAGCTTCTCCCAGATGAGCTGTGCCACCGGCTTGTTCTGGAAAAAACTGGCGCCCAAGTCGAAGCGGGCAAACTGCTGCAGCATCTGCCAGAAGCGCTCGTGGGCGGGCTTGTCGAAGCCATAGAGCGCCTTGATCTGCTCCAGCCGCTTGGGATCCACCCCTTGCGCGCCCCGGTAGGCCGCCCCGCCCCCTTCCGCACCGTGCCCCAGGCCGGCGCGGGCTTCGGCCAGGTACTGGTCGACCGGCCCGCCAGGCACGAACTGGATCACCACGAACGTCACGAGCAGCACCCCAAACAGCGTCGGGATCATCAGCAACAGGCGTTTGAGGATATAGGCCCACATGGTTCGCCCCTTCGAGTCAGCGCGGCGCTGCGCCGGGTTGAGCCCACCAGGTTTCGATCGCCCAACCCTCGCCGCTGGCATACGGGGGCATCTGGTCGGGGCGCGCCAGTCGCCAGGCGTTGTAGGCCAGCCGATGCGTGGGCGCGGACCACTGCGGAATCAGCACGTGACTGTGCGCGATCACGCGCTCCAGCGCCCGGCACGCGGCCAGAAAATCGGGCTCGGACTGCGCCCGCACCATGCGCGCGATCAGATCGTCCACCGCCGGGTTGGCCAGGCCGCTGAAATTGCCCGAATCCTCGGTGCGCGCCGCCACGCTGCCAAACAGGTCGGCGTACTCCGCCCCCGGGCTGTGCGTGCCCTGGAACGCGAGGCTGATGATGTCGAAGTCGAAGGTGCGCAGCCGCTGTTGGTACAACGCGAAATCCACCGGACGAAAACGCAGCTCGACCCCGATGCGCGCCAGGTTGCGCGCCCAAGGCGTGACCACGCGCGCGCCCGCCTCGTTGCTGTCCAGGTATTCCAGCACCAGCGGCTGCCCTTGCGCATTGCGCAGCGCGCCGTCGCGGTACGTCCAGCCGGCCTCACGCAGCAACGCTTGGGCGCGTTTGAGGTTGTCGCGCAAACCCGCCGGGCCGTCGGTGCGCGGCGGCTCGGCCATGGGGCCAAACACCTCGGGCGGGATGTGGGCACGCCACGGCGCCAGCAGTGCCCGCTGCGCGGCGTCGGGCTCGCCCTGCGCGGCACAGGCCGTGTTGCCAAAGAGGCCGCGCACCCGCCGGTAGCTGCCGTAGAACAGCCGCTGGTTCATCCACTCGAAGTCCAACGCCAACCCCAGCGCCTGCCGCACCCGGATGTCGTCCAACGGCGCTCGCCGCGTGTTGAGCACGTAGCTCTGAAATCCTGTGGGCAGGCGGTGTTCGAACTCCCCCTTGACCAGCTCACCCGTGTCGAAGCGTTTGCCCTTGACCCGCCGCGCCCAATCCCCGGCCGAGAAGAACCGCATCAGGTCGAACTCACCCGCCTTGAGCGCCTCCAGCCGCGCGGTGTTGTCGCGGTAGATCTTGACGGTGACGCGGTCGAAGTTGAAGGTGCCGCGCCGCACCGGCAGGTCGCGCGCCCAGTAGTTCGGGTCGCGAACATAGGTGATGTCCTTGCCGAACTTGACCGGGCCGATGCGGTACGGACCGCTGCCGATGGGGATGTCCATCACCACCTGGTCGAAGGTCTTGCGCTGGCCCGTCTTGGGGTCGATGGTGTTGCCCCACTCGCGGCTGAAAATGGGCAGCGCGCCCACCGTCAGCGGCAGCTCGCGGTTGGGCTGGCGGAAACGAAAGCGCACTGTGCGCTCGTCGATCACATCGACGCCGGCCACGTCGGCCAGTACGGTTTTGTACGCCGGCGACGTGTGTGGGCCGATCAAGGTCTCGAAGGTGTGGCGCACGTCGTGGGCCAACACCGGTCGGCCATCGTGAAAGCGCGCTTCACGCCGCAGGCGGAAGGTCGCGCTCAGCCGGTCGGGGGCCACCTGCACGTCCTCGGCCAGCAGGCCGTAGGCGGCGCCCACCTCGTCGGCCGCGCCCACCAGCAGCGTGTCGAACATCAGGTCGGCCAAGTACGCCGGGGCGCTGCCGCGCAGCGTGAACGGGTTGTACTTGTCGAAGGTGGAGGTGCGCAGGTTGCTCACCAGGCGCAGCTCGCCCCCCTTGGGCGCGTCGGGGTTCACATAGTCGAAGTGCGCAAACCCCGGGGGATACTTCAGCTGCCCCCAAAGCGCGTAGCCGTGCGCCGCCCACGCCAGCGGGGCCAGCCACCCCAGCACAGCCACGATGACCAACGCGCGCCCCAACGCGCCACGACCCGCCGCGCATGTGCGGGTCCACGGGCGAGGCGGGCCGGAAATCGGTCGCAGGTCGTGCATGCGACAATTCTGCCGGATTTTTTTCCACTCACGAGGAGCATCGACGATGGGTTTTCTGGCCGGCAAAAAACTGTTGATCACCGGCGTGCTGTCCAACCGCTCGATCGCCTACGGCATCGCGCGCGCCTGCCGCGCGCAGGGGGCCGAGCTGGCGTTCAGCTACGTGGGCGAGCGCTTCAAAGACCGCATCACCGAATTTGCCGCCGAGTTCGGCTCGCGGCTGGTGTTCGAATGCGACGTCTCGGACGACGCGCAGATCGAGCGCCTCTTTGCCGATCTGTCGCAGCACTGGCCCACGTTCGACGGCTTCGTGCACAGCATCGGCTATGCGCCGCGGGAGGCGATCGCGGGCGACTTTTTGGAGGGTTTGAGCCGAGAGGGCTACCGCACCGCGCATGAGATCAGCGCCTACAGCTTCCCCGCCATGGCCAAGGCGGCGCGCCCCTACCTGAACGACCACGCCGCCCTGTTGACGCTGACCTACCTGGGCGCGGTGCGCATGGTGCCCGCCTACAACACCATGGGTCTGGCCAAGGCCAGCCTGGAGGCCAGCGTGCGCTACTTGGCTGAATCCTTGGGTAGCCAGCGCCGCGGCTGGCGGGTCAACGCCATCTCGGCCGGGCCGATCAAGACGCTGGCCGCCAGCGGCATCAAGGGCTTCGGCAAGATTTTCGGCGTGGTGGAACAAAACGCCCCTATCCGCCGCAACGTCACCATCGACGACGTTGGCAATACGGCCGCTTTCTTGCTGAGCGACCTGGCCGCCGGCATCAGCGCCGAGGTGGTGTATGTGGACGGGGGCTTCAGCCACGTCATGGGCGGCCTCGGCGCCGACGACGCGGACTGATCGTCACTGCAGATTGCCCAGATACGCGGCCACCGCCTCCAGCTCCAGTTCGCTCAGGCGGTGCGACATGACGCGCATGATGGCGCTGTCGCGCGACCCGTTGGCTTGCTTGAACGCCTGCACCTGGCGCATCAAGTACTGCGGATGCTGACCCGCCAAGCGCGGCAGTTCGACACTGCCCGCCGCCTGCTTGCCATGACAAGTGGCGCACGGCGGCAGCCCCGAGTGGCGATTGCCGCGCTCGTAGATGAACTGCCCCACCGCCAGCAACAGCGTATCGCCGCTGGGCGTATGGCCGGGCTTCTGGCTGGCGTAGTACATGGCCACGGCCTCGCGGTCCTCGGCACTGAGGCCCTTGACCTTTTCCGCCATGGCGGGGTCCTTGCGCTCCCCGCGCGCGAACGCCTCCAGTTGCGTCATGAGATAGCCTGCGTTTTGCCCCGCCAGCCGAGGAAAGTTCGGTGCCACACTCTGGCCACACGCCCCGTGGCAAACGGCGCAATGCTCGCGCGCGACGCGCTCCCCACGCGCTAGGGGATCCGCCCCCTGCGCCGGCGCGACGACGGGCGCGACGAGGACACTGGCCACCAAGGCCCACGAAAACAAGGCGTGCCCAGGGCGCGCACGCACGACGGCTTTCATTTTCACCCTCCTATCGATGCATCCGAATGGTCGAATGCACCCATCGTAGGGCGATACGGGGCGCGCCTATTGACGCCGATCAAGCCTCGTGCAGACGCCCCTGACCCGCAGCAGGGGTATCAGCGCCGCACGGGCGGCAAGTCGGTACAACTGCCGTGCGCGGCCTCGGCCGCCATGCCGATGCTCTCGCCCAGCGTCGGGTGCGGGTGGATCGTCTTGCCGATGTCCACCGCATCCGCCCCCATCTCGATGGCCAGCGCCACCTCGCCGATCATGTCGCCCGCGTGGGTACCCACGATGCCACCACCGACGATGCAATGGGTCTGGGCGTCGAACAACAGCTTGGTGAAACCCTCGTCGCGTCCGTTGGCAATCGCGCGGCCCGACGCGCTCCACGGAAACAGCCCTTTTTGCACAGCAACACCTTGCGCTTTGGCCTGCTCCTCGGTCAGCCCAACCCAGGCGATCTCGGGATCGGTGTAGGCCACGCTCGGGATGACGCGCGCCTCGAACGCCGTGCGCGCCAGCCGTTCATCGCCCCGCAGCTCGCCCGCGATCACCTCGGCGGCGACGTGCCCCTCGTGCACTGCCTTGTGCGCCAGCATCGGCTGACCAACGATGTCGCCAATCGCGAAGATGTGTGGCACGTTGGTGCGCATCTGGCGATCGACGCGGATGAAGCCGCGCTCGTCGACGGCCACCCCGGCGTGCTCGGCACCGATCTTGCGCCCATTCGGGGCGCGCCCCACCGCTTGCAGCACGAGGTCATAGACGCCGTCGCTGGTCGTACCATCCGCGCCTTCGAAGCGCACGCGGACCCCATCGGCAACGACTTCGGCTGCCACGGTCTTGGTGCGCAAGCGGATGTGGTCGAAGCGGTGCGCGTTCATCTTTTGCCACACCTTGACCAAATCGCGGTCGGCACCCAGCATCAGGCCGTCGGCCATCTCCACCACCTCCAGGCGCGCGCCCAGCGTGCTATAGACAGTGCCCATCTCCAGCCCGATGATGCCGCCGCCGATGACCAGCATGCGCTTCGGCACCGAGGCCAGCGCCAGCGCGCCGGTGCTGTCGACGACGCGCGCATCGTCGGGCAAGAAGGGCAACCGCACCGCCTGCGATCCGGCCGCGATGATGGCGCGCTGAAACGCGATGCGCTGCGTGCGCCCGGTCTTATCCTGGCCGTCGCCCGTGGTTTCTTCGACCTGCACCACATAGGGCCCGACGAAGGCCCCGTAGCCGCGCACGACGGTTACCTTACGCATGCGCGCCATCGCCGCCAGCCCGCCCGTGAGCTTGCCGATCACTTGCTGCTTATGGCGACGCAGGCGGTCGATATCGAACGTCGGCTCGCCGTAGGCGATGCCGACGTCGGCCATGTGGCGCACCTCGTCCATCACCGCTGCCACGTGCAACAGTGCCTTGGATGGGATGCAACCCACGTTGAGGCAGACACCGCCCAACGTTGGGTAGCGCTCGACCAGCACGACCCGCAGCCCCAGATCGGCGGCGCGAAACGCCGCCGAATATCCCCCCGGGCCGCCACCGAGCACCAGCACGTCACAGTCGAGATCGGCGCCGACCGCTGGCGCGGACGCCGCTGCCGGCGCGACACTCGGCGCGACTGAAGCCGCCACAGCGGGCGCTGATGGGGCAGATTCCACCGGCGCCGGTCCGGCAACCGGCCCTGAGGCGGCGGCGGTGGCGGCATCGGCCACGTCCAGCGTCAAGATGACCGAGCCCTCGCTGACCTTGTCGCCCAGCGCCACCTTCAGCTCGCGCACCACCCCCGCATGGCTCGATGGAATCTCCATCGACGCCTTGTCCGATTCCACCGTGATCAGCGACTGATCCACCGCCACCAGATCCCCCGGCTTGACCAGCAGTTCGATCACCGCCACATCCTTGAAATCCCCAATGTCCGGGACCCTGACATCCACCGTTGCCATGCTCAGCCCTCCCTCACAGCAGCACACGGCGGAAGTCCGCCAGAATCTGGCCCAAATAAGCGTTGAAGCGCGCCGCCGCCGCCCCGTCGATCACGCGGTGATCCCAGGTCAGTGATAGCGGCAGCATCAGCCGCGGCACGAACTGCTGGCCGTCCCACACCGGCTCCATGCGCGCCTTGCACACACCCAAAATCGCCACCTCGGGGGCGTTGATGATGGGCGTGAAATAACGCCCACCGATGCCGCCCAGGCTCGAAATGGTGAATGTGGCGCCGCTCATTTCCGCCGGGCTGAGCTTGCCCTCGCGAGCTTTCTTGGCCAGTTCGGCCAACTCCTGACTGATTTGCAAAATGCCTTTTTGGTCGGCATTCTTGATCACCGGCACCACCAGGCCGTTGGGGGTGTCGGCCGCAAAACCGATATGCCAGTATCGCTTGAGAATGAGTGCGTCGCCCCCGCCCTCGACGTCGATGGAGCTGTTGAACTCCGGAAACTTCTGGAGGGCGGCCACACAGGCTTTGATCAGAAAAGCCAGCATCGTGACCTTGACGCCGCTCTTTTCGTGCTCCTTGTTGAGTTGGAGCCGAAACGCCTCCAGCTCGGTGATATCGGCGTCGTCGTGGTTGGTGACGGCGGGGATCATCACCGCGTTGCGCATCAGGTTGGCGCCGCTGATCTTCTTGATACGGCTCATCGCCTGGCGCTCGATCGGGCCAAACTTGGCAAAGTCCACCTTCGGCCACGGCAACAGCCCCAAGGCGGCGCCATCGCCGCCACCCTGCGGCGCGCGGGCCGCCTGGGCACGCGTGGTCTGCTCACCAGCCATGACGGCGCGGGTGAACGCCTGCACGTCTTCCACAGTGATGCGCCCCTTGGGCCCGCTGCCGCGCACCTCCTCCAGCGGCACACCCAGCTCACGCGCCAGCTTGCGCACCGAGGGCGACGCGTGCGGCAACCCCACCGGCGGGCGGGTGGGGTCGTGCGCGCCCACGTCCGATGCTCCCGCCGCTGGCGCAGTGGCGGCGGCGACGGCCGCTGGCGGTGCACCCACGGGAGCAGGGGCGACAACCGGTGCCGGCGC
>DYIC01000067.1 GCA_020723845.1 Hydrogenophaga sp.
GGCTTCGGAGGCCAACACTCTATCCACTGAGCTACAGCCGCACACAAAGAAAGCCACATTCTAGCAGGGCCGGCCATGCCGCGGGGGCAGGGCCGCCGCGGGCTCGTTGACCCCGATATAATGCAAGGGTTTACTCATCGCCTGCCTAGAAGGGACACCATGAGCGAGCATGCGCACGACAGCCACACTGGCCCGATCAAAACCCCGAAGCAACTGTGGTGGACGGCCTTTTTCTCGTTCGTCGTCCCGGTGGCGTTGATCATCGGTCTCGTGTCGTACGTCACCCGCGACGCCAAGCCGCAGGCCGGCGTGGTCAACCCCGAGCTGGCAACCGCGCAGCGGATACAAAAAGTCGGCACGGTCGAGCTGCGCGACGCCAACCGGCCGTTGGCGGCCGGTGCAGACGTCTACAAAGCCCAGTGTGCGGCCTGCCACGACGCGGGGTTGGTCGGCGCACCGAAAATTGGCGACAAAGCCGCATGGGCGCCGCGCATCACGCAAGGCTTCGATACGCTGGTGAACTCGGCCCTCAAAGGCAAAGGCGCCATGGGTGCGCAAGGCGGTGGCGCGTTCCGCGACATTGAGATCGCCCGCGCCGTGGCCTACATGGCCAACGAGGCTGGCGCCAACTTCCCTGAGCCCGAAGCACCTGCGGGCAACGGCAAGTAAGCACCATCCGCGCCCCCTCGCGCAGGTAGCTCACCATGGCGCGCGTGCTGGTCCTCAACGGGCCGAATCTGAACCTGCTAGGTGCCCGCGAACCCAGCGTGTATGGGGCCGATACGCTGGCCGACCTGGAGGCGCGCTGCCGCGCCCATGGCGAACGGCTGGGCGTGGCGGTCGAGTGCGTGCAGAGCAACCACGAAGGGGTCCTGCTGGATCACCTGCACGCGTGGGGGCAGCACTACCGCGATAGGCAGGCGGTCGGTGTGGTGTTCAACCCCGGGGCCTACACCCACACCTCGATCGCCCTGCACGACGCCATCAAGGGTGTGGCGCCCATGCCCGTGATCGAGGTCCACCTGTCCAACGTACACGCGAGGGAGCCGTTCCGGCACCATTCTTGGATCGCACCGGTCGCGGCGGGGAGCATCATCGGCTTTGGGGTCGACGGTTATCTGCTGGCGCTCGACGCGCTGGCGCGGCGCATTGCCGCGGGGCTGAGCACGTAACCGTAGCGCGCCGGTAGCTCTGCGGCGTGACACGGTCGCGGATTCCAACGACCTGCTGCCACCCAGTCGGCGGCCAGGTGCATGTCTTGGCTATGGACGATCCCGACCCCCAACGGCCCAGCCAAATACAGATAACCCGCTTCGTCGAGCCACGCGTCGTCGACCGTGGTTTCGACCCCCGTGTGGCTGACGACTTTCCCATCCGCGCTGACGCGCCAAACCCATGGCGCCCGTTCGAGCTCGACGAACACTCGCTGCGGGCCGTTCTGAAAGTACCAACACCCGCGCTCGTCCGCAGCGTAGTTGCGCCCGATGAAGGCAATCAGCTTTTCGTGGCGCAGCTGCGCGCCGCGGCTCGCCGGTGTGGCCCCGGGACCGGCGAACGGCCCCGCCGCCTGGGCGGCTTCATCCCGCATCCACCAACGCCCACGCGCGTCCAACCCGAGCCAACCATAGCAGTCCGGCACGTTGGGCCACTTGGCCATGGCGGCTTTGACGATCTCGTCCATCGCTGCGTCTCTTTCTGCCCGGCACGGACGCCGAGCCTTCAGCGCCGCGATTGTGTCACGCCAGCGGTATTTGCGCTGCCCGCGCCAGCCACGGCAACACCTGCGCGGGCAGCGCCGCGACGTCGCCCCGCCAGTCGCCGGGTGCGATCGGTTCGACAAAGCCGACGTGACCACCCCGGGCGGGCTGCCATAGGTGCACGTCCGCGCTCACCTGCTGGGGCGTGGGCAGGCTGGCCGCGGGCACGAAGGGATCGTTGCGGGCATTGAGCACCAGGGTCGGCACGCGCACCGCGTGCAGGTGCGGCTTGGCGGAGGCGCGATGCCAGTAATCGTCCACGCCCCGAAAGCCGTGCAGCGGCGCGGTGAAGGCGTCGTCAAATTCGCGCAAGGTGCGCGCCGCCAGGGCGCGCTGCAGGTCGAACAGGCCGGGGTAGCGCGCGGCTTTTTCCTGCGCCTTGCGTCGCATGGTGCGCAAGAAATGGCGCGCGTACAGCAGGCGGTTCCACCCCTGGTCGATGGCCGCGCCCGCGGCCGCCAGGTCTAGCGGCGCCGAAATCGCCGCGGCGGCGCGCACCGTGGCCTTGGCGGACTCGCCTGCCTCTTGCAACCAGCGCAGCAACGCGTTGCCGCCCAGCGACACCCCCGCGGCCACACGCGGCAGCATCGGCCACTGCTGGGCGGCACGGGCCAGCATCCAGCCCACCTCCTCGTAGTCCCCAGAATGGTAGGCGCGAGGGGCCCAGTTCGGTTCGCCCGAGCAACCGCGAAAATGCGGCACGGCGATGCCCCAGCCGCGCTGCGTCGCCACCGCCGCGAACGCCCCCGCGTAGTGGCTCGCGGACGAACCCTCCAGTCCATGAAACAACACCACCAGCGCCACGGCGCCGGGGGGCACCGCGTGATCGACGTCGATGAAGTCGCCGTCTGGCGTGAGCCAGCGCGTGCGCCGCCAACGCACGGCAGTCGAGCCGCCTGCGCGGCCCCACAGCGCAGCACCAATCGTTTGCCAGTGGCCGTTGTGCTGCCACACCGGGGGCCGTGGCCAGTCGGTGGGCCACATCGCGCGCGCGTCAGCGCTTCTGGCGATATTTGCGCAACGCGGCGATCTGCGCCGCCATGATGGCGAGCTCCGACTGCGCCTTGGCCAGATCGACCTCGCTCTTGGCGTTTTTGAGCGCCTCTTCGGCCGCCTTGCGCGCCTCGTTGGCCTTGGCCTCGTCCAGGTCCTTGCCACGAATGGCGGTGTCGGACAGCACGGTCACGACCTTGGGCTGCACCTCCAGGATGCCCCCGGCGACGAAGACGAACTCCTCCTCGCCGTCGGCCTTCTCGATGCGCACGGCACCGGGCTTGATGCGCGTGATCAGCGGCACGTGGCCGGGCAGGATGCCCAGCTCGCCCGCTTCGCCGGGCAGCGCGACGAATTTGGCCGGACCGCTGAAGATCGACTCTTCGGCGCTGACCACTTCGACCTGTATCGTGTTCATCTCGACTCCTGTTCAATCACCGGGGGGCGCCGCGCCGACGACTCGGCCGCGACGACCGCACCCGGCGGGGCCGATCAGGCGGCCAGCTTCTTGGCCTTCTCGAAGGCGTCGTCGATGGTGCCGACCATATAAAACGCCTGCTCCGGCAGGTGGTCGCATTCGCCGTTGACGATCATCTTGAAGCCGCGGATGGTTTCCTTCAGCGGCACATATTTGCCAGGCTGACCCGTGAACACTTCCGCCACGTGGAACGGCTGCGACAGAAAGCGCTGGATCTTGCGCGCGCGCGCCACGATCAGCTTGTCCTCGGGCGACAGCTCGTCCATGCCCAGAATCGCGATGATGTCGCGCAGTTCCTTGTAGCGCTGGAGCACGGCCTGCACCGAGCGGGTCGTGGTGTAGTGCTCTTCGCCCACGATGTTGGGGTCGACTTGACGGCTGGTGGAGTCCAGCGGATCCACCGCGGGGTAGATACCGAGCGCGGCGATGTCGCGCGACAACACCACGGTCGCATCCAAGTGCGCGAAGGTGGTGGCGGGCGACGGGTCGGTCAGGTCGTCCGCAGGCACGTACACGGCCTGGATCGAGGTGATGGAGCCGACCTTGGTCGAGGTGATGCGCTCTTGCAGCTTGCCCATTTCTTCGGCCAGCGTGGGCTGATAACCCACGGCCGAGGGCATACGGCCCAGCAGCGCGGACACTTCGGTACCGGCCAGCGTGTAGCGGTAGATGTTGTCCACGAAGAACAACACGTCGCGGCCTTCGTCGCGGAACGACTCGGCGATGGTCAGGCCGGTCAGCGCCACGCGCAGGCGGTTGCCCGGCGGCTCGTTCATCTGGCCGTACACCATGGCCACCTTGGACTCGCTCAGGTTGTCGGCAACGACGACCTTGGACTCCATCATCTCGTGGTAGAAGTCGTTGCCCTCGCGGGTACGCTCACCCACACCGGCAAACACCGACAGACCCGAGTGCGCCTTGGCGATGTTATTGATGAGCTCCATCATGTTGACGGTCTTGCCCACGCCGGCACCGCCGAACAGGCCCACCTTCCCGCCCTTGGCGAACGGGCAGATCAAGTCGATCACCTTGATGCCGGTCTCGAGCAGCTCGGTCGAGGGCGACAGCTCGTCGTAGGCCGGCGCCTTGCGGTGGATGGAGCTGGTCAGCGACTGGTCGATGGGGCCGCGCTCGTCGATCGGCTGACCCAGCACGTCCATGATGCGCCCCAGCGTTGCCTTACCCACCGGCACGGTGATGGGCGCGCCCGTGTTGTAGACGGTCATGCCGCGGCGCAGGCCGTCGGACGAACCGAGCGCAATGGTGCGCACCACGCCGTCCCCGAGCTGCTGCTGCACTTCCAGCGTCAGCGGCGAGCCTTCCATTTTCAGCGCGTCGTAGACCTTGGGCATCTGGTCGCGCGGAAACTCCACGTCCACCACGGCGCCGATGCACTGAACGATCTTGCCTTGAACTTGAGCCATGATTGAAACCTTGTCGATAGGGAAAAGACGAGAGGGCGGACGGCGTCAGACGGCCGCGGCACCGGCGACGATCTCCGACAGCTCTTTGGTGATGCTGGCCTGGCGCGTCTTGTTGTAGACCAGCTTGAGCTCGCTGATCAGGTTGCCGGCGTTGTCGGTGGCGGCCTTCATGGCCACCATCCGGGCCGACTGCTCGGAGGCCATGTTCTCGGCCACCGCCTGATAGACCTGCGACTCGACGTAGCGCACGAGCAGCTCGTCGATGACGGTGGGCGCGTCGGGCTCGTAGATGTAGTCCCAGTCGTACGCGGCGTCACCGCCCTGCTCCAACTCGGCCGCCGTCAGGGGCAGCAGCTGCTGCACCACCGGCTCCTGCTTCATCGTGTTGATGAACTTGGTGTAGCACAGATAGACGGCGTTGAGCTTGCCCTGGGCGTAGGCGTCGAGCAGCACCTTGACCGGCCCGATCAGGCGCTCCAGGTGCGGCGTGTCGCCCAGCCCGGTGACGTGCGATACCACCGGCGCGCCGATGCGGTTCATGAAGCCGAAGCCTTTGTTGCCGATCGCCACCACCTGGGCCGTGTGGCCCTTGGACTGCAGCTCACGGAACTGATGGGTCACCGCGCGCAGCAGGTTGGTGTTGAGGCCGCCGCACAGGCCCTTGTCGGTCGTCACCACGATCATGCCACTGACGGTGGCATCCGGGTGTTCGACCATGAACGGGTGCACGTACTCCGGGTTGGCCCGGCTGAGGTTGGCCGCGATCTGGCGCACCTTCTCGCTGTACGGCCGGGCGGTGCGCATGCGCTCTTGCGCCTTGCGCATCTTGGAGGCGGCGACCATCTCCATGGCCTTGGTGATCTTCTTGGTGTTTTCCACCGATTTGATCTTGCCGCGTATTTCCTTGCCTGCTGCCATCGCTGCTCCTTCGGGGGGATTCCCGGTTGCGCCCGGAATCAGTAGGTGCCGGTCTGCTTGAAGGCGCGGATGGCGGCGTCGAGCTCGGCCTCGGCGTCCTTGTCCATCGCCTTTTGCGTCTCGAGCTTGTCCAGCAGCGCCGCGTGCTTGTCCTTCAGGTACGCGTGCAGCCCGGCCTCGAACGGCAGCACCTTCTTGACGTCGATGTCGTCCAGGTAGCCCTTGTTGGCGGCATACAGCGACGCGGCCATCAGGCTGATGGGCAGCGGGCTGTACTGCGGCTGCTTGAGCAGCTCGGTCACGCGCGCGCCGCGGTCGAGCTGCTTCTTGGTCGCCGCGTCCAGGTCGGACGCAAACTGGGCAAACGCCGCCAGTTCGCGGTACTGCGCCAAGTCGGTACGAATACCGCCCGAGAGCGACTTGATCAGCTTGGTCTGCGCCGCACCACCGACGCGCGACACCGAGATACCAGCGTTGATCGCGGGACGGATGCCGCTGTTGAAGAGGTTGGTCTCGAGGAAGATCTGGCCGTCGGTGATCGAGATCACGTTGGTGGGCACGAAGGCCGACACGTCACCGGCTTGCGTCTCGATGATGGGCAGCGCCGTCAGCGACCCGGTCTTGCCCTTGACTTCACCGTTGGTGAACTTCTCGACGTACTCGGCATTGACGCGCGCCGCGCGCTCCAGCAGGCGGCTGTGCAGGTAGAAGATGTCGCCCGGGTAGGCTTCGCGCCCCGGCGGGCGGCGCAGCAGCAGCGACACCTGACGGTAGGCCACGGCCTGCTTGGACAGGTCGTCATAGATGATGAGGGCGTCTTGGCCGCGGTCGCGGAAATATTCGCCCATCGTACAGCCCGAGTACGGCGCGAGGAACTGCATCGCGGCCGACTCGGACGCGGATGCAGCCACGACGATGGTGTAGTCCATCGCCCCGTGCTGCTCCAGGGCCCGCACCACGCTCTTGATCGACGACGCCTTCTGACCGATGGCGACGTAGATACAGACCATGTTCTGGCCCTTTTGGTTGATGATGGTGTCAATGGCCACCGCGGTCTTGCCGGTCTGGCGGTCACCAATGATCAGCTCACGCTGGCCGCGGCCGATCGGCACCATGGAGTCGATCGCCTTGAGACCCGTCTGCACCGGCTGGTCCACGCTCTTGCGCGCGATCACGCCCGGCGCCACCTTTTCGACCACGTCGGTCAGCTTGGCGTTGATCGGGCCCTTGCCATCGATGGGGCGGCCCAGCGCGTCGACCACGCGGCCGATCAGCTCGGGGCCCACCGGCACTTCCAGAATGCGGCCGGTGCACTTGACGGTGTCGCCCTCGGAGATGTGTTCGTATTCGCCCAGGATCACGGCGCCGACCGAGTCACGCTCCAGGTTCAGCGCCAGGCCAAAGGTGGGTTGGCCATCCTTGCCGGCGGGAAACTCGAGCATTTCGCCCTGCATGGCGTCCGACAGGCCGTGGATGCGCACGATGCCATCGGTCACGGACACGACGGTGCCCTGGTTGCGCACGTCGGTCGACGGGGCCAGCCCTTCGATGCGGGACTTGATCAGTTCGGAGATTTCAGCGGGATTGAGTTGCATGACGCTTTCCTTTTCGGAGGTTCGACTTCAGGCGTTGGGCCAGCCGTCAGGCCGTCAGCGCCACACGCATGTGTTCCAAGCGGGCCTTGACCGAGGTGTCGAGGACTTCATCGCCCACCACCACGCGCACCCCGCCGATGAGCTCGGGGCGCAGCTGCACGTGCAGCCGCAGCTGGCGGCCAAACCGCCGCTCGAGCACGCCTTGCAGCTCGGCCAACTGCGCCGCATCGATGGGGAAGGCGCTCTCGACGGTGGCATCGGCCACGCCGCGCTGCGCGTTGACGCGCTCGCGGAACTGACGCGCGATCTCGGGCAGCGCCGCGACACGGTCGTTGTCGATGACGGTGCGCAGAAAACGACGGCCGATCTCCGGCAGCGGCGCCTTCATCACACCCGTGATGACGTCGAACACCTGATCCGGGCGGACCTTGGGGTCGGCGGCAAAGGCCGCGAGTGCCGGCTCGGCCGCGATGGCGGCCAGTTCATCGAGCCATTCACAGGCGTCGCCCGCCTGCGCGCCAGCAGCCTGGAACAGCGCTTCGGCGTAGGGTCGTGCAATGGTGGCAAGTTCGGCCATGGTTCAACCTTCGGACGCGCGGGTCGTTGGGGGTCAGAGTTCGGTCTTGAGGCGCTGCAGCAGTTCGGCGTGCACGCCCGCGTCGACCTCGCGCCGCAGGATTTGCTCGGCACCCTTGACGGCCAACAGCGCCACCTGCTCACGCAGCGCTTCGCGCGCCTGGACGGCTTGCTGCTCGGCCTCGGCCTTGGCCGCGGCGATGATCTTGGCGGCTTCTTCGGCCGCGCGCGCCTTGGCTTCTTCGATCGTGGCCTGGGCGCGGCGCTCGGCGTCGGCCAGACGGGCCGCGGCTTCGTTGCGCGACTGCACCAGCGCATCCTCGACACGCTTGTTGACCACGGCGAGCTCGGTCTTGGCCTTTTCGGCGGCGGCCAGACCTTCGGAAATCTTTTGCGCACGCTCGTCCAGCGCCTTGGCGATCGGCGGCCACACGAACTTCATCGTGAACCACACCAGGATCGCAAAGACGATGGCCTGCGCAAAGAGGGTTGCATTGATGTTCATCGCAACGCCTTTCGGATGGAGTGCGGGGTGGGCAGCGAGAGACTGATGCCGGGTTCGATCGGCGTGCACTCGGGGCTTGACGCGCCCGAGCGCACCCTTCCTCACCGCAGAACGATCAGATCGCGAACGGGTTGGCGAACGCGAACAGCAGCGCGATGGCCACGCCGATCAGGAAGGCCGCGTCGATCAGACCGGCCAGAATGAACATCTTGGTCTGCAGATCGTTCATCAGCTCGGGCTGACGAGCGGAGGACTCGAGGAACTTGCCACCCATCAGGGCGATGCCGATCGACGCGCCGATGGCACCCAGACCGACGATGATGCCGCTAGCCAGAGCAACGAGACCCAGAATGTTTTCCATGATGGTTCCTTTTGGAGGTTGAGAGGAAGGTTTAGGGGAAAAACGAACCGTCAGTGCGCATCATGCGCCTGACCCAGATAAATCAGGGCCAGCATCATGAAGATGAACGCCTGCAGGGTGATCACGAGGATGTGGAAGATGGCCCACACCGTGCCCGCGATCAGGTGTCCGACGAAGAGCAGGCCACCCGTGAACGACAGCGCGGCGAAGCCACCGAGCAGCGCGATCAGCATGAAGACCAACTCACCCGCGAACATGTTGCCAAACAACCGCATGCCGTGGGACACCGTCTTCGCCACGAACTCGATCATTTGCATCAGGAAGTTCACCACACCCAGCAGCAGCGCCCAAAACGGGTTCTTGCTGGTGCCAAACGGCGCGGTGACCAGCTCGTGCGCCCAGCCACCCAGGCCCTTGATCTTGATGTTGTAGTACAGGCACATCAACAACACCGACACCGACAGCCCCAGCGTGGTGGACAGGTCGGCGGTGGGCACCACGCGCAGGTAGTCGGGGTAGCCCAGCGCCGGGCCCACGGCGTGCCAGATGGCCGGCAGCAAGTCCACCGGCAGCAGGTCCATGGCGTTCATGAAGAAGATCCACACGAACACCGTCAGCGCCATGGGCGCGATGACCCTGCGGCTGGCGGCGTTGTGAATCACACCTTTCGCTTGCGTCTCGACGAGCTCGACGAGGATTTCGACCGCGGCCTGGAAGCGCCCCGGCACCCCGGCGGTGGCGCGGCGCGCGCCCAACCACAACAGCCACACGCCCAGCAGCCCCGTTAGCACGGAAAACACCACCGAGTCGATGTTGATCACCGAAAAATCGACGATGAATTCCTGCTTCTTGTTGGTCAGGTGAACCAGGTGATGCCGGATGTACTCACCCGCGGTCGGTGCATGTCCTTCTGCTGCCATTCGTCATCCCATTCCAGTTTCGTCAAACCTTACGCCCGCCCTCGCGCCGTTGGCCGCACCGCCCAGGCCAGCCAGTACGACTTGAGGACCACCACCAGCCCGGCCACCAGGCCCAGCCAGCTCAGGTCCGGGATCCAGCGCGGCGCCGACCACAGCATGGCCAGCGTCAACAACACCTTGACCCCTTCCCACCATAACCAACCCGCCAGCGACGCCCGCGCCACACCGGGCGCGGCACGCTGCAGCCAACGCGTCAGCGCGCTGGATGTCATGCCCCACGCCATGGCCGCGGACGGCAGCACGACACACAGCCCGCCGTATGCCACCGACGCCACCATCGACGTGCCGCCCATGCCAGCCCACACGCCGACCCCAGCCACGCCCGCCGCCAACACGGTCAGCGCGACCTGCCACGCTACCACCCGCCACACCGACGGCGCGGAGTACCGCGCGCGCCATTCACGAGCCTCTTCGGGCGTCAAGGGCTTGCAATCCAGCGCATCATCCCCATCTTCGACCTCATCCCACCCGTTAGCCGCAGCCAATCCCGCCTTGCGGGGCGACACCCTTGCGGACGACTCGGGATCCAAAGAGGAATCGGAACGTTGCGCTGACACTGCCAAACCCGCGATGATCGACACTTCGCATGACGTGCGCCTGACAGCGGACGCGGCACCAGCTGGGCTTGTGGCCACGCTGGCAAAGCTCCTTATTATAGAGGCAAACCCCAACCAACGATTCGCCACCGCATGCACGACGCCAAACCGCTGCTCGATTTCCCCTGCCACTTCCCGCTCAAGGTGATGGGCGCGCACGCCGAGGGCTTCGCCGAGGCCATGGCGCACGTCGCACGGCAGTTCGACCCCGACTTCGACGCCACCACCATCGAACGGCGCGCAAGCCGCGGTGGGCGCTACCTGGGCCTGACACTCGTGGTGCGCGTGACCTCGCGCGAGCAGCTCGACGAGCTCTACCGCACGCTCACCACCCACCCCATGGTGCGGGTGGTGCTGTGATCGTGCGCGCACTCGGGTGCGTGCCCTACGCCCCCACCTACGAGGCGATGCAGGCGTTCACCGCGCAACGCCAGCCCACCACCCCGAATGAGCTGTGGCTATGCGAACACCCCCCGGTCTTCACCCTGGGGCTGGCGGCCCAGCGCGAACACCTGCTGTCCCCGGGCGACATTCCGGTGGTGGCCACCAACCGCGGCGGGCAGGTCACGTACCACGGCCCGGGGCAAGTGGTCGCCTACCCGCTGATCGACCTGCGGCGCGCGGGCTACTTCGTCAAGGAATACGTGCACCGGCTGGAGGAGGCGGTCATCCGCACCCTCGCCGCGTGGTGCGTGACCGGGCACCGCGTGGCGGGCGCTCCGGGTATCTACGTGCGGCTGGATGATCCGTTTGCGCACGCCGCCCTGGCTGGCCCTCGACCAGGTGGGGACCCGTTTACCGGTCTGGGCAAAATCGCGGCGCTGGGCATCAAGGTGCACCGCCACTGCACCTACCACGGCGTCGCGCTCAACGTGGCGATGGACTTGAGCCCCTTTTCCCGTATCAACCCTTGCGGTTACGCGGGCCTGCGCACGGTTGACCTTGCTACCATTGGGGTGCCCGCGTCGGTGTCCGCCGTGCAGGCGGAACTGGCCCAACAACTGCAAGCGCTCCTCGCGCCGCGCTGCTGAATGCGGCAGCGAGTGCGCCGCGCGCCTGCCGAAATCGCCCCATGAATACCCCGACCGCCACCCCCACCGCCACCGCCTACGACCCGAGCGCCAAGCAAAAGAGCGCGGCCAAGACGATGCGCATCCCGATCAAGGTCGAGGCGGCACCCGCGCTCAAAAAGCCGCAGTGGATCCGCGTCAAGGCGGGCAGCCCCAGCACGCGCTTTTACGAAATCAAAGACATCCTGCGCGCCAACCGGCTGGTCACTGTGTGCGAAGAAGCGTCGTGCCCCAACATCGGCGAGTGCTTCGGCAAAGGCACGGCGACGTTCATGATCATGGGTGACAAATGCACGCGCCGCTGCCCGTTTTGCGACGTGGGCCA
>DYIC01000118.1 GCA_020723845.1 Hydrogenophaga sp.
CAACGCCGCACACACCCTACCATGCACGGACCACGCAGCACAGCCACTCAGACATCGAACGGCACTGGGCAGGACAGCGTGCACGGCAGCCATGCGCCTGCTCGGCGTCGACTGCCGAAACTTCCCTGAATATCGCCCATGACGCTCCCTCTTTTTTGGTTTTGGGTCCATGTGGGCGCGGTGATCATCAGCCTGAGCCTGTTTACCGCGCGCTGGTTGGGCAGACTCGCAGGAGCGGCTTGGCCGCTGCGCGCCGGCGTGCGTGGCCTCAGCATCGTCATCGACAGCGTGCTGTTGGCCGGCGGGGTCGGTCTGCTGTTGAGCGCAGGCTGGGTCCACGCCATCCCGGTGTGGCTGTGGACCAAGTGGGCACTGTTGGTGCTATACGTCGTCTGTGGTACCTGGGCCCTGCGACGCGCTCAGACCCAAGCTGCTCGCGCGAGCGCCGGCATCCTGGCGCTACTGGTGGCGGCGCACATCGTCGGCGCCGCTCTTTGGCGTCATCCGGCCGGTTTCTGGAGCACCCTGATCGGCAACTGATGCGTCCCCGCTGGCGACAACCCACTGGCTGCCAAATCGGCCAGCGTGTAGCTATCCAAGACCCCTAGATAGGCTTGCAAGGCCACTTGCAAGGCGTTGCGCAACCGGCATCCAGGCATCAGCAGACACGCTTGCGGCGCTTGCGCAGCGCCGGGCGCCATGCAGGCGACGAGCTGAAAATCACGTTCGGCCCAGCGCACCACGTCACCCAGACGAATGTCGTCGGCGGCGCGCGCCAGGCGCAACCCACCGCCGCGGCCACGCTGTCCCTGCAGCCAACCACCGTGTACCAGCGCCATCACGACCTTGGTCAGGTGATGGCGCGAAATGCCGTGCAAACGGGCCAGCTCGGCGATCGTGGCGCGGCGGCCGGTCGCCTGGCACGCCGCGCAATGCATCAACACGCGCAAACTGTAGTCGGTCCAAAGTGTCAGTCGCATGGGTCGATTGTCCGTCATGGTGGACCAGTACATCGGCCGATATGAGGATAGCGGTGGGTGG
>DYIC01000068.1 GCA_020723845.1 Hydrogenophaga sp.
GCCAAATACCGCGCCGCGGGCGTGCCCATCCACTTGGTGGGCATCGAGTTCAGCCGGGACAGCCGCCGCGTGGTGGGGTTCGAGGCCGAGACCTTGGGTTGAGCGCCCCCTCGGCCTTTGGTGCTCCACCCACTCACCCCCACGATCGCGCCTGCGCCAGCGTACGCAGCAGCGCGGTGTTGACGGTTTCGAGCGCAAAGCCCGCCTCTTGGCACAGCAGCGGCAGTGCCTGGGACTGTGCCGGGTCGGCCAGGCGCTGCGCCAGCGACAGGTAGGGTGCGTAGGGGCCGGCGCCCTCGACCAAGGCGTCGCGCACGGCATCGGACAGCGGCACGCGCTCGGCCAGCTGCGCCATCGGCACGCGCAACCACTGGTCCAACGTGGCAAACAGCCCGGTGAGCAGCACGTCGTTGGCCAGGGTTTGTTGTGCGCCGGCGTCCATCAGTTGCCCCATGAGGCGCGCCCGCAGCGCCAGCGTGTGGCGGGCCGGCAGCAGCTCGGTGTCGGCGACGGCCAGCCCCAGCAAGCGCGTCAAGGCATCACGCAAGCGGCGCTCGCCCAACAGCCCGATGGCCTGGCGCACGGACGGCAACACACGGCCACGGCCGAACGCGTCGCTGTTGAGCAGTTGCAGCAAGCGATAGGTCAGCACCGCGTCGCTGTGGATGAGGACCAGCACGCGCTCGGTGGAGGCGTCGCGCAGCAGCGCCTGCTGCACGCGCAGCAGGGTGCCTTTGTCGATGCCGATGGAGCCCCGCGGGTGGCGCGCCAGCGCGTCGGCGATGGGCCAATCCACCACACCCCAAGCGTGCGCGGCATCCAGACAGTGCGCGGCCAGCGCGACTTGACCGATGCCCTCGTAGATCTGCCCCGGCAGCAGGCCGGCCTCGATAGTCGGGGCCGGAACCACAGCCAGCGCCTGCGACGCCTGCTCGGGCCACAGGTGTAGCACGTAGCGCAGGCTGTCGTCCTCGCCCAGCGGCGTGGGGCGTGGGGCGCGCGCCAGCGGCAGGCGCTGCACCAGCCGGTGGCCCAGGCGCCGCGCCTGGCTTTCCAGGTGCCGCCAGTCGGCAGGGGCGCGCTGGGCGGCATCCGGCAGCTCGATCCACAGGTGCTCGGGCGCCGACGCCACCAGCGCCTGTCGCACCGCGCGCGGCTCGGCCAACGCCACCAGCAGCCGCGGCGACCCCGCCGACCACCAGTCGTCGATCGCGTGCAGCAGGTGCGGGACGTTGACCTCGTCATCCAGCAGCCGCACGTGCAGGCGCACGCCGACCAGCTGGCGGCTGCGGCCCCAGATGGGTTGGTAGGTAAAAACGGCTCGGTCGAGCAGACTCAGGCGCATCACCCCGCCACTGTAGCCGAAGGCGCGCCAGCCCCGTCAGCCCATTAGGCCAGGTACTGGAACAGGGACAGTCGCTGCACCTGTGCGTAGGAGGACAGCCCAGCCTGGTAGCCCAGCTGCTGCGTCTGGAAGCGCGAGATGGCTTCCACCATGTCCAAGTCCGTCAGTTCGGACGCCTGTTCGATGTGGTAGTCCTCACGGCTGCGCATGGCGGCTTTCATGGAGTCCGCACGGTTGAGCCAGTCGCCCAGCTGCGCCCGGGCGGTCATCACGGCGTCGAGCCGTGTGGCCAAGTTGCTATTGGCCTGTCCCAGCTCGGTGCTCAGTTGGCCCGGGGTCAGCGTATTGTTGCGCAGCGCGTAGATGGCGCGGTCCAGCGTTTCCCAAATACTGTCGTTACCTTGGGTATAGGTGGTGCCGTCGTAGGAAAAGCCAAAGATGACCCGCCCATCCAGCCCGGTGGGCAGCGACGTCTCGGTGGGTGGCTCTTGCCCCGCTACGCCATAAGCCCGTACGGCCCGGTCGTCGGCGCCATAGAGTGGCAGCGGCGCGCCGGTGACTGCCTCGAACGGGCGCGTCTGGGGGTCCTCGACGCCCAACCCCATAAACAGGGGCCGCCCAAGCGTGTCTTTGGTATTGGCCAGCGCCAAGATACGCTCGCGGATGCCGTCGAGCTCCTCGGCGATCACCTGCCGGTCCGAGGCATTGAGCGCGCCGTTGCCGCCCTGCACGATAAGCTCTTTGGCACGGTGGTACAGGTCGGTGACCGTGGCCAAGGTGCTCTCCGCCAGCTCGAGGCTGCGGCGCGACGCCTCCAGTGCGCGCTGGTCGGCCTGCACACGCTGCATGCGCGCCTGCTCGCGCTCGGCCAGCGCCGCAGCCGCTGGGTCGTCGCTGATGGTGCGCACCCGCTTGCCCGACGAGAGCTTGTCCTGCTGCTCGGCCAGTTCCGCCTGGCGCCGTTGCAGGCGCGCGATGGTGTTGTCGTAGCTATAGGCGGTGGCAACACGAAACGTGCTCATGATGGGACCCCGGTTTTTAGCGGAAGGTGCTCAGCAGCGTGTCGAAGATAGACTGCACCGTCTGCAAGTATTTGGCGCTGGCCTGATAGGCCTGCTGGAATTGCAGCAGCCGAGCGGCCTCCTCGTCCAGGTTGACGCCGGCCTCGTTGGCGCGGCGCTGCTCGGCGTCGCGCGCCTGCGCCTGCGAAAATTCACTCGACGTCTTGGCCTGGTTGACCCGCGAGGCCACCCGAGAAAACGCCGCGACATAGCCGTCGGACAAGGGCGTAACACCGTCGAACAACAGTTTATCGCGCAGCTTCATGATGGCCCGGGCGTTGCTGCCGTCGAATTGGACATTGCCCACGGGCGGGTTGGACGCCGCGGCGAGTTTGACCGGATCGTCGATGGCAAGCGCAATGGTGCCCAGCGCCGTGGCTGCTGGCCGCAGCGCGTAGCGGTCGCCCACCGTACCGCCCGAAAGGGTCAGCGTCAAGCCTTCGAACACGCCGGGGCCGACCGGGACAGCACTCGCTGCACTGGGCACCCAACCCGTGCCGTCCCAGTAGTGGCCGTCGCTGGAGCGCTGGATGGTCACGGTGGTGGCGCTGACGAACGTCAACCAGTAGTCGTCTGGCCGTAACGCCCCCGCATCGTTGACGTTGGCCACGGTGGCGGTGACGGTCGCGCTGCCGCTGTTGGTGACCGCGCCCACGCCGCTGAACGGCCCCGATCCCAACAGCAGTGGCGTGCCCAAGTTGCCTTGCAGATCCCGCCCGTTTTGGTGCTGCTCGTTGAGCGCGACCGCCATCGCCAGTGCCACCCGGCCCAGCTCGGCCTGGGTGCGCGTGATGTCGTCGTTGATGAAGTCCACCAACCCCTTGAGCGAGCCACCCCCGATGAACGCCTGTGGGATGTCGGCCACGCTGTTGCCTTGCTTGAACTGCAACTGCACGCGCCGGTCGCCGTCGAGATCCGCACGCACCACCTGCAGCTGCGCGGCCTGGTTGCCCAGCACCAGGGGCTGGCTGCCCGCCACGAACACCGACACCGTGCCGTCGTCGGCTTCGAGCGTGGTGACCTGGATTTTTTCGCCCAGCTGGGCGATCAGGCGGTCGCGCTGGTCCAGCAGATCGTTGGGCTGGCCGGTGCCCGTGCCGCGCACCCGTGCGATCGAGGCGTTGATATCGGCGATCGCCTGCGCCAAGCGGTTGACGGTATTGGCCTCCTCGACCGCCTGCAGGCGCGCGCCCTGGCTGATGTCGTCGAGCCGCGCCGAGGTATCACGCAGCCGTGCGGTCAGCGCATCGAAGCGGTCCAGCACCACCTGGCGGGCTGCGGTGTCATTGGGCGCGCTGGCGACGTCGCCCCAGGCGTTGAGCGCATCGTTGAGCAGTTTGCCCAGCCCGCCTTCGCCCAGCGGAAAAAGGCTTTCGACCGACTGCAGGTAGCGGTAGCGTACCGCGTCTGCGGCCGCCATGCTGCTGGTGCTGGTGGCCTCGCGCGTCAAAAAGGCGTTGTAGCCCTCGCGCACCACGTTGTCGATCTGCACGCCCTTGCCAAAATAGGCCCCCCCGAGAAACTGCCCGGCCACCGCCTGCAGCTCGACGCGCTGGCGTGTGTAGCCCTCGGTGTTGGCATTGGCAATGTTGTGGCCAATGACCTGTAGCACCGCCTGGTTGGTGGTGAGCGCGCGGGTGGCGATGTTGAGGCTGCTCATGGCGTCTTACCCATCAGGCCAGGGCGCGCTGCAGGTGCAGCGTGGTGTTGATGACGCGGCTGAGCTTGGCCGCGTACTGCGGGTCGGTGGCGTAGCCGGCCTGCTGCAAATGCTGCGCAAACGCTTGCGCCGAATGCAGGTTGCGCATGACCGCCTGATAGCGCGGACTTTGGCTGATCAGGCGCGCGTAGTCACGGAACGCCTCGGCGTAGCTGTCGTAGGCGCGAAAGCGCTGCACCAACTTACGCGGCTGGCCGTCGATGTATTCGGTGGTGGTGACCTCCGCCACCTTGCCCTGCCAGCCGGGGCCAGCCTTGATGCCAAACAGGTTGTGCGCGTTGCGTCCGTCGGCCATGCGGATTTCGCTGCGCCCCCAACCTGTTTCGTGCGCCGCCTGCCCGATCATGAACGCCGCCGGGATGCCCGTTTCGCGCGCCACTTGCAGGGCCGCCTCGCGGTGGCGGGCAACGAACGCGGCCTGAGTCGGCGTGGGGCGCGGCACCGCCCCTGCGACCCCGTCAACGTCGGCCGCTGCGGAGGAGGAAACGGCAGGTGCCTGCGCCGCGGCGCCGCGCGGGCTGGAATCGCGCCCCGCACTCATCTGCTGACGCAGCTGGCGCTCGATCATCTCGCTCAAGCCCCCGGGCAGGCCCGTCATTTTCAGCGCCAACTGCTCGTCGAGCAGCTCGGTACCCATTTCCGTGCCCTCGTTGTCCACCAGACCGCTTTTCATCGTCGCTTCGCGCATGGACTTGAGCAGCTCGCGCATGAACAGCGCCTCGAACTGACGAGCGGTCTCTTTGAGCGCCGCCTGCGGATCGCGGCCCGCCGCGTGGCGCAGACCGTCGAGTGCCTGCGCATCGACCGCCAGCCCGCGCGCCGCGCTCGCGGGCACAGCCGTCGGGGACAAGGGTTGCAGCGCCATATCAGAGCACCTCCAACTCAGCCTGTAAGGCGCCGGCGGCCTTGAGCGCTTGCAGGATAGCCAGCAAGTCCTGCGGGTTGGCGCCCAGTTTGTTGAGCGCGCGCACCACGTCCGCCAGTTGCGCCGAGGCCTCTACTTCTAGCAACTTGCCGCCTTCTTGCTGGACTTGGATGTCGGCCTTCTCGGTCACCACCGTCTGCGCGCCCGGCGGGGCAAACGGCGGCGGCTGGCTGACCTGCGGCGTGGACGTGATGGTGATGGACAGATTGCCGTGCGCAATGGCGGCTGGCGACAGTTTGACCGCTTGATTGAGGACCACCGAACCGGTGCGCGGGTTGAACACCACGCGCGCGCGCGGCGCACTGGTCTCGATGGGCAAGTCCTCCAGGCTGGCCAAAAACGCCACGCGCTCGTTGGGGTCACGCGGGGCGCGCACCTGTACCGTGCGCCCGTCCAGCGCTTGCGCCGTGCCGTCGCCGATGGCGCGGTTGATGGCCGCTGCCACCCGTGTAGCAGTCTGAAAATCGTCGGAGCGGATGCTCAGCGTCACCGCGTCGCCTAGCAACAGCGGCGTGGGCACGGTGCGCTCCACCAGCGCGCCATTGGGGATGCGTCCGGCGTTGAGGTGGTTGACGGTGACGCTGCTGCCGCCAGCCGAGGCACCCGCCCCGGCGATCACCAGATTGCCCTGCGCCAGGGCATAGACTTGGCCGTCGGCGCCGCGCAGCGGGGTCTGGATCAGCGTGCCGCCGCGCAGCGATTTGGCGCTGCCCACCGACGACACGGTGACATCGATCGTCTGCCCTGGCCGGGCAAACGCGGGCAATTCAGCCGTCACCAGCACCGCGGCCACGTTTTTCGGCTGCACCGTGGTGCCCGGCGGCAGGCTGATGCCCATTTGCTGCATGAAGTTGGACAGGCTGCGCGCGGTATAGACGTTGTTGCCGTCGCCCGTGCCGTCCAGCCCCACGACCAGGCCATAGCCCACGAGCTGATTGCTGCGCACGCCCTGCACGCTGGCCACGTCCTTGATGCGGCCGCTGGCCTGGGCACTGGCCGTGAGCGCCGCCACCGCCAGGCCTGTCGCCACGGCGGCGGTGCGCAAGAGTCGGGTCCATCGGTTCATCGCTCGTCACCTCGTGAACCGATTGTCGAAAAACTTTAGAACGGCAAAAGCGTCAAAAAGAAGCGCGCCAACCAGCCAAATGTCTGCGCATCGGCCGGCGCGCCCCGCCCGCGCGAGAGCACGCGCACGTTGGCCACCTGGGTCGAAGGCACCACGTTGCCGGGCTGGATGGCGCGCGGGTCCACCGTCCCGCTGAACTGCAGCACGTCCACCGCCTGGTTGACGCCGATCTGCTTCTCGCCGATGACGACCAGGTGTCCGTTGGGCAGCACCTCGGTGACGACGGCGGTGATGGTGCCGCGGAAGGTATTGACCGCCTCCGTCTTGCCGTCGCCCTTGAAGGTGTTGCTGGATTTCGCACCGGCGTTCAAGTCTGCCAGTGTGGATGCGCCCAGAAATGGAAACGCGCTCACGCCCGCGCTCAGGCCGCTGTCGCGCTTGACGTCGGTTTTGGCACTCTGGCTGGCCGAGAGCGACTCGGTGATCTGGATCGTCACAACGTCGCCTGGCAGGCGCGCGCGGTGGTCTTCGAATCCGGGGCGATAGGCCTGCGTGGCGTACAGCGACCCGCTGGGCGGCTGCGCCGGATCGGCGGCCACGCGTGGGTAGCGAATGCCATCCTCGGGCGGTTTGGCCAAGTCGACATCCGGGATCTGCGACAGGGCAGCGCAGCCGCCCAGCGTCCAGGCCGTCAATACCGATACGAAGCTCGAGCGGTAGCGCGCGATCATGATCATGCTCCTGCACAGAGGCCCGACATCACAGCTGCGTCAGGCGCTGCAGCATCTGGTCGGAGGTAGTCACGGCCTTGGAGTTGAGCTCGTAGGCGCGCTGCGTCTGGATCATGTTGACCAGCTCCTGCACCACGTTGACGTTGGAGCTCTCCAAAAACCCCTGCATCACCTGTCCGAAGCCCTCGGCACCCGGCGTGCCCTGGTTGGGAGCCCCCGACGCCTGGGATTCCATGAACAGGTTTTGCCCCATGGGCTCCAGCCCAGCGGGATTGATGAAGTTGGCCAGCGTGATCTGCCCGATGACCTGCGGCTGGGCCTGCCCCGGCACCAACACGGTAATTTGGCCGTCCTTGCCGATGGTCAGCGAGCGGGCGTTTTCGGGCACGGTGGGCGAGTCCACCAGCAGGTAGCCCTGGTTGGTGACGATTTGCCCCTGGTTGTTGAGCTTGAAGCTGCCATCGCGCGTGTAGGCCACGCTGCCGTCGGGCAACTGGATGCGGAAAAAACCGTTGCCGTTGATGGCGACGTCCAGGTTGTTGTCGGTCTGCTGCAGGTTGCCCTGGCTGTAGGTGCGGGCGGTGGCGACGGTGCGCACGCCCAGACCGATGTGCAGGCCGGTGGGCAGCTCGGCGTTGTCGGCGGTATTGCCGCCTACCTGACGCAGGTTTTGGTAGATCAGGTCCTCGAACAGCGCGGTGCCGCGCTTGAAGCCGGCGGTGGCGACGTTGGCCAGGTTGTGCGAGATGACGTCGAGCTGGGTCTGCTGGGCCGTCATGCCGGTCTTGGCGATTTGCAGCGAATTGATCATGTCGGTTCTCCGTCAGCCGCCCTGCAACCCCAGCAACTGGGCAGCGGTTTGGTCATTCTTCTCGGCGTTTTGCAGCATGCGCATCTGCAGCTCGTACTGGCGGGTGGCGGCAATCATGTCCACCATCGCCGCGATCGGGTCCACGTTGGAGCCCTCCAACATGCCGTCGGCGAGCTGGGCCGCGTCGTCGGCCGGCAGCGGCTGCCCATCAGGGGCGCGAAACAGCCCGTCATTGCCCCGCACCAAGCGCTGCCCCTCGGGCGGCGTCACCAGCTTGAGGCGGCCGATCACCTGCGGGGCTTCGTTGCCCACCTTGGCGCTGACCGTGCCGTCGCGCCCGATGCCGACCTGGGCACCCGGTGGCACCTGGATCGGCGCACCGCCCGCGTCCAGCATGGGTAAGCCGTTGAAGCCAACCAGCGTGCCTTGGGCATTGACTTGCAGCGCGCCGGCGCGGGTGTAGGCTTCAGTGCCATCCAGCGCCTGGATGGCAAAGAAGGCGTTGCCTTCCGCCGCCACGTCCAACGGCCGCCCGGTGTGCTGCATCGCGCCCGGCTTGTCCAAATACCCGGCGGTAGCCTCCAGCGCGTGCACGCGCGTCGTGGCGCCCTCGCCGCGCAGCGGCACGGCACGAAAGGTGGACAGCTCGGCCCGAAACCCGGTCGTGGTGACGTTGGCCAGGTTGTGCGCGATGACCTGGTGCCGGTGCATGGCGGCCTTGGCCCCGGACGCGGCAGTGTAGAGAATGCGGTCCATGATTCACGCTCCGCGGGTTTCGGGCACTGATCAACGCAAGTTGACCAGCGTTTGCTGCACCTGGTCCTGTGTTTTGATGGTCTGCGCGTTGGCCTGGTAGTGGCGCTGCGCGACGATCATATTCACGAGCTCCTGCGTCAGGTCGACGTTGGATTCTTCCAGCGCGCCGGAACGGATCAGGCCAAATCGGCCCGACAACGGCTGGCCAATGATGGGGTCTCCGGACGCCTGCGTTTTTTGCCAGTAGCCGCCATTGATCGGCTGCAACCCCTGCACATTGCGAAACCGGGTCAGCATGACTTGCCCGTTGGCCTGACTGACCCCGTTGGAGTAGCGGGCCGTGATCACGCCGTCCTCTCCGACGGCGATCGACGTCAGCTCACCCGAAGGGTAGCCGTCCTGGGACACCTCATAGACGGCGAATTTGGAGCCAAACTGGGTGACGGTGGCCAGCGCGGGGTTGGCCGGATCGCCGAAATTCAACGCGACATCGATATCGTCCGCCGGCAAGCCGGGGGCGATGGCATCGGTAGCCACCTGGATATTCGTCAGCGAAAGCGGTAGGTTGGGACGCCCAGTCGTCGGATTGAAGTTGATCGTTCCGAGATTGGTTTCGACGGCCGGACCAGGCGGATCGACCGGCTGGTAGACCGACACGGCGTCCCATGCATTGGCCGCCGTCTTGATGAAGTAGATCTGCACCGGAACCGCATTACCCAGTGTGTCGTACAGATTGAGGGAAGTGCCGTACTGCTTGTTCTCGGGCGTCAGCGGCGCGCCGACCGTATCGACCTCGGCCCGCGCGTCCAGGTTCATGGTGAGCTTGAGCTCGGTCGATTCCTTGGGGTCGATATTCTTCCCGGTGGGCAGATTGAGCGGCACGGGTTCGACGGAAGTGGGCCGACCGGTCGTGTCGGTGGCATAACCCAGCAACTTGGCGCCGTTGTTGGTGATGATGTTGCCGTCGCGGTCGAGCTTGAACTCGCCATTGCGGGTGTAGGCGATCGAGCCATCGGTCAGCTCGACCGAGAAAAACCCCTCGCCATTGATCGCCATGTCCAGGTTGTTGCCGGTGATCTTGATATTGCCCTGCGTGAACATCTGGGCGACGGTGGCCACGCTCACGCCGATCCCGCCGTTGCTGCCGCCCGCCGCACCCAGCGAGGCGGCGTACATCTCGGCGAACTCGGCGCGCCCGGCCTTCATGCCCGTGGTATTGGCGTTGGCGATGTTGTGGCCGATGACGTCGAGGTTTTTGCTGGCAGCGTTCAGGCCTGAGAGTCCGGTGCCAAAGCTCATGGTGTGCTCCTGCGGGTAATCGAAAGAAAAAACGGCGATTCAAAGGAAGGCAAGGATTTGGTCGTAGCCCAGCGTCCCGCCATCGGTACGCAGGCGCAGGTTGCCCTCGACCAGACCGACCGACTGCACGCGGTGCAGCGCCAGCGGGGTGGCCGACACCGCCTGGCCACCTTGGGTGGCGACCACGCGCAGGCTGCGCACCCGGTCGGCCTCCACGTCGCCCAGGGGCCACTCGAAGGTCTGCAGCCCCGCGCCGCGCCCCCCGAGGGCGGTGGTGCCCAGCACCTCGCCCGCCGCGCCCAGGATCTCGACGGTGACGTTGTCGGCCGGGCCGGACAGCGTGAAGGCGCCGCGCGCCACCCCGTCGCTGACGACCAGGCCGTTGCCCTCGCTGGCCACCTGACGGCCCACCAGTTGCGCGCCCTGGATGGAGCCGACCATGTTGAACTGCGCCGCCAGCCCTTTGAGGGTTTCGTTGACCTGCTGCAGACCGACCACCTGGTTGATCTGCGCCATTTGGGTGGTCATCTGCGCGTTGTCCAGCGGGTTGAGCGGGTCTTGGTTGTTGAGCTGCGCGACGAACAACTTGAGGAAGCGCTCCTGCGCGGCCTTCGGGTCCATCGAGTCGGCCTGCGCGCCGCCGCGCGCGTTGTAGGCGTCGATCGCGCTCGAGCTCAAGGGGGTCATGAACATGGCGGTCACCTCACGCGGGCATCACTGGCCCATCTGCAGGGTCTTGAGCAGCAGCGTCTTGGCCGTGTTCATGACCTCGACGTTATTCTGATACGAGCGCG
>DYIC01000004.1:0-7648 GCA_020723845.1 Hydrogenophaga sp.
CGCCTGCTGGCCGAGGCCGGGCTGCCCGTGACCGAGGTGGCCGAGGTCACGGGCTTTCCCGAGATGCTCGACGGCCGGGTCAAGACGCTGCACCCGGTCATCCACGGCGGCCTGCTGGCGCGGCGCGACGTGCCCGCGCACATGGCGGCGCTGCAGCAGCACGGTATCGACACCATCGACTTGCTGGTGGTCAACCTGTATCCGTTCGAGGCCACCGTGGCGCGCGACGGCTGCACGCTGGGCGACGCGATCGAAAACATCGACATCGGCGGCCCGGCCATGGTGCGCTCGGCGGCCAAGAACTGGCGCGACGTGGCCGTGCTGACCGACCCGACACAGTACCCCGTGGTGCTGGCCGAACTCAAGGACGCGGGCCGCGTCAGCGACGCGACGCGGCTGCAACTGGCCATCGCCGCGTTCAACCGTATCGCCCAGTACGACGCGGCGATCAGCCAATACCTGTCGGCGCTGGATTTGTCAGCGGGCGTGCCGGCGGCCGACGCGGTGCCGGCGCGCCACGCGTTTCCAGGTCAGTTCAACGCCTGCTGGACCAAGCTGCAAGACCTGCGCTACGGCGAAAACCCCCATCAGCAGGCCGCCTTCTACCGCGACCCCGACGCGCCGGCCGGGTCGCTGGTCAGTGCGCAGCAGTTGCAGGGCAAAGAGCTCTCCTACAACAACATCGCCGACGCCGATGCGGCGTGGGAGTGTGTCAAGGGGTTTGCGGCGCCCGCGTGCGTGATCATCAAGCACGCCAACCCGTGTGGCGTGGCGCTTGGCACCACGCCGCTGGAGGCGTACCGCAAGGCGTTCCAGACCGACCCGACGAGTGCGTTCGGCGGCATCATCGCCTTCAACCGTGCCCTGGACGGTGAGGCGGCACAGGCGGTGGCGCAGCAGTTCGTCGAGGTGCTGATCGCGCCCGATTTCACGCCCGAGGCGCTGGCGGTGTTTCGTCCCAAGGCGAATGTGCGGCTGCTGCGCATCGCGCTGCCGGCGGACGCGGCCACGACTCGCAACCGCTGGCATTTGCAGCGCGTCGGCGGTGGCGTGCTGGTGCAGACGGCCGATCACCACGTGCTGCGTGCGTCGGACCTGAAAGTGGTCACCGAGCGCCGGCCCACGCCCGAGCAGCTACAGGATCTGTTGTTTGCGTGGTCGGTGGCGCAGTACGTCAAGAGCAACGCCATCGTCTTTTGCAAGGACGGCATGACGATGGGCGTGGGCGCGGGCCAGATGAGCCGGCTCGACTCGGCCCGCATCGCCAGCATCAAGGCGCAGGCGGCGGGCCTGAGCCTGCAGGGCACGGCGGTGGCGAGCGACGCCTTTTTCCCGTTCCGCGACGGGCTGGACGTGGTGGTCGACGCCGGGGCCACGTGCATCATCCAGCCGGGCGGGTCGGTGCGCGACCAAGAGGTGATCGACGCCGCCAACGAGCGCGGCGTGGCCATGGTCTTCACGGGCGTGCGGCACTTCCGGCACTGACCGGGCCCCGGCGGCGGTACCGTGGCGCCGCCGGGGTGGCGGCGCGTCAGGTGCCGAGCACGAACACCGCAGGCAGGTGCAGCGGCAGTGCGGGCGGCTGGCGGCGCCAGTCGGCCACGCGGGCGGCGTGTACGGCCTGGGTCGGCAGTCCCAGTCCGCACGCCAGTGCCAGCCGGGTGTCGGGCCGCAGCCCCTGCAACGCGGCCTGCAGCAATGCGGCGTTGCGGTAGGGGGTCTCGATGAACACTTGGGTCTGTCGCAGGCGGTGGGCGGTGGCTTCCAGCTCGCGCAGGCGTGCGGCGCGCTCGGCAGCGCCTTGGGGCAGATAGCCGACGAAGGCGAAATGCTGGCCCTGGCAGCCGCTGGCAGCCAGGGCCAGCATCAGCGATACGGGGCCGGTCAGCGGCACCACCGGTATCCCCAGTGCGTGGGCGGCGCGCACGATGGCGGTGCCCGGGTCGGCGATGGCGGGCATGCCGGCTTCGCTGACCAAGCCCAAGGCGTGGCCCTGCTGCGCGGGCGCGAGCAGCGCACGCGCCTGTGCGTCGGCGCCGGCCACAGGGTCGCCGTGCTTGTGCCAATCGCGCGGCAGCTGGGCGATGTGTTGTTGCTGCAGCGGCACGGCCAGCGGTCGCACCCCCTGTACGCGTTTCAGAAACGCGCGCGCGCTCTTGGCGTTCTCGGCGATCCAGTGCGTCAGCCCGGCGGCGATGTCGATCGTCGCCGCCGGCAGCGCATCGCGCAGATCCAACGCGGTGTCGCAGCCGAAATCCAGCGGCGTCGGCACCAGGTACAGCGTGCCGGGGGCCACCGCGGTGCCCGAAGGTGGCATGGGCGTGCTCATGGCAGCGTCAACCCCGCGCCGCGCAGCAGGCGCGCGGTGCGAATCAGCGGCAGGCCCACCAGGGCCGTGGGGTCGTCGCTGACGATAGCGTCGAGCAGTGCGATGCCCAGTCCTTCGCTTTTGGCGCTGCCGGCGCAGTCGTAGGGACGCTCGGCGAGCAGGTAGCGCTCGATCTCGTCGTCGCTGAGGTCGCGAAAGCGCACCTGTACCGCGGCATCGTCCTGCGCCGCGTAGCCGGTGGCGATGCAGACCACGGCCAGCGCGGTGTGAAAGACCACGGTGCGCCCGCGCATGGCGCGCAGTTGGGCAACGGCGCGCTCGTGCGTACCGGGCTTGCCCAGTGCCACGCCATCCAGGTCGGCCACCTGGTCACTGCCGATGACGATGGCCTGCGGGTGGCGCCGCGCGACCGCGTCGGCTTTGGCATGCGCGAGCCGACGCGCGAGGGTGGCCGGGGCTTCGCCGGGCAGCGGCGTTTCGTCCACGTGGGGCGCGGCGGTGTCGAAAGGCAGCTGCAGGCGCTCGAGCAGCGCGCGCCGGTACGGCGAAGTCGAGCCGAGGATCAACGGACGGGGCAAGGTTGGCGATGACATCCTATGATTGTCGCTGTTGGCGAGGGGTGGTGCGCGCGGCGGCGAGGACAAGAGGAGCGGGGTGACATGGAGGCGTCGGAAGACAAGGATGCGGCGGCCATGCCGTGGCATGCGCTGTGCTACTCGGCCGATTTGATCGACGGCGGCGATGCGGTGCCGTTCGACGTCCGCTATCGCGGGCAGACCTGCCGCGCGTTTGCGATCCGCTTCCAGGGTCGGGTGTACGCCTACCTCAACCGCTGCAGCCACGTTGCCATGGAGATGGACTGGATGCCCAACCGCTTCTTCGACCTCACGCGCCAGTATCTGGTGTGTGGTGCGCACGGGGCGCTGTTCGATCCGCGCACCGGGCGCTGCGTCGGTGGCCCTGGGCGCGGGCCGCTGGTGTCGATTCGCGTCCAGGAACGCGACGGGGTGGTGTTTTGGCAGTCACAATACGATCTTCAACCGGTCGTTTTTTGAACCCCCACCATGGCATCTACCGAGACCCCACCGCCCGCCGACACCACTGCGCCGCCACCGCCGGCCACGACGCCGGCCGCGCCCGATGCGCCTGGCTGGGAGCGGGCGGTGATCGAGAAGCTGGCACTTGCGACGCTGCAAGAGCAGCGTGCTGCGCGCCGCTGGCGCAATTTTTGGCGTTCGGTCTGGCTGCTGCTGGCGGGCGTCGTGGTTTGGTTACTGTACCGCGACGTCGTGCCGTCGCCGCCCACTGCTGCCCCGCACACGGCGATGATCGAGGTGCGTGGCGCCATCAGTGCGGAGTCGGAAACCAATGCCGCCAATATCGTCGCGGCGCTGCGTTCCGCGTTCGAAGACCCGGGGGCCAAGGCCGTGGTGCTGTTGATCGACTCACCCGGCGGCAGCCCGGTGCAGGCGGGCATCATCAACGACGAGATCTGGCGCCTGAAGGAAAAGCACGGCAAGCCCGTCTACGCCGTGGTCGAAGAGACCTGCGCCTCGGCAGCCTACTACATCGCCGTGGCTGCCGACCGCATCTACGTGGACAAGGCCAGTCTGGTGGGCAGCATCGGCGTGCTGATGGACGGGTTTGGGTTTACCGGGCTGATGGACAAGCTGGGCGTGGAGCGGCGCCTGCTGACCGCAGGCGAGAACAAAGGGTTTCTCGACCCTTTTAGCCCTCAGACGGAGCGCCACCGCGCGCATGCGCAGCAAATGCTCGACGACATCCACCAGCAGTTCATCGAGGTGGTGCGCAAGGGGCGCGGTGATCGCCTGAAAGAAATGCCCGAAATGTTCAGCGGCCTGGTCTGGACGGGGCAGCGCGCGCGTGAGCTGGGTCTGGCTGACGATCTGGGTAATTTGGACTATGTGGCACGCGAGGTCGTGCAGGCCGAAGAGATCATCGACTATACCCAGCGCGAGAGCATTGCGCAGCGGCTCGCGCGGCGGTTCGGGACTGGCGCGGTCGAGGGGGCGTGGCGCATCGCGCGTTCGGCCTGGCCGACACTGCGCTGAGTTCGGGGCGGCGCGTGCAGGAGCGGGTCGTCATCGTCGGGGGGGGTATGGCCGGGCTGGGCGCGGCCTTGGCATGCGCGCGCGCGCGGCCCGAGATGTCGATCGACTTGTTCGAACGGGCGCCAGAGTTTTCCGAGGTGGGGGCGGGCATCCAACTCGGCCCCAACGCCGTGCGCGTGTTGCACGACTGGGGTTTGCAGCAGCCGCTGGAGGCGGTGGCGGCGTTTCCCTCCGAGCTGCGCGTGCGCGCGGCCGCCGATGGCCGGGTGCTGGGCCGTTTGGCCTTGGGTGAGGCGATGCGGCAGCGTTATGGCGCGCCCTATGCGACCATCCACCGCGCCGATTTGCACCGGCTGCTGCTGCAGGCCCTGCTGGAGACGACCACGGTGGCGCTGCACAAGGGGCAGGCCGTCATCGGTCACCAGACGGACGCCGACGGGGTGGCGATCACCACCGCCAGCGGTGCCCGCTGGCATGCCGACGCCCTGCTGGCGGCGGATGGGGTGTGGAGCGCCATTCGCACCCGGCTGCTGGGCGATGGCCGCGCGGCGTTCAGCGGCCATCTGGCCTACCGAGGTATGGTGCGCCGGGAGGATTTGCCGGCCGCCTTGCGCACACCGCAAGTCGTGGCCTGGCTTGGGGCCTGCATGCATGCCGTGCACTACCCCGTGCGCGCCGGTGAGTGGCTCAATGTCGTGGTGGTGGTCGAAGGCCCGTTGCCCCCGGCCGACGTCGAAGGCTGGGACCACGAAGCGCGCGTGGCCGAGCTGCGCCAGCGTGTGGGCCGCACGCACGAAGATTTGGACGCTGTGTTGAGGGCGGTGCCCGGCTGGCGCCTGTGGCCGCTGCACGTGCGCGCGCCAATGCGGGGGCCGCACGAGCATGCCCAGGGACGGGTGGCGCTGCTGGGCGACGCCGCGCATCCGACGCGGCCCTATCTGGCCCAGGGTGCGGCGATGGCACTGGAAGACGCGTGGGCGCTGGGGCGGCTGTTGGCGGCACAGTCCCGCACGGCGGTCGCGGACTGGCCCGTCTTGCTGGCTCGCTGGGCGCAGGGGCGCTGGGCGCGCAACGCCCGCGTGCAAGCCCGCTCGCGGCGCAATGGGACGGTCTTCCACGCCCGCGGGGCCCTGCGTTGGGCACGCGATGCGGCCCTGGCGTTGCTTGGCGAGCGGGCGCTCGACCAGCCGTGGTTGTATGGTGGGGCACCGGATCCACTGGCGGAGGCCGTCATCCGTGCGTGAAAGGCGCAGCGTTTGGCATGATGACGGCGCCGCCGCATGGGGCGGGATGCAGGAAGCGCCGATTCGGTTGCGCCGCTGGCTGTTGCGGGCGGCCGTGTCGGCTGCCGCGGGTGTCTGGGCCGTGCATGGGCGGGCCAACCCCATCCCGCCGGCGATTGCGTGGCCCACACGCCCATTGCGGCTGGTGGTGGGCTTTCCGCCGGGGTCGTCCGCAGACGAACTGGCGCGGGCACTGGAAGCGCCCCTATCCGAGGCGTTGGGTCAGCCCATCGAGATCGATAACCGTCCGGGCGCGGCGGGTGCGTTGGCCGCGTCGGTCGTGGCCCGCGCGAGCGACGATCACACGGTGGGATTGCTGTCGTGGGTGCATCTGACCGTGGCGCGGGATCTGAACCCGGCCGTGGGCTACGACCCCCTGACCGACCTTCAGCCGGTGGCCCTGGTCGCCACGGCGCCGCTGGCGTTGTGTGTCGCGCCGCGCTTGGAGTTACGGGCCGCCGCCGCGGTGCGCGCGATCCAGCGCGCGGGCGTTGCTTGGTATTACGGCAGTCCGGGAGTGGGGTCGCCATTCCATTTGGGCATGGAGTTGCTCAAGGCGGCGGCGGACTGGCAGGTGGCCCATGTACCCTATCCAGGTAATGCCCAGGTCGTCAATGCGCTGCTGCAGGCCGATGTGCAGTTGGCGCTGCTGCCGCCGTCGCTGGTGCTGCCATACTGGCGCGTCGGCAAACTGCCGGTGATCGGGGTCACATCGGCAACCCCCAGCGCGCTGCTGCCACGTGTGCCGCCGCTGGCGCAATTGGGGGTGACGGGGTTTGCCTTTGAACACTGGTATGCCTTGGCGGGCCCGCGCTCGTTGACGCCGGAGCAGGCGCTCTACCTGGCCCAGCGAGTGCGGCAGGTATTGCGCCAGCCGGCTCTGCAGCAGCGGTTGCAGTCGCTGGGGTGGGTCGCCCGAGGCTCCACCCCCGCCGCGCTGGCGCGCAGGGTGGCGGCAGAGTACGATCGCGTGCATGCGCTGATCGAGCGGCAGCACATCCGCCAGCCTTGACATGACCGCTCCCGCCACTGACGACTTGCCCGACGGGCTCAGGCTATCCCCATGCCCGCCGGTGCCGCGCGCAGCGCCTGGATTGGCACGAGCGCCTGGTGGTCGACAAGCACGGGATCGGCGGCATCCCTGGCACGCGCGGTTCGTGGGCGATGCGCTGGCCGTCATGACCGCCGTGGCGCCGCCTGCGCGGATCCGTCGCCCTCTTCCTCGATGCGGATGCCCACCCGCTCGATCGCCCCCTCGTGCACGCGGCGAACGCTCAGTTCGGCCGGCCCCCAGCGCAGTTGATCGCCCTCGACCGGCCGGTGTTGGCACACACGGTGAAACCACTCGCCTACGGTGAGCTGCTCGTCCTCGATCGGGGGCCAGCCGTAGAACTGGCACAGCGACGCCATGGGGGTGTCGGCCGGTACCTCGAAGTCGCCGTACACCTGTCGCGCGGCGACCGGATCGTCGCGGTCGGGCAGCGCGACGCCCGTGCGTCGCGCTGCCCAGGGTAGGGTAGTGCCTTGCAGCAGCAGCGACGCGAGCACCACGACGAACGCGATGTTGAAGAATGTCGTGGCACCCTCGACGCCCGCCATCACCGGAAACACTGCCAGCACGATCGGCACCGCACCGCGCAGGCCGACCCAGGCGATGAACCCGATCTCATGCGGCGGAAAGTGAAACGGCCGCAGGCACAGCCAGACCGCCACGGGGCGGGCCAGCAGCATCAACACCGCGGCCACTCCCAGCGCCGGCAGCAGCGTGCGCAGCGCCTCGGTGGGGGTCACCAGCAGCCCCAGCAGCAGGAACATGCCTGCCTGGGCCATCCAGGCGTATCCGTCCATCGCTTGCAGCGCCGGGGCAACCGAGCCGCGGGCGCGGTTGCCGACCACCAGCCCGAAGATGTACACGGCAAGAAACCCCGAGCCGCCGATCCAGGTCGTGAACGCGAACACCGCCA
>DYIC01000004.1:7748-11265 GCA_020723845.1 Hydrogenophaga sp.
ACGGCGGCGGCGTCCGTGGAGCCGACGATGGCGCCGAGCAGAAGCGCGAGCCGCCAGTTCAGGTCCATCAGCAGCCATGCACCCACTCCGGTGAGCGCCGCACTCACCGCGACCCCCACCGTGGCCAGCATCAGCGAGGGCTGCAGGCCAGTGCGGAAAGTGGCATAGCGTGTGCGCAGTCCGCCGTCGAGCAGGATCACCGCCAGGGCCACATTGCCGACCCAGAAGGCCAGCCGAAAATCCTCGAACACCACGCCGCCAGGGCCATCTTCGCCAAGCAGCATGCCCGCGACTAAAAACACCAGCAGGAACGAAAAGCCCAGTCGCGCCGAGAACAGGCCTGCCACCAGGCTCAGCAGCAGCAGCGCCGACGCGGTCAACAGCGGCAATGCCAGAAAATCCAGAGACAGCATCATGGTGTCGTGACCGTAGCAGAATTCGGACCATGACGACTGAAACCCTGGTGTTGGCGGGCGGCTGCTTTTGGTGCACCGAGGCGGTGTTCGACCGCGTGCGCGGCGTGCTCGACGTCGAGTCCGGCTACAGCAACGGGCAGGCCGCGCGCCCGACGTATGAGGACGTGTGCAGCGGCCGCACCGGCTGCGCCGAGGTCGTCCGGCTCGTCTACGACCCGGCGGTGATCGGCGTGCGCGAGCTGTTGACCATCTTCTTCGCGATCCACGACCCCACCACGCCCAACCGCCAGGGGGCCGACGTGGGCACGCAATACCGCAGCGGCATCTACTGGACCACGCCCGAGCAGGCCGCGGTGGCGCGCGCACTCATCGACGAACTGCAGGCCGAGGGCGTGTTCGATGCCCCCATCGTGACCGAGGTCGAGCCGTTGCGCCACTACTGGCCCGCCGAGGACTACCACCAGGACTTTTTTGCGCGCCACCCCCATCATGGCTACTGCCTGGCGGTGGCCGCGCCAAAGGTGGCCAAGCTGCGGCGTGCGTTTGCGTCCTACCTCAAGCCCGGCACGGGCTGAGTCCCCGGGGTCGCCCAGGTGCCAGCGCGATGGCGCTTCGCCCCGTTACACTGCCGGGCGTGAGCGTTGCCGACCATCCCGTCTTCCAGTCGCTCGCGCCGGTGTTTCTGCTCATCGGTGCGGGGGTGTTGGCCGGGCGCCGTGGCTGGGTGGCGGCCACAGCCGTCAAGGATCTGTCGAACCTGGTCTTTCTGCTGCTGATTCCGGCGCTGCTGTTTCGCACCATGAGCCAGGTGCGGCTGGAGGCGCTGGACTGGCGGCCCATCGCCGCCTACTTCAGCGCCGCGCTGCCGTGGCTGCTGCTGCAAATGGCGTGGCGCGGCTGGCACGCGCGTGGTATCGTGCTCGCGTTGGGGGGCACGTTTTCCAATCTGGTGATGATCGGCATCGCGCTCATCACCCTGGCTTACGGACAGCCCGGCGTGGTCACGCTGTTGACGCTGATTGCGGTGCATGCGCTGATCCTGCTGACGGTGGCGTCGGTGGCGTTGGAGCTGGCCGAGGGGCGCACCAGCCCCGGGGGCGAGCCGGGCGTGCGCTTGTGGCGCGCTGCGTGGTCGGCGGTGCGCGGCTCGGTCATCCACCCCATCCCGCTGCCCATCGCTTGCGGGCTGCTGTGGGGGCAGACCGGCATCGCCCTGCCCACCGTGGTGGACAAGCCGTTGCACCTGTTGGGGCAGGCGTTCGGCCCGCTGGCGCTGGTGCTGGTGGGCATCAGTTTGGCCTATACGCCATGGCGCGCACACTGGCGCGACGCGGTGTCGGTGACGGTGGCCAAAAACCTGGTGCTGCCGGTGTTGGTCGGCGCGAGCGCCTGGCTGTGGAGCGTGCGCGGTTTGCCGCTTGCCGTACTGGTCGTGGCTGCAGGGGTGCCCGTCGGGGCGAACGTCTTTTTGTTCGCGCAGCGCTACCGCGTGGCGCAGGCCGAAATCACCGCGGCCACAGGGCTGTCGACCGCTGCTGGCGTGCTGACGCTGAGCGCCTGGATGCTGTTACTTGCGCGCTTCACTGGCTGATGCGCAAGCCCTCTTCGATCTGGTATTCGAAGTAGCGCTGAAAGCTGAATGCCAGCCCGGCCATCAACGCCGTCGCGCCCAGCATGAGCGACAGCACCACGGCCACGATCGTGAGCCAATTCGTGGCACCCGGCCCCGCATCGGCCGGCAGTTCTGGGTTGTGCCGTGTGTTCCAGCGTTCGGGCGGCTGCAAGGCATACACGATGGCCGACAAGCACGCCGCGACCAGCCCCAACCCCAAAAATGGCAGCAGCACCCACGACAGCTTGTCGTCTTGCCCGTAGGACAGCACCCGGTCCACCCCCCAAAAACCGAGGGCGGTCGGGATGGCGTGGACCCAACCCCACACGTCGCTCAAGCCGTACAGGTAAAAACGGTGCCAGCCCAGGCCGCCGCCGATGAAGGCCAGCCACGCGGCGATGGTTTTGTTGCGGGGGTGTCGCATGCCGTTATTGTGGTGCTGGCGGTGTCTGGTCGCCAGGCCCCAGGGTTTTTTCCATCAACACGATGTCGAGCCAACGGTCGAACTTCCAGCCGCACGAGCGCACCACGCCCACGCGCTCGAAGCCGAGCGCCGTGTGCAGGCCGATCGAGCCCGCGTTGGCCGAGTCGCCAATCACCGCGATGACCTTGCGGATGCCGCGCGCCTCGAGCTGCGCGAGCAGCTCGGCCAGTAGCGCCCGACCCAGCCCGCGGCCGGCTACCTGTGGCGCCAGGTAGATCGAATCCTCCACCGAATAGCGGTAAGCCGCGCGGGGTTTGAACCAGTTGCCATAAGCGAACCCCGCCACTTCGCCGTCGACCTCGATCACCAGCCAGGGCAGTCCCTTGGCCAGCACGTCGGCGCGGCGCGCCGCCATGTCGGCCACGCTGGGGGGCTCGGTCTCGAACGTGCCGGTGCCGTGCCGGACGTGGTAGGCGTAAATGTGTGCGATGGCGTTCAGGTCGTCATCGCGACTGGGGCGGATCAGGGTGGGTTTCACAGCATGCGGGGTATAATGGCAGGTTTGCAACGTTTCGCTGGCCGGGTGGCCAGTCGTCCGTGTCTCAGGCGTTGCCTTTCCACCGTCTCGTCGAACCTGTTTGCAAGGATAACCCATGGTCGTGATCCGACTCGCCCGTGGCGGCTCGAAGGCCCGCCCGTTCTACCACATCGTCGTCGCCGACAAGCGCTGCCGTCGCGATGGCCGCTTCATCGAGCGCATTGGTTTTTACAACCCGATCGCGCGCGGCAACGACGTGCCGCTCAACATCGCGCAAGACCGCCTGACCTACTGGCTGGGCGTCGGCGCCCAGCCGTCCGACACGGTGGCCCGTCTGCTCAAGCAGGCGCCCAAGGTCGTCCCGGCCGAAGCTGCCGCCGCTTGAGGCGGCCCATCCCCATGGCCGAAGCCCTGCCCTGGCAGGTGGCCGAGCTGCCCGCTGATGCGGTCGAGATTGGCCACATCCAGGAGCCGTGGGGGTTGCACGGCTGGTCGCACGTGCACGCGATCAGCCGCGGTGGCGACAC
>DYIC01000004.1:11365-15509 GCA_020723845.1 Hydrogenophaga sp.
CCACTGGCCCGCACGCGGTGCTGTGCTTGCGCGACGGCAGCGGCGATGCCGCCGTCGAGCGCATGATCCCGTTCGTCGCCGCCTACGTGGACACGGTCGATTTGGCGGCGCGCCGCATCACCGTCGACTGGCAGCCTGATTACTGACCCGTCCCGACCGGCGTGTCGCTGCCATGCGTTTCGACGTCATCACGCTGTTTCCCGAACTGATCGAACCGTACTTGACGGTGGGGGTGACGCGCCGCGCCTTTGCCTCGGGAGTGGTTCAGGTGCGCCTGTGGCCCTTGCGCGACTTTGCCGAGGGGCCATACCGCCGCGTGGATGATCGCCCCTTTGGCGGGGGGCCAGGAATGGTCATGCTGGCCGAGCCGCTGCACCGATGCTGGCAAGCCGTGCGCGCCGACCGGGGCCTGGCCGCCTGCCGTGTACCGGGGGCGCCGGTGGACGTACCCACGGTGCTCTTTTCGCCGGCGGGCGAGCGCCTGTCGCACACCGTGGTGAGTCGCTACGCGCAACCCGGCGGCGCGGGCGCAATTTTGGTGTGCGGCCGCTACGAGGGCGTGGACCAGCGCTTCATCGATGCTTGCGTGGACGAGCAGCTCAGCCTGGGGGACTTCGTGCTCTCGGGCGGCGAGATCGCTGCGGTGGCGCTGCTCGATGCGGTGGCGCGCTTGCAGCCGGGCGTGCTGGGTGATCAGGCCAGTGCCGAGCAAGACAGCTTCAACCCCGCACTGGACGGTTTGCTCGACTGCCCGCACTACACCCGGCCGGAGGTATGGGAGGGACCCGGCGGCGCGATGAGCGTGCCGTCGGTGCTGCTGTCGGGCCACCATGCACAGATCGAGGCCTGGCGTCGGGCCCAACGGGTCCAGATCACGGCGCAGCGCCGTCCCGACCTGCTCGCGCAGGCGCGTGCTCAAGGTCGGCTGCGGCCGTCGGATGAGCAGCTGTTGCACGAACTGGGTTACAATAGAGAGCTTTGATCCTCTGTCTGGCTTCGGGTGTTTGATAATAAAAGCAACCCCGGGCGGGCTGGCGCAAGGGCGCTGGTTCGTGCAGTGTGCAGCGCAGACACGATCGTGGATGAGACCATGAACCTGATCCAAATCCTCGAGCAGGAAGAAATCGCTCGCCTGAACAAGACCATCCCTGACTTTGCCCCCGGTGATACCGTGGTGGTCAACGTCAACGTGATCGAAGGCAACAAAAAGCGCGTGCAGGCCTACGAAGGCGTTGTCATCGCCAAGCGCAACCGCGGTTTCAACTCCAGCTTCATCGTGCGCAAGATCTCCAACGGTGAAGGCGTGGAACGTACCTTCCCGCTGTACAGCCCGCTGATCGCCAGCATCGAGGTCAAGCGCCGCGGCGACGTGCGCCGCGCCAAGCTCTACTATCTGCGCGGCCGCACCGGCAAGGCGGCCCGTATCAAAGAAAAGCTGGGCGCGTAAGCGGACAGCTTTCACCAAAAGCTGGGCGCGTAAGCGGACAGCTTTCACCAGAAGCTGGGCGCCTGTGCGCCTTGAGTGCCGAAAACCCCGCCGGGCCGGCTGGCTTGGCGGGGTTTTTTCATCGGGAATTCGTCCGGCGTTATGCTATGGTTGCATCCATGACGCCAGACGATGCCATTGGGGGTATCAGCGCCGTCTTGCCCCCTGACGACAGCCGCCGCCGTGCCCTGCACAACGAGGTGCACGCGCGGCCGACCGCGCGTATTCGCCTGCCTGCGCTGGTGGTGTATGTGGCCGTGCTCAACGAAGGGGTGGATCGCGCACAGGAGCTGCAACATCTGCGGCGACTGCCCGGGCAGGAGGGGTTGACCGAGGCCGATCTGCAGGCGCACTTTCTGCGTCTGCGTTGCCCGGGGGGCTTTACCCTGAAATGGGAACGCCACACCGAGTTTACCCGTTACTCACTCGTACAGCCCTTGCCGCCCGAGGCCGGCCTGGAGGCGACGGATCCCCCTTTGTTGCCATCGCTGAAGGTGGCGCCCGACTGGTGGGCGGCCATCCCGGGACGCACCATCTGCGCCATCCAGTTGGCCATGGTCACAGCCGATTTGGCGGATCCGCCGAGCTTGCTCGCGCAGGCGCGCCGCTGGTTTGGTAATCAGCCCGTGGTCGCATCCCTCATCGGACGCGAGGGGCATTCGATCGTCGTGACCGATTTTCGGCTGCGGGGTAGCGGTTTCGAGCGCATGCTCGTGTTGGCGCCGCCAGAGACGAGCGAAACCCGCGCTGGCCGCATCTCGGCGCGGCTGGTCGAGCTGGAGACCTACCGCATGATGGCCTTGTTGGGGCTGCCGGTGGCCAAGATGCTGGCGGGCCCGCTTGCGCAAGCCGAGGCGCGGCTGGCTCGCCTGACGGCTGATATGGAGGCCAAGACCACATCCGATCAAGCCTTGCTGGACGAGCTCGTCGGGTTGGCGGCCAGCATCGAGCGCGCAATCGCCGAGCACGGCTACCGCTTCTCGGCCACGCGCGCCTACGACCACATCGTCAACCAGCGCATCGCCGAACTGCGCGAGCAGGCCATCCCCGGTACACAGACGATCAGCGAATTCATGCGTCGGCGGCTGGCGCCGGCCATTGCAACCGTGGTCTCGACCGAGCAGCGGCTGGTCGCGCTGTCGGAGCGCATCGCGCGTACCAGCGCCTTGTTGCGCACCCAGGTCGATATCGCGCGCGAGGAACAGAACCGGGTCTTGTTGGAAAAGCTGACCCGCGGGCAGGCACTGCAGTTGCGCTTGCAATCGACGGTCGAAGGGCTGTCGATCGCGGCCATCTCGTATTACGTGATCAGTCTGGTGCTCTACGGGGCGAAAGCGCTGAAGTCGGCAGGCGTGCCCCTGCATCCCGAGTTGACGGCGGGGGCCGCCATGCCGCTGGTGCTATGGGCCGTTTGGCGCTTGACTCGGCGCATCCACGCGCGCCTGCACGTCGATTGACCTCGCCTCGAAGAGCGGGGGGCCTTTGGCCCCAGGCTCATTTGGTGCTTAGGTACTCCGCGACCGCGGCCATTTCGAGCTCGGACATCTTCTCCGCGACGGTATGCATCACGATATTGTCGTTGGTGCGTTGTCGCTGGTTGAACTGTTTGAGCTGCGTGAACAAATAGCCCGAGAATTGTCCTGCCAGCCGTGGCAGGTTGTTGGCACCGTGCCCATCGGGCCCATGGCAGCTCACACAGGCGGGTACACCGCTGAATTTGTTGCCGTTTTGGTAGATGTAGGCGCCGACCGCGGCCAATCCGGTGTCTTTGACATTTTCGCGCACGGCGGGCAGTTTTTCGTAATAACGGCCGAGGGCCAGCATCTCGTCGTCGGTGAGTTTGGCCACCATCTCGGCCATCGCGGTGCTCTTGCGCTCGCCTGTCTTGAAGGCTTTGAGCTGTTTGGCGATGTATTCCGCGTTCTGGCCCGCCAGACGGGGGAAGATTTCGCTGGTCGATTCCCCATTCTCGCCGTGACACATGAAGCAAGTGCCATTGGCGATCTTGCGGGCACGCGCTTCATCGGCCTGTGCGTGGGCCGACATGGCCGCCGTGGCCAACAACCCGACGGTCACGAGGGATCGAACCAGAAGGGAGGGGATTGCGCAGGAAGCTCTCATAACCGTCTTATAGTCCGTGCTGATAAACCAATATGTCGGAGGGGAAAAACCCGACGCCGACTCCTGCGGGAGGTGTCGGCGTCGGGCGCCGCGCCGGACGCTCAGGCGAGCGTGTCCGCCCAGATGTTGCGCGCCCACGCCAGGGCGTAGCGGCCCTCGAGCTCGCTGGCACGCGCCGAGACGCCGCCCGAGCCCGGCACCGTCAGCATCGTCTTTTTCTCGGCGTCGTAGCGGTGCACGCTGGCCACGTGCACCACGTCCTCGTCGGTGACGAAGCTGTAGCAGGTGTTGGCGTACAGCGGCATCTTGGGCGGCTCTTTGCCCATGAGCAGACTGACGACCGCAGCGGCGCAGGTCTTGCCGTGCTGGTTGGCCATGTGACCGGACTTGGGCATGGCGGGTGCGATCTGGATCGCGTCACCCAGCACGTGCACGTTCTTGACCGCCTTGGACTCGAAGGTCAGGAAGTCCACTTCGCACCAGCGCTTGTTGGCGGTGGCCAGGCCGGTTTGCACCGCGATGTCGCCCGCGCGCATG
>DYIC01000004.1:15609-19146 GCA_020723845.1 Hydrogenophaga sp.
GTGGCGCAACCCGAGATCAAACCCAAGGAGCCCAGCGCCGAGCCGGCCGCGACGGTAGAGACGAATTGGCGACGTTGCATCATGGTGTGACTCCTCAGGTGTTATTTTTTCTGCGCGGCGAAGTACGCGGCGATGGCGCGCAGCTCGTCGTCGGTGTAGCCCTTGCTGATCTGGTGCATGATGGTGGCGGGCTTGCGGCCAGCCTTGAAGTCGAGCAGCGTCTTGGTCATGTCATCGGCGTTTTTGCCAGCCAGGGCTTCCATACCCGGCTCAGCGCGGCCGTCGGTGCCGTGGCAGTTGGCGCAGGCGGCTGCCCACACTCTGACCTGGTCGACCTGGGCATGCGCCAGGGTGGCAGCGCCGAGCGCGCTGGCTACCAAGATGGTTCGAAGTGCGTTCATTGTCATGGGGCTCCTCTGGGGGTGTTGCGGCAACCGTGCCGAATCGGGACGAATGTGTATCACGACGTGCTGATATAAGCAACTCGGGTAAATGCTAGTGGGCTAGCCTTCGCCAAGCTTACCGCGACGGGGCGGCGCGTCTATCGGGACAACCCCAACCCCCCAAGGGCGGCGCGGGTGTTCAGCCCAGCAGCGCTTGCGCAAACTCGCGCGCGTCGAAAGGTTGCAGGTCTTCGAGCTTCTCGCCAATGCCGATGAAGTAGACGGGCAGCTCGCGCCCTCGTTCGCGCGCCCACATGGCGATGGCGGCCAGCACGCCGCCCTTCGCGGTACCGTCGAGCTTGGTGACGATCAGCCCCGTGAGCTGCAAGGCGGCGTCGAACGCTTTGACCTGGGCCAGCGCATTTTGGCCAGTATTGCCGTCGATGACGAGCAACACCTCGTGCGGCGCACCCGCTTCGGCCTTGCCCACCACGCGCTTGATCTTGCGCAGCTCCTCCATCAGATGCAACTGCGTCGGCAGGCGGCCCGCGGTGTCGACGATGACCACATCCTTGCCGCGCGCGCGCCCGGCCGAGACGGCATCGAATGCCACCGCGGCTGGATCGCCGCCTTCCTGGCTGACGATATCGACGCCGTTGCGCCGGGCCCAGACGTCGAGCTGATCGCGCGCAGCGGCGCGAAAGGTGTCGGCGGCGGCCAACAGCACTGTGGCGCCGTGCTGCGCCAGGTGCCAGGTGAGCTTGCCGATCGTCGTCGTCTTGCCCGCACCGTTGACGCCTGCCACCATCCACACGGTGGGCCCGTCGGGCTGGGCGCCGACGGCCAGCGGTTTTTGCAGGGGCGCGAGCCAATCGGCGATCACGTCCACCAGCAGCGCGCGCACCTGTTGGGCGTCGGTGGCTCGCTGCGCCTTGACGCGTCGCTTCAGGTCGTCGAGCAGGTGGGCCGTGGCCTGGGTGCCGGCATCGGCCATGAGCAGGGCCGCTTCGAGCTCCTCATACAGTGCGTCGTCGATGCGAGCCCCGACGAAGACCGAGGTGAGGCTGCTGCCGGTTTTGCGCAGACCGGCGGCGAGCCGCCCGAGCCAACCCTGGCGGGTGGCGGCGCTGTCTGTGCTGTCCGTCGGGGGGGCGCTGGCCGCGGCAGCCACCGCCGTCGTGGGTTCGGGCGCGGGCGCTGGTGCCGCCCCCGGCGCGGCGGTGGGCGCGGGGTCGACAAGCGGCTCCCCGGTGGGCTCGCGCGTGCCGAAGAACTTTTCTTTGAGAAATCGGAACATAAGAGCTTGCTGTCTAGAATGATCGACATTCTATGAAACCCCATCTCATGATTGCGGCCTGGTACAGGTTCAGCATCGGTGACGGCGACGGGATTCGCCGCCGATTCGCGCGCTTGGGTGCGGCGCTGCTGTGGCTGGTCGGTGGCGCGGTGCTGCCGGTCACGGCCATGGCGGCCGAGGAGGCTGCCAACGCGCCGTCCTTGGCGCCACAGGCGCAGGTGTTGACCCTGGCCAATGGCCTGACCGTCATTGTCCAGCCCGACCGCCGCGCGCCCACGGCGGTCCAGATGCTGTGGCTGCGCGTGGGGTCGATGGATGAGCAGGACCACGAGTCCGGCGTGGCGCACGTGCTGGAGCACATGCTGTTCAAGGGCACGCCGACGGTACCGGAGGGCGAGTATTCACGCCGCATCGCCGCGCTGGGCGGGCGCGACAACGCCTTTACCTCGCGCGACATGACGGCCTATCACGTGCAGCTGCCAGCGCCCCGGTTGCCGGAGGCGATGCGGCTGGAGGCCGACCGGATGATGAACAACACCTGGACCGACGAGGCGTTCCAGCGTGAGCTGGCCGTGGTGCAGGAAGAACGCCGCCAGCGTATCGAGGACGAGCCGCGCGCGCAGCTCTACGAGCAGTTCAACGCCATGGCCTGGGTGGCGCACCCCTACCGGCGGCCGGTGATCGGCTGGATGGGCAACTTGCAGGCGTTGCAGCCCGAGACCGTGCGTGACTTCTACCGGCGCTGGTACGTGCCGGGCAACGCGGCGTTGGTGGTGGTGGGCGACGTGGACGTGGCGCAGGTGCTTGCCTGGGCGCAGGCGACGTTTGGCACGTGGCCCGCCCGCGCCGTGCCGGCACGCACGCCCGACGCCGAGCCGCCGCAGCGCGGCGTGCGCCGCTTCGAATGGCAGGCGCGCACGCCGCAGCCCGCGCTGGTGATGGGCTGGCGCGTGCCGCGGCTGGCGCACCCCGATGCGACCGATGAGGAGGCAAACGATGCGCTGGCGCTGGTGTTGCTGGCCGGCGTGCTCGACGGCCATCCGGGCGCGCGGCTGGAGCGCGTGCTGGTGCAGGGGCAGGGTGGCCCGCGTCTGGCCGATGCGGTGAGCGCATCGTATGGCGTGGCCGCGCGTGGGCCGGAGTCGTTCGTGCTGAGCGCCACGCCGCGGCAGGGGGTGCCAGTCGAGGCCGTGGAAGCCGCGTTGAAGGCCGAGATCGCGCGCGTCGCGCGCGACGGGGTGAGCGAAGCCGAGCTGGAGCGTGTCAAGACGCAGTGGATGGCCAGCGAGATCTACGCGCTCGATTCGATGTTCGCGCAAGCCCGCGCGCTGGGCATGCATTGGGTGTTGGGCTGGCCGGTGGATGCCAACCAGCGACTGTTGGCGCGCTTGCAGCGCGTCGGCACCGAGGACGTGCGCCGGGTGGCGCAGCGCTACTTCCAGGACGAGCGGCTCACCGTCGGCGTGCTGCGGCCGGAGGCTGGGTCATGAGCGCGCGGCATCGGAGATGGGGTGGGTGGCTCGCGGCCTGCCTGTGGCTGGTGGCGGCTGCGGCACAGGCGGCGCTGCCCATCGAGCACTGGGTGCGGCCCGATGGCGCGCGCCTGTACTGGGTGCGCATCGACGCGTTGCCGATGGTCGATGTGCGCGTGGAGTTCGACGGCGGCAGCCGACGCGATCCTGCGGGACAGGCGGGGCTGGCGGCCGCGACGGCGCTGATGCTGGGCCGCGGGGTGCTGGCCCACGACGGCCAGCCCGCGCTCGACGAAAATGCGTTGTCCGATGCCTGGGCCGACCTGGGGGCGCAGTGGAGCGCGACGGCGACCCTCGATCGTTTCAGCGTGTCGCTGCGCACGCT
>DYIC01000004.1:19246-69761 GCA_020723845.1 Hydrogenophaga sp.
CGCAGTGGAGCGCGACGGCGACCCTCGATCGTTTCAGCGTGTCGCTGCGCACGCTGACCCGCCCCGATCTGCTGGAGGGGGCCGTGGCGTTGGCGGCGCGACAATTGGCCGCGCCAGCCTTCGATGCAACGGTTTGGGCGCGTGAGCGCGAACGGTTGGTGGCGGCGTGGCGCGAGGCGCAGACGCAGCCCGACACCGTCGCGCGTCAGCACTTCCATCAGGCCGTCTATCGGGGGCACCCCTATGGCCAGGAAGCCACGCCCGAGACCTGGACTGCCATCGACCGTGCGGCGCTCCAGGCCTTTTACCGGCGCCATGTGCGCCCCTGCGACGCGCGCGTCACGGTCGTGGGGGCGGTGACACGCGCGCAAGCCGACGCGATTGGCGAGCGCTTGCTGCGCGGACTGGCGCCGCACGGCTGCACGCCGCTGCCTGCCGTGCCGGAAGTGGCGCCGCTTGCGCAAGCGCAGACGCTGTCCGTGCCCTTCCCGGGCGCGGCGCAGGCGCAGGTCTGGGTGGGGGCGCCCGGTATCGCGCGCAACGATCCGGATTTTCTAGCGCTGCAGCTGGCCAACCACATCCTGGGCGGCGGGGGCTTTACCTCGCGCCTGATGCGCGAGATCCGCGAGCAGCGCGGGCTGACTTATGGCGTATACAGCTACTTTCTGGCCGGGCGGCACGCCGGTGCGTTTACCGTGGCGCTACAGACCCGGCCCGAGCAGGCCGCGATCGCGGTGCAGTTGGTGCACGAGTCGCTGCGGCGCTTCACGCGCGAGGGGCCGACCGACGACGAGCTGGCCGCGGCCAAGGAGGCGCTCATCAACGGCTTTGCGCTGCGGCTGGACAGCAACCGCAAGGTGCTCGATCAGGTGGCCGCGATCGCGTGGTCGGACCTGCCGTTGGACGAGCTCGAGACCTGGACCGCGCGCGTGGGCGCGGTCGACCGTGAGACCCTGATGCGCGCGTGGCGCCGTGTCATCGACCCGGATCGGATGGTGACCGTGGTCGTGGGAGGGCAGCCGTGACGGGGCGCGCGCGCCGCACGTCGCCCACGGGCGAGGTGCGCATCATTGGTGGGCGCTGGCGCCGCTCGCGCCTGCCGGTGGGCGACGTGCCTGGGCTGCGCCCGACCCCGGACCGCGTGCGCGAAACCCTGTTCAATTGGCTGGGGCAGGACTTGAGCGGTTGCCGCTGCATCGATGCCTTTGCCGGCAGCGGCGCGCTGGGGCTGGAGGCCGCTTCACGCGCCGCTGCCCAGGTGGTGCTGATCGAGCGCTCGCCGGCCCTGCAGGCCGCCTTGCGCGCCAACGTGCAGCGGCTGGGGGCGGAGACGGTGCGCGTCGTGGGTGGCGATGCCTTGGCCGTCCTGGCTGGGTTGCCCGCGGCGGCGTGGGACGTGGTGTTTCTCGACCCCCCGTTCGACGATGCCCACAGCGGGGGTGAGCGCCTGACGAGGGCGGCGCTGCAGGCCGCGCAGCGCCTGCTGCGGCCCGGTGGATGGGCGTATCTGGAAGCGCCGCGCGCCTGGGGCGAGCCGGAGTTGACGGCGCTCGGCTGGCGGCTGCACCGCCACTTGCGCGCGGGTGCGGTGCACGCCCACTTGTTGCAACCGATGGATAATCCCGTCCCATGACAGTGGCGATCCCTGCAGTGCGCACTGCCGTCTATAGCGGCACGTTCGACCCCATCACCTTGGGCCACGAGGATGTCATCCGCCGCGCGGCGGGGTTGTTCGACCGCTTGATCGTGGCGGTGGCGGTTGCCCACCACAAGCGGACCTTGTTTACCCTGGAAGACCGGCTGGCCATGGCAGCGCAGGCCCTCGCCGACTGCCCCGGCGTGCAGGTGTTGCCGTTCGACGGGCTGATCATGGACTTTTGCCGTGCGCACGGCGCGCTGGCCGTGGTGCGCGGCATCCGCAATCTGACCGACTTCGACTACGAGGCGCAGATGGCGGCCATGAACGCCAAGCTCTTGCCCACGGTGCAAACCGTGTTTTTGCTGCCGCAACCGCCGGTGCAGTGTATTTCCAGTACTCTCGTGAGAGAAATCGCCAAACTGGGTGGAGAGGTGTCGGGCATGGTCAACCCCATCGTCGCGCAGCGCTTGCGGCAGGCCACCGCAGCCCAGGCATCTTGACCAACGGTCGGCCATTTGGCGACAGGAGCGTGGCATGGCCCTGACCATCACCGACGAATGCATCAACTGCGACGTGTGCGAGCCCGAGTGCCCCAACCAGGCCATCTCGATGGGCGAGGAACACTACGTCATCGACCCTGGCCGCTGCACCGAATGCGTGGGGCATTTCGATGAGCCGCAGTGCGTACAGGTGTGCCCGGTGAGCTGCATCCCTATCCACCCCGATTTCGTGGAAGACCGCGAGACGCTGTGGCAGAAGTACCGCCGCTTGCAGGCGGCCACAGAGGCGGCCAAGGCCACGGGCGTCGCGGGTTGAGGGCCGGGCGCGTGCCGATTCAGCGCGGTGCCGCGCCGTGCTCGCCCGCATCGCCGGACGGCGGGCGCTGATCGGCGGCAGAAGGACGCGGTGGCTTGGCGCGCGGGGGCTGGCTGGTGTGGATGGCGCTGGTGGCCTTGGCGACGTCGCCGGCCAGCAACGAAGGCAGGGCGCGCGCCGCGCGCTCGATGGCGGCGTCGATCGCCTGCCGCTGCTCCAGCGGCGGTTTGCGCAGCACCCAGTGCACCACCTCGGCCTTGACGCCGGGATGACCGATGCCCAGCCGCAGCCGCCAGTAGTCGGCGCTGCCGAGCTGCGCGTGGATGTCGCGCAGGCCGTTGTGTCCCGCATGGCCGCCGCCGCGCTTGAGCCGGGCGTCGCCCGGCGGTAGGTCCAGCTCGTCGTGTGCGACGAGGATGTGTTCCGGCGCGATCTTGAAAAACCGCGCCAGTGCCGCCACCGCCTGGCCAGATCGGTTCATGTACGTGGTCGGCTTGAGCAGCCACAGCGGCTGGCCCTCGAATTGGGTACGTCCCACCAGACCGAAATACGCGCGCTCGGGGTGCAGCGTGACGCGCAGGTCCTGCGCGACGCGGTCGATCCACCACCACCCCGCGTTGTGGCGGGTGTCTTCGTATTCCGGGCCTGGGTTGCCCAGGCCGACCAGCAGCTTGATCATGGGTGCTTGGCAGGGTGGGGCGCATCAGCACCCCAGACGTGAAAAGGCCCGCACGCGGCGGGCCTCCATTGTGCCGGGTTCGTGGGGCCAAGGGGCGCTCGAGCGCGCCGCCCGCGGGCATCACTTCTTGCCTTTTTTGCCCTTCTTGTCGTCGGCCGCCGCGGCTTGCGGCGCGGTCACCACTTCTTCCACCGGCTCCACCACCGTGGCGATGGTGGGATTGGGCTTGCCGTGGGTGACGATCTTGACGCCCGGGGCCAGCTTGAGGTCGCTGGCGTGCAGGCTTTGGCCCTTGTGCAGCTGGCTCAGGTCGACTTCGATGAAGTCGGGCAGTTGGGTGGCCAGGCACTCGATTTCGATTTCGATCAGCACGTGGTTGATCAGGCACTTGTCGGTCTTGACCGCGGGCGACTGCTCAGCGTTGACGAAGTGCAGCGGCACCTTCTTGCGCAGGCGGGTATTGTCGTCCACGCGCTGGAAGTCCACGTGCAGCACTTGGGGCTTGTAGGGGTGGTACTGCACGTCGCGCAGCACGACCTTGGTGGTCTGCCCGCCCAGCTCCATCTCGAGGATGGAGGTGTGGAAGGCTTCCTTCTGGATGGCTTGCCACAGCGCGTTGTGGTCCAGCTCGATGGCCTGTGGCTCGGCGCCACCACCATAGACGATGCCGGGGGTCTTGCCGGCGTTGCGCAGGCGGCGGCTCGCACCCGTGCCCTGCTGTTGGCGCTCGAAAGCGACGAATTTCATCTCGATGACTCCAAACATGCGTGGGGTGACCGCGACCAGTGCACCCCGGTTGCAAAAAACCGCCCGCTGGGCGGCGAATGACCGGATGCCGCGTCAGCGCCGCATCCGGGGTGACGCCTCGCGGCGTCAGGCCTGGTTTTCCATCTCCGCCAGAAACTCCATGACCGAGTCGCCGCTGGCGATGCGGGCGATGGTCTCGGCCATCAGTGGTGCGACGGTGAGCGCGCGGATCTTGCCGCAGGCACGGGCCGCATCGCTGAGCGGGATGGAGTTGGTCACGACCAGCTCGTCGAGCGCATCGCCACGCGCCACGCGCTCGACCGCCGGGCCGGACAAAATCGGGTGGGTGACGTAGGCAAACACCTTGGCCGCGCCGCGCTCCTTGAGCACCTCGGCGGCCTTGACCAGGGTGCCCGCGGTGTCGACCATATCGTCCATGATGACGCAGTGGCGGCCCTCGATGTCACCGATGACGTGCATGACCTCCGACACGTTCGGTTTGGGACGCCGCTTGTCGATGATGGCCATGTCGCAGTCGAGCTGCTTGGCCAGCGCCCGCGCGCGCACCACGCCGCCGACATCGGGCGAGACGACCAGCAGGTTGGGGTAGTTCTTTTGCCGCAGGTCGCCCAGCAGCACGGGCGAAGCGTAGATGTTGTCGACCGGGATGTCGAAAAAACCCTGGATCTGGTCGGAATGCAAGTCCATGGTGAGCACGCGCTCCACGCCGACCACCTGCAGCATGTTGGCCACTACCTTGGCGCTGATGGGCACGCGGCTCGAGCGCGGGCGGCGGTCCTGGCGCGCGTAGCCGAAGTAGGGGATGACGGCCGAGATACGAGCGGCCGATGCCCGCTTGAGCGCGTCGACCATGATGACGAGCTCCATGAGGTTCTCGTTGGTCGGCGGGCAGGTGGGCTGGATGATGAAAATGTCGCGTGCGCGGACGTTTTGGCCGATTTGAACGGTTACCTCACCATCCGAGAAGCGGCCCACGTGGGCATTGCCCAAGGTGGTGCCCAGGCATTGGGCGATCTCGGCGGCCAGTGCCGGGTTGGCATTGCCGGTGAAAAGCATGAAATCGGGGGCGTGCGCTGACATCGAGCGTTCCATGGTGTGACCGGCACTGGGAAAGAGATTTGGCAGGGGAGGAAGGATTCGAACCCTCGCATGTCGGAATCAAAATCCGATGCCTTAACCAACTTGGCGACTCCCCTACACAGGCTCACCGCTGACGCGGCGCGCCCCATGCAGCGTTGCTGTGTCAGCAGCAACAAGACTCATATTATAGCGTCTTTTTGCCACCCGACCAGCGGATGTTCTGACAACCCGTTGCAGATCCGCACCTGCCAACCGTCCGGCCAGTCGGCCTGCTCGACGGCCTGGGCGTCCGCATCGCTGGTGAGCACGGCAAAAACCGCGCTGCCAGAACCGGTCATGCGGGCCGACAAACCCAGCCGGCCGAGTCGCTGGAGTGCGGCGCCGACGTCGGGACACAGGCGAACCGCCACGGGTTGCATCACGTTGGCGCCCCACAAGCACCCTGGGGTCGCGTTGCAGGCGTCAACGAAGTCTTGCATTATAGCGTGCGGCGTGTCGCGTTCGAGATCGGGGGCCTGGTAAATGGCGGCGGTGCGGGTGCCGGCGCGCGGCTTGACCACGGCGTAGCGCGCAGGCGGCAGCTCGAGTGGGGTCAGGCGCTCACCAATACCCTCGACCCAGGCGTTGCGGCCGCCCAGGAAGAACGGCACGTCGGCGCCCAGTCGCGCGCCCAGCTCCACCAGCGCGCGGCGTGGCCAGTTCAGGCCCCAGAGGCGATCGAGCGCGATCAGCGTGCTGGCGGCGTCACTGGAGCCGCCCCCCAGCCCGGCTTGTTGCGGGATGCGCTTTTCCAGCACGATGTGCGCTCCCAGCGGGCAGCCGCTGGCGGCGCGCAGCGCGCGCGCCGCGCGCAGGCACAGATCATCCTCGGGCAGCGCGGGCCCGTCGGCGGTGTGCAGATCCTCGCGCGAGAGCTGACCGTCGCGGCGCAGCTCGAAGTGCAGTGTATCCGCCCAGTCGATCAGGCGAAACACCGACTGCAGTTCGTGATACCCATCGGCGCGCCGGCCGGTCACGTGCAGAAACAGGTTGAGCTTGGCAGGAGCGGGGACGTCGAGCAGTCGTTGCATGGAAGGGATCAGGGTTGCCAGATCAGCCGCAGGTCGGCCGCTGGGAGCGGATCGCTGCGCCGCAGGCGCAGCCGTCCTGTGGGCTGCTGCGACAGATCGACCTGCCAGCCCGGGACCTCGTGGGGGACGCCGCGCAACCAGGCAAACAGCGCGGTGACAGGCACCGGTGTGCCGATCAAGTCGGCGGTGAGCGCATCCAGCCCGTCATAAGGGCGTGGATCTGTGTCGCGTCGCTCGACCCAGGCACCGCTGCCGTCCCAACGGATCGTGGCCAGGGTCTGACCCAGCGGCGTGGACAGGCGCAGCTCGCCCTGCGCGGGCGTGCCGCTAAGCTCGAAGCCGGCCGACCAGTGTTGCGGCGGATCGGTGGCCAGGGACAGCGCCAGCCGTCCACTCCAGTGGGATGCGGCCGATGGTTCAGACGGCGCTGGCGGTGGCGGCGTGGCGCAGCCTGCCAAGAGGGCGACGGCGACCGCCGCCACCACCCCGCGCCAGCGCGCACGAGGGGACAGCAGAGCCGGACTCACGGTTGGACGCCGAGGCGCTGCAGCGTCTCGGTCAGGGTGCGGTTGCGGGCGTCAAGGGCAAGGCCCTGACGCCAGACGGTCAGCGCCTCTTCGCGCTCACCCAGCATCCACAGCACCTCGCCCAGGTGAGCGGCGATCTCGGCATCCGGGCGCTGCTGCATGGCTTGCGTGAGCAGTCGTCGCGCCTCGGGCCAATTGCCCAGACGGTATTCCACCCAGCCTAGGCTGTCGATGATGTAGGCGTCGTCCGGCGCGCGGCGCAGCGCTTCCTCGATCAGCGCCTTGGCCTCGGTCAGGCGCACGCCACGGTCGGCCAGGGCGTAGCCCAGTGCGTTGTAGGCGTGCGCGTCGTCGGGTTTGCGCGCGATGACGGCCCGCAGCAGCCGCTCCATCTCGTCGAGCCGACCGGTGCGCTCGGCCACCATTGCCAGCTCATACTGCAGATCGGGGTCGTCGGGCGTGTCGCGCAGGGCCTGGGTCAGCACGTCATACGCGGCTTGCGGCTGGTCTTGGTCGCGCAGCAGCCGCGCTTCGGCGATCAGCAGGCGGCGCCGTTCGTCCGGGCGCGCCGTACGGGTGTGCTGCAGTACCGCGCGCGCCTCGGCCATGCGCCCGCGCTCGGCCAGTGCTTGGGCATAGCTGATGGCGACCACGGGATCGGTGTCGGTGGCGTTGCGGGTCGCATGCAAGTAGCGCTGCACGAGAGGTTCGGCTTCTTCTGGACGGCGTTCGAGCAGCTCCACGGCCAGCAAAGCACCCGCGGCGGCGCGCGGGTCGGCCTGGATGGCTTGGCGCGCGGCGTGCAATGCCTGTTCATCGTCGCCGGCTTGGCGATGCACGCGCCCGAGCGCGGCCCACGCCGCTGCCGAGGTCGGGGCCTCGCGCAAAAAAGGCTCGAGTGCGGTTTGGGCAGCGGCCACCGCCTCGGCCTTGTCCGACGCGCGCGCCAGCAGCGAGGGGATCACGGCAATCAGCGCAGGGCGTTGCGGCGCCGGGGTGGCGCGTATCCAGTCGCGCAGGACCGGGCCCGCCTCGCGTACCCGCTGCAGCCCGAGCAGCAATTGCAGTTCGGTGCGGCGCGCTTCGTCGTCGGCAGGCAGGCGTTGCCGCCATTCACGCACCGCGGACAGCGCCGCTTGAGGTGCGCGACCCTGCAGCGCGATTTCCATCGCGCGCCGAAAGAGCTCCGGGTGGCCAGTGCGTCGGGCCACTTCCAGGATGATGGAGTAGGCCGCGCCCGGGTCGTGGCGGCGTTGCAGTTCGGCGATCAGCAGTTGATAAAACAGCTCCGCATCGAGCCCCGAGGGGGCGGTGTCGGGCCTCGACGCTGGTGCGCCAGCGATGGGCAGCGCGGGTTGCCCAGCCGGTTGGGCGAGCGCCGGCGGCAGCGCCAAGCCGGCGAGCAGCCAGAGGATGACGAGCGGGGAGCGCAGGCGCGGCATGGACGGTCCGATCGGGGGTGTGCTCGGTTGATGATAATGCAGTGCGTCCATTTCCTCGTTCCGTGAGTCGTCATGCCCGAGTTGCCCGAAGTCGAAGTGACCCGATTGCGCATCGCCGACCGGTTGGCGGGGGCGCGCATCGAGGCCGTGTGCTGCGGGCTTCCGCTGCGCTGGCCGCTGGGGGTGGAGCCACCAGCGCTGGTGGGCCGTCGCGTGCAGGCGGTGCGGCGGCGTGGCAAGTACTTGCTGATCGAATTGGAGGTCGGTTGGCTGCTGGTGCACCTGGGCATGTCGGGCAGCCTGACGTGGTTGACGCAGCCGCCACCGCCAGGCCGACATGATCATTTCGATCTGGTGACCGACCGCGGCACGCTGCGCCTGCACGATCCGCGCCGGTTCGGGGCCGTGGTCTATGCGCACGCGCTCGACGCCCCGGTGGCGCAGCGGCTGTTGGGCGGGCTGGGGGTCGAGCCGCTGGACGAGGCGTTCGACCCAGTGCGTTTTCATGCCGCGTTGCGCCGGCGGCGCGCAGCCATCAAGAGCGTGCTGCTGGCCGGCGACGTGGTGGTGGGCGTGGGCAACATCTACGCCAGCGAAGCCCTGTTTTTGGCGGGCATCCGTCCGACCACGCCCGCGATGCGCATCAGCCGCGCGCGGGCCCAGCGACTGCATGCGGCGATCCGGCAGGTGCTGCAACGCGCGCTGGCCGTGGGGGGCAGCACGCTGCGGGATTTTCGCGCTGACGGGCAGGATGGGCACTTTCAGCTCGAGACGTGGGTCTATGGCCGCGCGGGCCAGCCGTGCCGAATCTGTGGTCAACCGATTCGTGTGATGCGTCAAGGGCAGCGCTCGACGTACTACTGCGCACATTGTCAGACGCGCTGAAACCCATGGATTTTTTTTCGCGCGTGGTGGCCTGGCAGCGCGTGCATGGCCGCCGGGGGCTGCCGTGGCAAGGCAGCCGCGACCCTTATCGAGTCTGGCTGTCCGAAGTGATGCTACAGCAGACGCAAGTCGCCACCGTGCTGCGCTATTACGAGCGTTTCTTGCAGCGTTTTCCAGACGTGTACACGCTCGCCGCCGCGTCGCTGGACGAGGTGTTGGCGCTCTGGAGCGGCCTGGGCTACTACAGCCGCGCGCGCCACTTGCATGCGTGTGCAAAGGCTGTGGTGCAGCACCATGGCGGGGTGTTTCCTGCGACGGCCGATGCGCTGGCGACGCTGCCAGGCATCGGGCCATCCACGGCAGCCGCCATCGCCGCGTTTTGCTGGGGCGAGCGCCGCTCGATCCTGGACGGCAACGTGCGGCGGGTGCTGGCACGCGTGTGGGCCGATGCAGGCCCGGACGCGGCCGCGCATCGGTGGTGGTGGAACACCGCGCAGGCGCTGGTGCCCGCCGATGCGTCGGCCGATGACATGGCGGCGTACACGCAGGGCTTGATGGATCTGGGCGCGACGGTGTGTACCCGCACACGGCCGCGCTGTGCCGATTGCCCTGTGGCCACGCTGTGCGCAGGCCACGCCAGCGGCGAGCCGACCCGCTGGCCGGCGCGCACGCCCCGTCCGGCGCGCCGCACCGAGACCTGGTGGCTGCCCCTGTATGTGCGCGCGGATGGCGCCTGGTGGCTGCAACGTCGCCCGGCGCGTGGTATTTGGGCCGGGTTGTGGTCGCCGCCCGTGCTGCGCGAGGAGGCGGGGCTGCGCGCCTGGTTGGCGTCGCATCCCGACGTGCGTGCGGAGTGGGCACCGGTCATCGACCATGCGCTGACGCACCGCGACCTGCGTTTGCAGCCCGTGTGCTGCCGTGTGCCGCTGGCCGATGCGGCCGTGGCACCCAATGCGCCGGGCGTGCTGCCCGACCAGGGGGCATGGTGGGTCCCGGCTGACGCGTTCGCGCTCGGCTTGCCAGCTCCGGTGCGTGCGTGGCTTCAGGCGCTGGGGGCGGGTGAGCGCACGTCCAGCTCGCGGTGACGGCGCTGCACCGACCACTGGGGTGCGAAGTGCGCGGCCAGCCGCTCGACCAGATAGACCGAGCGGTGCTGCCCGCCGGTGCAGCCGATGGCCACCGTGACGTAGCTGCGGTGATCGCGCACCAGGCGCGGCAGCCAATGCTCCAGAAAGCGGGTGATGTGCGTCCGCATCTCGGCGACCTCGGGTTCGGCCTCCAGATAGGCGGCCACCGCCGGGTCCAGCCCCGTCAGGGGCCGCAGTGCGGGATCGTAGTGGGGGTTGGGCAGCATGCGCACGTCGAACACGAAGTCGGCGTCCATCGGCACGCCACGTTTGAAGGCGAACGATTCGAACACGAGCGCCAGCGGCGCGGGGGTGCGCACCAGCAGCGACTTGACTTCGGTGCGCAACTGGGCAGCCTTGAGCTGGCTGGTGTCGATGACCAGGGCCCCTTCGCGCAGCGGTGCCAGCAACTCGCGCTCCAGCGCCAGTGCATCGACCAGCGCGCGTCGCTGGTCGGCGCTGTGGCGCACCGACAGCGGGTGCATGCGCCGCGTCTCGGAGTAGCGGCGGATCAGCACGTCGTCGCTGGCATCCAGAAACAGGATGGTGAGCGCCATGTCGCGCTCGCGCAGCGCGGCCAGCCGCTGCGGCAAGCCCGGCAGCGACGCGGCGCTGCGCACGTCGATCGCCACGGCCACCCGCTCGGCGTGGTGGCTGCGCTCGACGTCGATGAACGCCTCCAGCAGCTCCGGCGGCAGGTTGTCCACGCAGTAAAAGCCCGAGTCCTCCAACGCATGCAGGGCCACGGATTTGCCCGACCCCGACATGCCGGTGATGAGCACGAGCTGCAGCGGCCCACCCGCGGCAGGCGTCGTCTGCGGGGCGGCGTCGGCGTTGGGCGTGGGCTGGGTCGGTGGGTTCATGGCTGCAGCAGCTCCCGTGCGTGGGCCAGTGAGGTCTCCGAGCCGCTGCCGCCCAACATGCGCGCCAGCTCCTGGACGCGCGCGTCACCCTCCAGCGGCGTGACCAGGCTGACCGTGGCGCCGCCCTCGCGTGTCTTGCTCACGTGCAGGTGGTGATGGGCGCACGCGGCCACCTGGGGGAGGTGGGTGACAGCCAATACCTGGCGGTCGCCGCCTAACCGCGCCATCAACTGGCCCACCGTGTGCGCCACGGCACCGCCAATACCGCTGTCGATCTCGTCGAAGATCAGTGTGGGAGCCTCACCCAACTGGCTGGTGACGACCGCGATCGCGAGTGCGATGCGCGACAACTCACCGCCCGAGGCCACTTTGCCCACCGGGCGCGGCGTGGTGCCCGCGTGCCCTGCGACCAAAAACTCCACGCGCTCCAGCCCGCTGGCCTGCGGCTCGGGCAGCGGCTCCAGCCGCACCTCGAAGCGGCCACCGGCCATGCCCAAGCCTTGCATCGCCTCGGTGATGGCTGCGCCTAGCCTCGCGGCAGCGGGCTGCCGCGCTTGGGAGACGGCCTGCGCCTGCGCCAGGAAAGCGGCACGCGCCCGCTCAGCGCTGGCGCGCAGCGCATCCAGATCGGCTGCGCGTTGCAGCTCGCGCAGGCGGGCCTGCCAGTCCTGCCAGCGCTGGTGCAGCTCTTGCGGTGGGCAGCGGTAGCGGCGTGCCAGCGCCAGCCAGCGCGACAGGCGCTCGTCCAGGGCCGCCAGCGCGGCCGGGTCCAGTTCGGTGTGCGCGGCGTGGTGCTGCAAGTCGCGGCAGGCGTCGCTCACCTGGTCGAGTGCTTGCTGCAGCACGTCGGCCAGCTCGGCATAGCGGGGTTCGATGTGCGCCTGCTCGCGCAGCGCGTGGATGGCGCGACCCATCAGCCCGCTGGCGTTGATCTCGTCGCCGTCCAGCGCGGCCAGCGCGCTCTGCGCGGCGTCGATCAGCGTTTGCGCGTGCGCCAGCCGGGCGTGCTGGCGGTTGAGTTCGTCCCACTCGTCCGCCCCGGGCGCGAGCCGCGCCACCTCGTCGATTTGCCACTGCAGCCGCTCGCGTTCGGCGTCGCGCGTGGCTTGGCCCGCGATGGCGGCCTCCAGCGCCGCCTCGGCGCTGCGCCAGTCCAACCACGCCGCTTGCAGGGCCGAGGTGTCCAGCCGGGCGTAGCGGTCTAGCAAGTCGCGCACGCGGTCCGCCCGCGTCAGGCTCTGCCACGCGTGCTGGCCGTGGATGTCCACCAGGTATTCCCCCAGCGCCCGCAGCTGGGCGGCGGTGGCCGGGCTGCCGTGGATCCAGGCGCGGCTGCGGCCTTGCGCATCGACGGTGCGGCGCAGCAACACGGGTTCGCCCGCGGCCACCTCGAACCCCTGTTCGCGCAGCCAATCGAGGGCAGCGCGCGGCACGTCGAACTCACCTGCCACCTCGGCGCGCGCCGCGCCCTCACGCACCACGTGCGCTTCCGCGCGTCCGCCCAACAGCAGTTGGAGCGCATCGATCAGGATCGACTTGCCCGCTCCGGTTTCCCCGGTCAGGGCCGTGAATCCGGGGCCCAATTCCAGATCCAACGAGCGCACGATGACGAAGTCGCGTACCGCCAGCCGCAGCCAGCTCATGCCTCGGTCTCCTTGACGGGGGTCATGTGGCAACCCCTTCGTTCCAGTGCAGCTTGCGCCGCAGGGTATCGAAGTAGCTCCAGCCCACCGGGTGCAGCAGCCGCAGCGTGTGCACCGAGCGCCGTACCACAATGCGGTCGCCCGGCAGCAGGCTGGTAAACGTTTGCATGTCGAAGTGCGCGCTGGGTTCGCGTCCGGCGACCACTTCGATCACGATCTCGCCGTCGCTGGGCAGCACGATGGGGCGGTTGGACAGCGTGTGCGGCGCGATCGGCACCATCACCCAGCCGGCGATCGCGGGGTGCAACAGGGGGCCACCGGCCGACAGGGCGTAGGCGGTGGAACCCGTGGGCGAGGCGATGATGAGCCCATCGGCGCGCTGGTTGGCCACAAAGTGGCCATCGACCTCGACGCGCAGCTCGACCATGCTGGGGGCACCCCCGCGGTTGACCACCACGTCGTTCATGGCGATGGTCTCGAACACGCCATGCCCATCGCGCCAGACGCCGGCGTGCATGAGGGTGCGGCGCTCTTCCTCGTAAGCCCCGCGCAGCATGGGATGCAGGATGTCGGCGAACCGATCGAACGGAATGTCGGTGATGAAGCCAAGCCGCCCCTGGTTGATTCCGATGAGGGGTACACCATAAGGCCCCAACTGGCGGCCGATGCCCAGCATGGTGCCATCACCCCCGACGACCAGTGCCAGGTCACAATGCGCGCCGATGCCCGCAACGTCGCGCGTGCCATCCCCCAGCGGGCCGATGTGGTGCGCCGTCTCTCGCTCCAGCGTCACCTCGCACCCTTGGTCGTGCAAAAAGTGCACGACCTGCTCCAGGGCCTCGCGGCTGCCACTGGCGTGGTATTTGCCCACCAGGGCCACGCGCTCAAAGCGCAACGCAGCACTGCCGTCCACGGACGCGACGGGCGATGCGGGCTGCACGGTGGGCGGTTTCATGCTCAAATTACAACACGAGAAAGCGACGGTGCCATGATGTTAGACGAGCGTTCCAAATTGCTGCTCAAGGCGTTGGTCGAGCGCTACATAGCGGACGGCCAGCCGGTGGGCTCGCGCACGCTGTCCAAGGCGGCCGGGCTCGATCTGTCGCCCGCAACGATCCGCAACGTGATGAGCGACCTGGAGGACTTGGGGCTGGTGGCCAGTCCCCACACCTCGGCCGGGCGCGTGCCGACACCGCGCGGCTACCGCTATTTCGTGGACACGATGCTGACCGTGCGGCGCGCCGAGCTGCCCACCATCGACGCCCTGCCCGCGCCGGCGTTGGCGGCCGACCAGCCGCGCCAAGTGCTCAGCCAGGCGGCGCAGCTACTGTCGCAGCTGTCGCACTTCGTGGGCGTGGTGCGGGTGCCGCGGCGGTCGGCCGTGTTTCGGCACATCGAATTTCTGCGTCTGTCGGAGCGCCGCGTGCTCGTTATTCTGGTCTCGCCCGACGGGGAGGTGCAAAACCGCATCCTGCACCCCCAGACGGAATTTACCCAAGATCAGCTGCAGTCGGCGGCCAACTACCTGAATGCGCACTACGCCGGGCTGGCGCTCGACGAGGTGCGTGCGCGCCTGCGCGACGAGGTGGATACCCTGCGCGGCGAGATTGCGGGGCTGATGGTCAAGGCGGTGGAGGCCGGCAGCGAGGCGGCCCAGACGGACGAGGTGGTGATCGCGGGCGAGCGCAACCTGCTGGAGGTCGACGACTTTGCGCGCGACATGAGCAATCTGCGTAAGCTGTTCGATTTGTTCGAGCAAAAAACCCAGGTCATGCGGCTGCTGGACATCTCGGCCCAGGCCGACGGGGTGAGCATTTTCATCGGTGGCGACAGCCAGGTGGTGCCATACGAAGAGCTCTCGGTGGTCAGCGCGCCGTATGAAGTCGACGGCCAAGTCGTGGGTACCTTGGGCGTCATCGGCCCGCAGCGCATGCCCTACGACCGCATGATCCAAATCGTCGACATTACCGCCAAGCTGGTCGGGCAAGCGCTCAGTCAGGGTCGGGGGGAGTGATCGCGCGAAGCCATTAGCAGTCTGCTCAGGCGGTATCGTCGTCCACTGCCAGCCAGTCGGTCGCGTCCAGTCCGGAGGGTGCGTCGGCTGGCAGCGCCTCCACGCCCCGCAGGCGGCGCTCGATGGCGCGTGTGCGCACGCCGATGTCGTCGAACTTGCGCGCCGCCTGGTCGATCGATTTGCGCGTGGCGTCGATGATCTGGCCGAATTTGCCAAACTCGGTCTTGACGCTGGCCAGGATGGCCCACACCTCGGACGAGCGCTTCTCGATCGCCAGCGTGCGAAAGCCCAGCCGCAGGCTGTTGAGCATGGCGGCCAACGTCGTGGGCCCTGCCAGCACGACGCGGCATTCGTTTTGTAGCGTCTCGACCATGCCGGGGATGCGGCAAGCCTCGGCGAACAGCCCCTCGGTGGGCAGGAACAGGATCGCGAAGTCAGTGGTCTTGGGGGGGTTGAGGTATTTTTCGCGGATTTTGCGCGCCTCGGCCTTGAGCGCACTGGCAAACGCCTGCGTCGCCCGGGCGATCGTGTCTTTGTCACCGCTGTCGTGCGCGTCCAGCAGCCGCTGATAGTCCTCCACCGGGTACTTGGAGTCGATCGGCAGCCACACCGTCTCCTGGTCGTGGCGCCCCGGCATCTTGATTGCGAACTCGACCAGCTCGTTGCTGCCCTCGACGGTGCGCACGTTGCGCTCGTATTGTTCGACGGTCAAGAGGCTGTCGATGAGCGCGCCCAGTTGCACCTCGCCCCACGTGCCGCGTGCGCGTACGTTGGTCATGACGCGCTTGAGGTCGCCCACGCTACCGGCCAGTTGCTTCATCTCGCCCAGGCCGGCGTGCACCTGCTCCAGCCGTTCGCTCACCAAGCGGAAGGAATCGCCCAGGCGCTGCTCCAGCGTGGCGTGTAGTTTTTCGTCGACGGTGCGGCGCATCTCCTCCAGCTTGGTGGTGTTGTCGGCTTGGATGGCCGCCAGCCGCTCGTTGAGCGCGGCACGCAGCTGCTCCGAGTTGTGCTGTGCCCCCTGCACCATCGCCTGCAACTGCTGTGCCACCGAATCCTGCAGCGCGGCAAACTGTCGGTGCATCAGGCCGCCCGTTGCTTCGAGCTGGTCCTTCAGGGCCTGCGACATCGCGCCCAACTGGGCGGAGACGTCGCGCTTGAGCGCTTCCAGCGTGGTCTGTGTGGCCTGCCCCAGTTCCTGTCGACCTTGGCGCGCTTCTTCCACGGTGCGGTCGAGTTTGGCGTCGAGCGTCTGGCGCGATGCCTCCAGCCGCTCGGCCGTGGCCGCCGTGAACTCATCGAGCCGGGTGTGCAGCCGCTCCACCCCGGCGTCGAGCCGGGCGCCCGTCTGCAGCAGCGCCTGCATTTGCTGCTCCAGCAGCCCCAGGCGGGCCGCCAAGTCGGCCGGTGTCTCGAAGCGCGGCCGACGCAGCAGCAGCACGAGCAGCAAAGCCACACCCAGCAGGCCCAGCCCGACGGCGGCCAGCAGCAAGGATTCGTTGGTCATGTCGGCATCCTCCCCAAGGGTCGATCCGCAAGCATAGCGCGTAAAGCGTGCCCACTGGCCGTCGCCGCCCCGTACAATGCAGGCCTCCGCTGGGGCCGTTAGCTCAGTTGGTCAGAGCAGGGGACTCATAATCCCTTGGTCGCAGGTTCGAGCCCTGCACGGCCTACCAGGAAAATCAATGGGTGACGCGGCTTTCCCCAAAGTTGTACCCGCGGCGCACGTGGGTTGCTTTGGGATGTGTAGACACGGTGTAGGAAGCACTTTCAGTGTCCGCACCGGACCGGTTGTCGGCTCAGAGTGTCATTCAGCCAGACACCGCATGGCCAGTCGGTCAGTAGCGGCGTCGAGAATGTCAGGAACGTCCCAAAACTGGTGTATACTGCGGGCTTCAGCAAGCGGCTGTAGCTCAGTTGGATAGAGTACTTGGCTACGAACCAAGGGGTCGTGGGTTCGAATCCTGCCAGCCGCGCCAAACATGCAAGGCCAGTCCAACGGACTGGCCTTTTTTCCGTGGTGCGCCCCGGTTGGGGCGTCCCACTGCGGGTGCCCAGGACGTCCATGCCCGATCCGGCCGACATCGAACTGCGTGACCTGACCGCCGGGTATGAGCGTCACCCGGCGGTGCACCACGTCAGCCTGCGCTGGCGACGCGGCGACTTGGCCGCCGTGGTGGGTCCGAACGGTGCGGGCAAGTCCACCTTGCTCAAATGCGTGGCGGGGCGGCTGCGCCCGATGCGCGGGCGTTTGACCGGGGTTTCGCCCAATCAGGTCGCCTATTTGCCGCAGATCAGTGAGGTGGACCGGTCGTTCCCTGTGACCGTTGCCGAGCTGGTATCGATGGGCTTGTGGCACGAGCTGGGCGTCTGGCGGCGCCCCACGCTGGTGCAGCGCCAGCGGGTGCAGCAGGCGATCGAGGCCGTGGGTCTGCAAGGCTTCGAGCGGCGCACGCTCGACACGCTGTCTGGGGGGCAGTTTCAGCGCACGCTGTTTGCGCGCCTGATGTTGCAAGATGCGCCCGTGGTATTGCTCGACGAGCCCTTTACGGGGGTGGACGCGCGCACGCTGGAAGATTTGGTGTGTGTGCTGCAGCGCTGGCACGAGGCCGGGCGTACCGTGATCGCGGTGCTGCACGATGTGGCGCTGGTGCGTGCGGTTTTTCCGACCACGACGCTGCTGGCGCGCGAGCTGGTGGCGCACGGGCCCACCCAGGCCGTGCTGACCGAAGCCAACCTGCTGCGCGCGCGCCGCTTGCAGGAGGCGTTCGACGAGCAGGCGGAGCTGTGCGACGTGTCCGAGCCCAACGCTGCCGAGGAGTCCTCGCATGCTCACCGGCATTGAGGGGCTGATGGGTTGGCTGGGCGCGGCCACGGGGTTGGAGTTCGGCTTCATGCAGCGCGCCGCGCTGGGGTGCGTGCTGCTGGCGCTGGGCGCGGCGCCCGTGGGGGTTTTTTTGATGCTGCGCCGCATGAGCCTGATGGGCGATGCGATGTCGCACGCCATCTTGCCCGGTGCGGCCATCGGTTATTGGTTGGCCGGGCTGTCGCTGCCCGCGATGACCGCTGGCGGCATCGTGGGCGGGCTGGTGGTCGCGGCTGCCGCCGGCGTGGTGGCGCGCCACACGGTGATACGCGAAGACGCTGCGCTGGCCACGTTTTATCTCACCTCGCTGGCGCTGGGGGTGTTGATCCTGTCGGTACGCGGCACGCAAATCGACCTGCTGCACGTGTTGTTCGGTTCGGTGCTGGCGCTGGAGGCGTCGGTGCTGGGGCTGCTGGCGGCAGTGGCGGCGTTGACGCTGGTGGGGTTGGCCGTGCTGTGGCGGCCGCTGGTCATGGAGTGTGTCGATCCGGCGTTTTTGCGCGGCGTCAGCCGTTGGGGGGCGGCGGCGCACCACGGGTTTCTGGCGCTGGTGGTGATCAATCTGGTCGCGGCCTTCCATGCCTTGGGCACGTTGATGGCGGTGGCCATGATGGTGTTGCCTGCCGCGGCGGCGCGGTTTTGGTTTCGGCGCTTGCAGCCGCTACTGGTGGCAGCGGTGCTGATGGCGGCCGTCTTGTCGCTGCTGGGGCTGTGGCTGTCGTACCGCACCGACTGGCCCACCAGTCCCACCATCGTGCTGTTGCTGGGGGCATGGTACGGCGTGTCGATGCTGGTGGGGCCATACGGCTGGTGGCGCCAGCAGCATGTGCCGCAGCGCCACCTCAAGGGGTGAATCGATGCGATGTCACGCCCATGCCGCGCGAAGCGGCTAAGCTAGGCGCCATGCAAGCATGGCATGGTGCAATCCTTTGGTTCGATCCGCACACGGACGAGCCGCATGTTCACTTCGAGCCCGACGGCTGGCTGGTCACCGCAGCCGACGCCGACGGGGTGCAGCGCGTGGTGGCGGTCGGACCGGCCGATGCCCTGCGCGCGGCGTATCCGGACGCTGCCGTGACCGACTGTCGCGGCTGCTTGATCGCGCCCGGCTTCATCGACCTGCACATCCACTACCCGCAAACGGACGTCATCGGCTCGCCCGCCGACGGCCTGTTGCCGTGGCTGGAGCGCTATACCTTCCCGCACGAGGCTCGGTTCGCCGACGCGGATCATGCGGCCGAGGTCGCGCGCTTTTTCGTCGACGAGCTGCTGCGCCACGGCGTCACCACGGCGCTGGCCTTTGCCACCTCGCACCCGGTGTCGGTGGACGCGCTGCTGATCGAAGCGGGCGCGCGGGGCTTGCGCTGTATCGCGGGCAAGGTGCTGCAGGACCGCCACAGCCCCGACGGCGTGCGCGACGAGACCGAGCGCTCGCTGGCCGATACCGAGGCGCTGATCGCGCGTTGGCACGGGCGTGGGCGGCTGGGTTATGCCATCACGCCGCGCTTTGCGCCCAGTTGCAGCGATGCGCAGCTGCGCGGCGCGGGCGAGTTGGCGGCGCGCTACCCCGATGTGTGGGTGCAGTCGCATGTCGCCGAAAATGTCGACGAGGTGCGCTGGGTGCGTGAGCTATACCCGCACGATCGCAGCTATCTGGCGGTGTACGAGCGCTTCGGGCTGCTGCGCCCGCGCGCCGTCTATGCGCACGGCATCTACCTGGACGACGCCGACCGCGCGCTGCTGGCTCAGACCGGCGCGGCGATTGCGGTGTCGCCCACCAGCAACCTGTTCTTGGGCAGCGGCTTCTTCGACTATGCGGCAGCGCGCGCGGGCAGCGTGCGCCACGGCCTGGCCAGCGATGTGGGCGGGGGCATGAGCTTCGACCCCTTCGTCACCATGCGCGCGGCCTATACCGTCGCGCGCGCCGCCGTGCGTGGCGATGGCCAGCCGAAAGTGGGTCTGAGCCTGTCGGCCGTCGACTTGTGGTGGCAGCACACGGCCGGTGCGGCGCGCGCCCTGGGGCTGGACGGGGTGATCGGATCGCTGGCGCCGGGCAGCGAGGCGGACTTCGTCGTGCTCGATGCGCAGGCCATCCCCTTGCTGGCGCGACGCACGGCTCAGGCCACCTCGTTGGCGGAATGGTTGTTCGCCTGGGTCATGCTGGCCGATGAGCGTGTGGTGCGTCAGGTGATCGTCGCCGGTACCCCAGCGCAGACACACCACTTTACCGACGCATCAGGCGCGCTTCACGTCGGATCGGTATCCTAGGGCGATCCATGCATCGAACCTTCGTCGCTCCTCATGCGATTCGCATCGTCGCCAGTCTCGTCGGTGCGGCCTACGCGTTGGCCGGGTGTGCCGTCTCCCCGGCCGCGGCACCGCCGTTGGATTCGAAGGTGACCATTCCTGCCCAGTGGTCGTCCGACGCGCCAGGGGCGCCCGGAGTGGTGGCGGCGATCGATTCGCGCTGGTGGACGGCGTGGGGCGACCCGGTGCTCACCGACTGGGTGGAGCGCGCGCTGCGGGCCAATACGGATGTCGCCGCCGCGTTGGCTGCCGTTGCCCAGGCGCGCGCGCTGCGCGATGTGGCGCAGGCGGCCACGGGGCCGTCACTCGGCGCCGGGGCGTCGGCGCAGCGCGCGCAGACGGGCGATGCGGTGGCGCGCACCAACCTGGGTGCGAAGCTGGATGCGAGCTGGGAGATCGATCTCTTCGGCCGCCGTGCGGCAGCACTGCAGGCCGGACAGGCCGACATGCAGGCCAGTGAGGCCGCGCTGGGGCAGGTACGTGTGACACTGGCGGCCGAGGTGGTCACGACCTACTGGGAGATATGGGGGCTGCGCGAGCGCCTGCGCGTCACGCAAGAGAACCTGCGCGCGCAGGAAGAGGCACTGCAGCTGACGCAGTGGCGCGCCCAGGCGGGGCTGGCCTCCGACCTGGACGTACAGACCGCACGCGCGGCCGTCGAGCAGGTGCGCGCGAGCATTCCCGCGCTACAGGCGTCGGCCCGGCAGGCTCGCCATGCGCTGGCGGTGCTGGCCGGCCAGGCGCCGGGTGTGGCCGTGCCCGAGCCGCCCGCCGCGCCCCCCGAGCCGCCCGCTGCGTGGTCGTTGCCCGTGCCGGTGGACGTGCTGCGCCAGCGCCCCGACGTGGCCGCCGCCGAGGCGCGCCTGCAGGCCGCGTTTGCGCGCAGCCGCCAGGCGCAGGCGGCGCGCTGGCCGACGCTGAACGTGGGTGGCACCTTGAGCCTGGCCGCGCCGCGCGTGACCGAGTTGTTCGACGCTGCTGCGCTGACGCGAAGCCTGGCGTTGGCGCTGGCCGCGTCGGTGTTCGATGGGGGGGCGGCGCAAGCGCAGGTGCGCGCGCAAGAGGCCGCCATCGAGCAGGCCCGCGCCGCGCTGCAAGGCGTGTTGCTGGCCGCGTTGCGCGATGTCGAAAACGCCCTGGTTGCACTCGCCGCCGATCGCGAGCGGCTGGGCCACCTGCAGGCGGCGGTGGCGGCCGCCGCCGAGGCCGAAGCACTGGCCAGCCAACGCTACCGTGCCGGACTGATCGACTACCGCACCCTGCTCGACGCGCAGCGCACCTTGCTGGCCGTACAAGGCGAGCTGGCCGCGGCCCGCACCGCGTGGGCGACCGATCACGTCCGGCTCATCAAAGCCCTGGGCGGCGGCTGGGCGCCGCCCGCCGACGGCACGGCGCTGTCGGCGACCCCTCATTGAGCGAATGACCATGCCCCTGTTTCGACGCAAGACGACCCCTGCTGCCGCCGTGGAGACACTGTTGGCCGAGGAGCGCCCCGTGCGCTGGTGGCGCCGGCCCCGCTGGTGGGTCGCCATGCTGCTGCTGGCGGCGGCAGTGGCGGGCGGTCTGTGGTGGCAGGGGCAGAGCCGCCAGCGTGCGCAGCCGGTCTATATCACCGAGCCTATCCAGCGCGGCGACCTGACGCTGACCGTCTCGGCCAACGGCACGCTGCAGCCCGTGCGCTCGGTCAACATCGGCAGCGAGCTCTCGGGCACGGTGCGCGAGGTCTTGGTGGACGTCAACGACCGCGTCCAGCGCGGTCAGGTGCTGGTCGTGCTGGACACGGCCAAGCTGCAAGACCAGGTCAACAGCGCGCGCGCCGCGCTGGCCTCGGCGCAGGCACAAGTCGTGCAGGCTGATGCCAGCGCACGCGAAGCGCAAGCGCAGCTGGCCCGGCTGGAGGAGTTGGCGCGACTGTCCGGTGGCAAGATGCCTTCGGCCGCCGAGCTGGATGCCGCCCGTGCGACCCTGGAGCGTGCACAGGCCGCACAGGCCACCGCGCGCGCTGCGGTGGAGCAGGCACGCGCCGCACTGTCGACCAACGAGACCAACCTGGCCAAGGCGTCCATCCGTTCGCCGATCGACGGCGTGGTGCTCGCGCGCAACGTTGACCCCGGCAACGCGGTGGCCGCATCGCTGCAGGCGGTCACACTGCTGACCATCGCGCAGGATCTGCGCCGACTCAAGCTGGACGTGGCGGTGGACGAGGCCGACGTCGGCGTGGTGCGCGAGGGGCTGCCGGCCACGTTTACGGTGAGCGCCTACCCCAGGCGGCGCTATCCGGCCACGGTGGGGCGGGTGGCCTTTGGCGCCACCAAGACGGATAACGTCGTCACCTACACCGCCACGTTGGATGTGGACAACCAGGACCTCTCGCTGCGTCCGGGCATGACCGCCACTGCCAACATCCGCGCGGTGGAGCGCAAGGACGTGCTGCTGGTGCCCAACACGGCGCTGCGCTTCACGCCCACCGAGCCCGCACCGCCGGGCAGCGGCGGTGGGCTGGCGTCCCTGCTCACGCCCAAGCCGCCCTCGATTGGCCGCAAAACGGTGCGGCTGGACAACCGCGGCGGGCCGCGCCAGATCTGGATCCTGCGCGATGGCAAGCCGCAGGCCGTCTCCGTCACGGTGGGTATCAGCGACGGCCGTCTGTCCGAGGTCAGCGGCGAGGGCCTGAGCGAAGGCTTGCCCGTAATCATCGAGCAGCGCAGCAGCGGGCGCACGCCATGAGCACAGCGGTGGCCTTGATCGAGTTGCGCGGCGTCACCAAGACCTACGGGCAAGGAGCGGCCGCCTTCCAGGCGCTACGCGGGGTGGATCTGGTTGTGCAGGCGGGTGAATTTCTGGCCATCATGGGGCCGAGTGGCTCGGGCAAATCCACGGCCATGAACGTGTTGGGCCTACTGGACACACCCACCGCGGGCGAATATCGTTTTCAGGGCGTGCCGGTGCAGTCGCTCTCGCGCGACGAACGCGCGCTCGTGCGTCGGCGCTATTTTGGGTTCGTATTTCAGGGGTTTCACCTGCTGCCGCGCACCACTGCGCAAGAGAATGTCGAGCTGCCGCTGGTCTATCGCGGCCTGCCAGCACGCGAGCGGCGCGCCGCCGCGCGGGCCGCGCTGGCCGACGTCGGACTGGCGGGCTGGGAACACCACACGCCCGCCGAGCTCTCGGGTGGGCAGCAGCAGCGCGTGGCCATCGCGCGCGCCATCGTCACGCAGCCGCGCGTGCTGCTGGCCGATGAACCCACGGGCAACCTCGATTCCCGGCGCAGCCACGAGATCATGGCGCTCATTCGCCAACTCAACGAAGCGCGGGGCATCACCGTGCTCATGGTCACGCACGAGCCCGACATCGCGGCCTACGCCCGGCGCGTGGTGCATTTTCGCGACGGGGTGGTAGAGCGCGAGGAATGGCGCGCGGCCCCGCTGTCCGGTGCGGAGCCGGTGACACAGGGGGTTTGAGCGATGTGGTTCAACACGCTGGTGCTGGCGTTGCGCTCGATCCGGCGCAACCTGATGCGATCCTTCTTGACCGTGCTGGGGGTGGTGATCGGCGTGGCGGCGGTGGTGACGATGGTGACCCTGGGCAACGGCGCGACGTTGGCCATCCAGCAGCAAATCGCGAGTCTTGGCGTCAACCTGTTGCAGGTGCGCCCAGGGCAGCGGCTGGGGCCGGGTGGCTTTGGTTCAGGCGCGCCATCGTTCAAGCTGGCCGATGCGCAAGCCATCGCGTCGCAAACCCCTGGCGTCATGGCGGTGGCAGCCGAGGCGCGCAGCAGCGGCACCGTCGTGGCCAATGGGCGCAACTGGAGCACCAGTCTGGTGGGGGGATCGGCCGACTGGCTGTTCGTCAACAACTGGACGCTGGCCGATGGTCGCGCCTTCACCGACGACGAACACCGCATCGGTGCAGCAGTGTGCATCATCGGCGAGACGGTACGCCGTGAGCTCTATGGACCCAACCCTGCGGTGGGCGACACCGTCCGTGTGCGCCAGATTCCATGCGAGGTGGTGGGCGTGCTCGCGCCCAAGGGGCAGGGCGCGTTCGGGCAAGACCAGGACGACATGGTGCTCATGCCCATCAACACCCTACACAGGCGCGTCGCGGGGCACACGCGCGTCTTCACGCTGCACGTGTCCATGCTCGACGGCGCCGATGCCGAGTCCGTCAAGACCAGTATCCGCGCCATCCTGCGCGAGCGCCGCGCCATCCCCGAGGGTGAAGAGGACAATTTCAACATCCTGGACACGCAGCAACTGGCACAGACCATGTCCGGTACCACGCGCGTCATGACGCTGTTGCTAGGAGCCGTCGCAGCGGTCAGCCTGCTGGTGGGTGGCATCGGCATCATGAACATCATGCTCGTCAGCGTGACCGAGCGCACGCGCGAAATCGGCCTGCGCCTGGCCATCGGGGCGCTGGAGCGCGAGGTGATGGGGCAGTTTTTGATCGAGGCCGTGGTGCTGGCCGCGCTGGGGGGGGTGGTCGGGCTGGCGCTAGCGCTGGTGGCCAGCCTCGGCCTCAGCCAGGCGATGGGCGTGCCGTTCGTCTTCGATCCCGCGATCAACGTGATCGCCTTCGCATTTTCGGCCGCCATCGGCGTGGTGTTTGGCTACGTGCCCGCTCGCCGCGCCGCACGGCTCGATCCCATCGAGGCGCTGCGGCATGAGTGAACGGCGGGAGGGATCGACGTGGCGGAAGCGGTGAGATTCGAACTCACGAACCCTTGCGGGTTGCCGGTTTTCAAGACCGGTGCAATCGACCACTCTGCCACGCTTCCGCTGCCAGCAGCATTGTAGCCGGCGGCGCATCGGCGGCAGGCCGACGGCGTGTCGGAAAAATCCCGACACACGAAACGGCGCGCTTCGGACTCCAGTTGGCGCACATGGCGTCTAGAGTGAAGTCATCCCGAGGTGATGGGTTGTGCCCAGGAGGACTGCACGATGTTGACATTGACCGAGACGCCGACGATGGTTCAGCAGCCGGGCGTGGACGGCTGGTATGCCGTGCCGAAACCGGTGGAGCGACAGATGCGCGCCCACGGCGATGGCGTGCGCCGCGTGGAGTGGTTGCCGTTTACGGTGCGCGTGGCGCGGGGCGAGGCCGAGCTGCGCCTCGCCGCCGAGATACGGTATGCCGCGTATGGCCGACACCTGCCCCCATCCTTGACTGAGGGGTTGCGCGAGCCGGAACCGTTGGACCGCGAGCCGGGTGTGGCGGTGCTGCTGGCGCGCTCGAAAGTGGATGGGTCGGTACTGGGGACGCTGCGCCTGCAGACCAACACCTACCGGCCCCTGGCGCTGGAGCAGTCGTTCGACTTACCCGCTGAAATGGCGACGGCACCGTGCGCCGAAGTGACCCGGCTCGCGGTGGCGCAAGCGGTGCACAGCCGCATGGTCAAAACGCTGATGCTCAAGGCGGCTTACTTTTGGTGCGAGCGGCAGGGGGTGCGGTACGTGCTCGTCACCGCCCGCGCGCCGCTGGACCGTCAATACGCTCGCCTGATGTTTCGCGATGTGCGCCCGGAGGCGGGTTTCGTGCCACTGGCGCATGTGTTCCACCTGCCGCACCGCATCATGTTCTGTGACATCGCGGCCGCGCGTGCCGAGGGAGTGGACCATCCGCTGTACGACTTCTGGTTTGGCACCGATCACCCGGATATCGATCTGACCGATGGCTGAGGAGCACCGGGGGTGTCCGTTTCTGAGTGACCGAGCACCCAGTCGACATGTGCGAGCTCGTCGTCATCGGGAGGCAGGGTGTTGAGGTAATCGCTCAGACGCGGGTCACTGATGAAGTCGGCACCGGAGGATGATGCCAGGATGCGCTCGGCGGAGACGGGGCGGGAGATGGCGTAGCCTTGGACGTAATCGACCCCGATCTCGGCCAGCGTCTCGACGGTCTCGAAGTCCTCGGCCCACTCGGCGATGGTTTTCATGCCCAGGCTCTGCGCGAGGCTGACGATCGCTTCCACGATGGCGACGTTGGCCGGGTGGCGGTTCATGTTGACGATGAAGCTGCCATCGATCTTGAGGATGTCGGCGGGCAGATCCTTGAGGTAGGAGAACGACGTGTAGCCGGCGCCGAAATCGTCGAGCGCGACCCGGGCGCCGTGGCTGCGTACCCGATCGATGAAGCGCCGGGTATTGCCCATGTCGTGCAGTGCGACACTCTCGGTGATCTCCAGGCACAGCCGGCGCACGACGTGCCGATACTGGTCGAGCATGTCGTACATGTCGGCGATGAAGCGCTCGTCGTTGAGCGAAGCGCCACTGAGGTTGAGACAGACAAACTGGTTTTGCGGCAGCGCGGCATCGTGCTGGGCCAGCCAGCGCAGGGTGGACTGCACCACCCAGCGGTCGATAGCGCTCATGCGGCCGGCGGCTTCGCCCGCGCGGATGAGCCGCTCCGTCGGCACGCGGCTACCATGCTCGTCGTGCATGCGCAGCAATACCTCGAAGTTGTGCGACTGGTGCGGATGGCGCAGCGCTACGATGGGCTGCATCTCGAGGAACAAGCCCTCGATCTCCTGCCCCGCCGCCAGTCGCTCGACGAGTTGCATTTCGGCCTCGTGGTCGCGGAAGGCGCGCGATCCGTGCTCGTAGACCACCAGCCCCGTGGTGTGCAGCCGCTTGGCCTCGCGGCAGGCGCGGTCCGCGGTGGCCACCACGTCTTTGGCCGAAACGCCGGGCGCGACCTCGATCAACCCGATGGAGCCACGCACCTGAAACGCGCGGTCGCCGACCAGGTACGGCTGTGCCGTCAGCCGCGACAGCACGTCGCGGCAAATGGCCTCGGCGCGGTGCAGCGGGGTGTCGAGCATGACCAGCAAAAACTCGTCGCCGCCCACGCGCCCCAGGTACATGTGCGGCGACAGCGGCGTTAGGGCCCGCTCGCACACCTGCTGCAGCACCGCGTCACCGGCGACGTGGCCGTACAGGTCGTTGATGAGCTTGAAGCGGTCCAAATCCAGATACGCCACTGCCAGCGGCTTGCCGCGCCGCAGCCGCTGCAGGCCACGGCCGAGACAGGCCTCGATGCCGCGCCGGTTGAGCACCTTGGTCAGCGGGTCGTGGTCGGCCAGAAACTGCAGGTGCTCGTAGGCGCGCACCTTGTCGGTGATGTCTTGCAGCGTGCCCTCGATCTTGTCGCCGGCGCGCGCAGCCCGCACCTGAAAGCGCCGCCCCACGCCGTCCTCCTGGACGAGAGCAGTCTCGAACTCCACGGTCTGCGCCGGCGTGTCCGGGGCGGCGAGCTGTGCCCAATCGTAGGGCCGAAACCAGCGCTCCCAGTGGTCGCTACCGGCTTCCACCACCTGGCCCACGATGCCGTTGAGGGCCGGGTTGGCACTCAGGAAACGGCCCTGGTGGTCGAGGGTGAACAGACCGATGGGCAGAAAGTCGAAGGTGTGCTGGAGCTCGGCCTGCAGCGCCAGCCGCTGCAAGTGCTCCTGCCGAAATTGCTCGGCGATGGCCAACGAGGCCAGCAGGCTCGACGCCAGCGCCGCCGTGACGCTGTTGACTGCACCGATCAGGCCCTTGAGCCCGAGCGCGGCGGCCACCACCTCGTACAGACTGGCGGCCAGGGCGATGCCCATGGCGCTGGCGTACCACATGGCCACGGGCGAGCGGGTGCGCACCAGAATCACGCCCAGCGCGTAGCCCAGCACGCACACGCCCAAGGCGGTCGCGCTCCAGATGATGGGCAAAAAATACCGGTACGGCAGCACCAGCGCGGCGATGAGCACGGGCACGCATGCCACCACGACTGCCTGCACCCAGCGCAGGGTTCGCGTGCGCTCCAGGTCGGCCTCGAACAGAAAGCGAAACAGCACCACCGTGGCCGTCGAATACAGCGCGAGCGTGGCTTGGCGCAGGGGAGTCAGCCAATCCGGGGGCACGAGTTGGCCCAGCCATTGGTAGTCCCACCCGCCGGAGAGGGCGGCCATGCGTTGGTTGATGACCAGCCAGGCGGCGAAGATGAGGTAGTTGCGGTCGCGGTTGAGGATACCGACGACCAGCGTGAACAGTGCCAGCAACAGCAAGCCGCCGTCGAGCCAGCCGGCATCGCGGTGGAATTCATGTTCGAGGCGGTCGATTTCGGCCACGGAGCGTGTGACGGCAGTGAAGCGCGCGGGCCCGGTGAAGCGCACCTCGCACAGCACGCGCGCGGGCAGTGGCTGTGTCGCCAGCACGAAACCGGCCCGCGACAGGCGAAGCACACCCGACTCGGCTGGCGAGGCGCGACGGTCGATGCGGCCCAACGGCGCCAAGCCGTCGGCGTTCCAGCACTGCAGCCCCGTCGCATGGCGCGAGGGGAAGTCCAGCGCGCGTCCATCGGCACGATCCGCGTCGGACAATGTCAGCAGAACCCACAGGGGCTGTTCGGACAGGCGGGTGTCCCAGCTCGTGCGCTCGGGCTGGGAGGGCAGCGCCGCCAACACCTGTTCTGGCGTCCGCGGGGTGTCGACCGTCATGGCCCGAAAGGGCAGCAAGCGGCCTTCTCCCGCGGGGTATTCGCTGGGCCACGACAGTACCGCCCACACCGTCAACAGCGCCACCAAGGCGGGAACTGCATACGCGGTCAACGCCTGCAGGCCCAGCTCGATGCGAGAGGTAACGCTGCGGGTATCGATCGCGGGCGAAGGGTGGCCAATGGTCATGAAGCGTGGGGGAGGGTGGCGGCTGACGAAACTCCCTGACTTCGCGGGGCTGAGCCCTCTCTCGAGTGGTACCCCGAATTATGGGGGTGAAAGTGTTGGCTGTGTCACACTGTGGGTCTATGAACAACACGGAGGATTGGGCCGCGCAGGCGCTCGCCGCGTTCGATACTGTCATCGATGCCGGCGGGCTGCGCATGCGCCCGGGCCAGCGGGCGATGGCGGAGCATGTCGCCCGCACGTTGGCGGCCGCGTCACTGGGAAAACCCGACGGCGACGCCGAGCTGCGGCGGCGGCTGGCGGTGGTGCAGGCCGGCACCGGCGTGGGCAAATCGCTCGCCTACCTGGCGCCGGCCATCGCGTTGGCACGGGCACGGCAGACGCGCGTCGTCGTCTCGACCGCCACCGTCGCCCTGCAGGAGCAGCTGGTGAACCAAGACCTGCCGGCGCTGGCGCGGCGCTTGCCGTTCGAGTTTCGCTACGCCCTGGCCAAGGGGCGCGGCCGCTACGTCTGTCGGCTCAAGCTCGAGCGCTGGCTCACCGACCCCGACGCGCCCACCGACGCCGACGACGAGGACGATCTGTTGGCTACGGGGGCGGCGGGTGTGGTCAGTGCGGACCGCTTGGCGTGGCTGCGGGCGCGCGCGCAGGATTTGGCCCTGGGGCGCTGGGACGGTGACCGGGACGAGCTGCCGGAGCCGCCCGAGCCAGCGTGGTGGAGCGCGGTCGCGGCGGACGCGGCCTCTTGCAGCGCGCGCCACTGTCCGCTCTATGGCGGCTGTGCGTATTTCGAGCAGCGCAAGGCGCTGGCTGGCGCGCAGGTCATCGTCGTCAATCACGATTTGCTGCTGTCCACGCTGGGGTCGCGCCAGTTGCCCGAGCTCGACCAGTGCCTGCTGGTGCTGGACGAGGCGCACCACCTGCCCGCGATCGCGCTCGAGCAGTTCGCCCGTCGCGCCAATCTGTCGCGGCTGGCCTGGATCGACCGGTTGGCCAGCCAGATCCTCAAGGCTGCCACCGAGGTCGAGTTGGACGACGTGGCGCCGGTGCCAGAGGCCGCAGCGCGCCTGCGTGCGGCGCTCCAGGAGCTGGTGCGCCTGGCCGTGCAGCACTGGGGTGCCCGGTTGCAGGGGGCCGAGCCGCTGCGCGTGCGCCTGCCGCGCGGGCGTTTGCCCGAGGGGTTCGATGCGGTGCTGTCAGCGGCCGTGGCCGCGGCGGACGTCTTGCTGCAGGCCTTGAGCGCCACGGGCCAGGCGCTGCGCACGGCGCTGCGTGAACGGCCGCAAGAGGCATCCACCCTGTCGCAGCGCTACGCGCAGTTGGGCACGCTCGCGCCGCGGTTGGAAGCGGTGTATGACACCGCGCGCTGGTTGTTGCACGAGCCAGCGGCGGGCGAGGCGCCGCTGGCCAAATGGTTCACGCTCGCCGCCAGCGGCCCGGGGCGTGGGGGCGAGACGGTGCGGGTGTCGGCTCACGCGAGTCCGATCCAGTCCGCCGGGCTGCTGCGCAGCCAGCTCTGGACCCATGTGCGGGCGGCCGTGCTGACGTCGGCGACGCTGACCAGCTGCGGGCGGTTCGATTTTTTTCTGCGCGAAGTGGGGCTGGCCGACGATGCCGACGTCGAGACGCTAGAGGCGCACAGCCCGTTCGATCATGCCCGCCAGGGTGCGCTGGTGCTGGGCGGGGTGACGGTGGACCCCAAAGACGGGGCGGCCTACCAGCGCGCGGTGCAAGCCGCGTTGCTGCGCGATCTGCCGTCGGTGCGGCGTGGTGCATTGGTGTTGTTCACCTCGCGTGTGCACCTGCAGCAGGTGGCGGCCGAGCTGCCGCCCGAATGGCGCGACCGCGTGCTGGTGCAAGGGTCCTTGCCCCGAACCCGGCTGCTGGCGCAGCACCGCGAGCGGGTCGCCGCCGGTGAGCCGTCGATCCTGTTTGGCCTGCAGTCGTTTGGCGAGGGGCTGGACCTGCCGGGCGCGCTTTGCGAGGACCTGTTCATCACCAAGCTGCCCTTTGCCCCGCCCGACGACCCGGTGGGGGAGGCGCGCGCCGAGTGGCTGTGCGCGTGCGGGCGCGACCCGTTCATGGAGCTCGTCGTGCCGGCGACCGCGATCCGGCTGCTGCAGTGGATCGGGCGCGCCATCCGCACCGAAGACGACCGCGCCCGCATCGTCTGCTACGACCCGCGGTTGCTGACCACGGGCTACGGGCGCTTGATTCTGCAGGGCCTGCCTCCTTACGCGCAACTGGATGCCCGCACGGGCGTCCGACCGGAGAGTCCGACGTGTCCCATCCCTTCGACCGTGTGAGCCCCCGCGCGCGGCTGCGCCTGGCAGCCAACCTGAGCCTGCTGTATGCCGAGCGGCCGTTTCTGGAGCGCTTCCGGGCTGCGGCGGCGTGCGGCTTCACCGCCGTGGAGTGCCAGTTTCCGTACGACCACCCGCCCGCGGCGATCGCGGCCGAACTGCGGCGCCACGGGCTGCGCCTGGTGCTGCACAACCTGCCCGCCGGGGATTGGACGGCGGGGGAGCGCGGTATCGCCTGCCACCCGGAGCGGGTGGCCGAGTTTCGCGCCGGGATCGCGCAGGCGCTGGCGTACGCGGCTGCGTTGGGGGTGCCACAGCTCAACGTGATCGCGGGTGTGCCCCCTGCCGGGGTGACGCGCGAGCAGGCCCTCGATACGCTGGTGGACAACCTGCGCGCCGCGGCGCACGCGTGCGCGCGAGCCGGCATCGGGCTGCGGTTGGAGCCGATCAACAGCCTCGACATCCCGGGCTTTTTGGTCGATACGGTCGAGGTGGCGCTGGCCGTGCTGGCGCGGGTGGCCCACCCGGGGCTGCGGCTGCAGTTCGACGCCTACCACGTGGCGCGCATGGGGCAGGATCCGCTGGCCGTGTGGCAGCGGTGCTACCCTCACGTGGGCCATGTGCAGTGGGCCGACTGTCCCGGGCGCCACGAGCCCGGCACGGGCACGGTTGACTGGGCGGCGCTGGCCGATGCCATGATTGCCAGCGGCTGGGACGGTTGGATCGGCGCGGAATACCTGCCAGCCGACGCGGCAGCTGGCGGCACCGAGGCGGGGCTGGGGTGGATCGAATGCCTGGGGCTGCGTCGCCGCGCAGCCGATTTGCAGAAAGCGGACAGATGAGCAAGGATTTCGAGCGCGAGCCTCGCGCGCTGTTGACGCGGCTGTATCACGCCGCCGTACAGCGCGCACTGCCAGCCGCGCAGCTGCGGCACCATCTGCCCCCCGTGCCCCGCGGGCGCACCGTGGTGGTGGGTGCGGGCAAGGCAGCGGGTGCGATGGCGCACGCGCTCGAGGCCGCTTGGCCCGCCGAGGCGCCGCTCGCGGGCGTCGTGGTCACCCGCTACGGCCACACGCCGCCGCGCCCGGCGGGGCTGGCGCCGCGCATCGACATTCTGGAGGCGGCGCACCCCGTACCCGACGCGGCGGGCGTGCGTGCCGCCGAGTGCATGCTGGCGGCGGTGCAGGGCTTGACGGCCGACGATCGGGTCATCGCGCTGGTCTCGGGTGGCGGCTCGGCCTTGCTGGCGCTGCCCGCGCCCGGCTTGACGTTGGCCGACTTGCAGGCCATCACGCGCGCGCTGCTGCTCAGCGGCGCCTCCATCGGCGAGATGAACGCCGTGCGCAAACATCTCTCGCGCATCCAGGGCGGACGATTGGCGCTGGCCGCAGCGCCCGCACCGGTGTGGACGGTGGCGATCAGCGATGTACCGGGGGACGACCCCGCGACCATCGCCAGTGGCCCGACCGTGCCCGACCCCAGCACCGCCGCCGACGCGCTAGCGGTGCTGGAGCGCTACCGTATCGCGCTGCCCGAGCCGGTGCGGCAGGCGCTGCTCGATGGGCGGCTGGAAACGCCCAAGCCCGACCACCCGCGCTGGACCGATTGCACCGTGCGCCTGATGGCCACGCCGCACCAGGCGCTGCAGGCCGCGGCCGATGAGGCGCGCCGCTTGGGCCTGCGGGCCCATGTGCTGGGCGATGCGATCGAGGGCGAGTCGCGCGAGGTGGGCCGGGTGCACGCGGGGCTGGCCCGTTATGCGCGGCAAGGGCAGGGGCCGTTTCAGCCGCCGTGCGTGCTGCTGTCGGGCGGCGAGACGACGGTGACGGTGCGCCCGCCCCAGTTGGCCGTGGGCGAGCGCGCGCGCGGCGGGCGTGCGGCCGAATTCGCCCTCGGGCTGGCGCTGGGGCTGGACGGCTTGCCGGGCGTGTGGGCGCTGGCGGCCGACACCGACGGCATCGATGGCACCGAGGACAATGCGGGCGCGTTCGTTGCACCAGACACGCTGGTGCGAGCCCGGGCGCTGGGGTGGTCGGCCCAGGCGTGTCTGGACCGGCACGACAGCTATGGCTTCTTCGCGGCGCTGGGCGACCTGTTCGTCACCGGGCCGACGCACACCAACGTCAACGATTTTCGGGCGCTGCTGCTGGTGTAGTGGGCGCGTTCGGGGGGCGGCGCTGTCGTTAGCGCATCTGACAGGCGCGCCAGATGCGCTCCGGGGTGGCGGGGGCGTCCATCGGTAGCGGGCCGTCGGCGGGCAGACCAGCGTGGCGGCGGGCGCTGGCCACGGCGTCGCGCACCGCCTCCCACACGCTGATGGCCAGCATGAACGGTGGCTCGCCCACCGCCTTGCTGCCGTACACGTTGTCCTCGCGGTTGGCCTGTGGCCACAGCTCGACGCGCCAGTGCGGCGGCAGGTCGCCCGCAGACGGGATCTTGTACGTGCTGGCGCCGGTGGTCCACAATTGGCCATCGGCGCGCCAGACCAGCTCCTCGGTGGTCAGCCACCCCATGCCTTGGATGAAGCCGCCTTCGATTTGGCCGATGTCGATCGCCGGGTTGATGCTGCGCCCCACGTCGTGCAAGATGTCCACCGCCAGCACGCGCAGCTCGCCCGTGAGGGTGTCGATGGCCACTTCGCTGCACGCGGCGCCGTGGGCGAAGTAATAAAACGGCCGCCCAGTCAGCGTGGTTTTGTCATAGTGGATTTTGGGCGTGCGGTAAAAACCGTCGCTCCAGAGGGGAATGCGGTTGGCGTAGGCCTCGCGCACCACGTCGTCGAAGCGCCGACGCGCCCGGGGCGAGCGCACCCAGCCGCCCTCGAAGCGAACCTCGCCCGCGCCGCAGCCGTCCAGCCCGGCGACGAAAGCGGCCAGGTTGGCGCGCACACTGGCCGCGGCGTACTGGGCCGCGCGGCCGTTGAGGTCGGTGCCGCTGGAGGCGGCGGTGGCGCTCGCGTTGGGCACGCGCGCGGTGTCGCTGGCGCTGACGCGCACCCGCTCGAGCGGCACACCCAGCTCATCGGCCACGATTTGCGCCACCTTGGTGTGCAGGCCCTGGCCCATCTCGGTGCCGCCGTGGTTGACCAACACGCTGCCGTCGGTATAGACGTGCACCAGCGCCCCCGCCTGGTTGAACAGTGTGGCGGTAAAGCTGATGCCGAACTTGACCGGCGTCAGCGCCAGGCCGCGCTGGATGACGGGGCTGCGCGCGTTCCAGGCGGCAATCGCGGCGCGCCGCTGCGCATAACGGCAGCGCTCGGCCAGGGTGTCGATGAGGGGGCGCAGGATGTTGTCCTCCACCCGCATCTGGTAGGGCGTCGTGTCGCGCCGAGCGGGCAGCGGGTTGCTGCCGGTGGGCAGCGGCGCCGTCCAGACCGGGGCGGGGGCGTCGTCGTATAGGTTGCGGCGACGCACGTCCAGCGCATCGCGCCCCAGGTGGCGGGCGATGTCGCCGAGGATGGTTTCGATCGCCACCATGCCCTGCGGGCCGCCGAAGCCCCGAAAGGCGGTGGCGCTTTGTTTGTTCGTGCGGCAGCGGTAGCTGTGCAGCGCCACGTGCGGCACGAAGTAGGCGTTGTCGCTGTGAAACACGGCGCGGTCGGCCACCGGGCCCGAAAGATCGGCCGAGAAGCCGCAGTCCACGAACATCGACAAATCGAGTCCCAGGATGCGACCCTCATCGTCGAAGCCGACGGCGTAGTCGTAGGTAAACGGATGGCGCTTGCCGGTGATGAGGATGTCGTCGCCGCGATCCAGCCGCAGCTTGACCGGTGCGCCCACCTTGTGCGCGGCCAGCGCGGCCCAGACCGCGACGTGGCCGGCCTGCGTTTCCTTGCCACCGAAGCCGCCGCCCATGCGTCGGCACTCCACCCGCACCTGGTGGTTGGCCAGCCCCAGCGCGTGGGCCACCCAATGTTGCACCTCGCCCGGGTGTTGGGTGCTCGACAGCACCATCCACTGGTCCTGCTCCTGTGGGATGGCCAGCGCCACCTGGCCTTCCAGGTAGTAGTGCTCCTGCCCGCCAACGGCAAACGAGCCGGTCAAGCGGTGCGGCGCCTGCGCGATGGCGGCGGCCGCGTCGCCGCGCCGCACGTGCACCGGCGGCAGCACATACTGCCGCTGCGCATGGGCGGCACGCGCATCGAGCACGGCGGGCCAGGGGTCGATGCGCGCCTGCACGGCGCGTGCCGCGGCCCGCGCCGTCGTGACGTCGCGCGCCACCACCAGCCCCAACACCTGGCCCGCGTACTGCACGGTGTCTTGCGCCAAGATAGGTTCGTCGTGCGCGAACGCGGCCAGTATCGGGTCGCCGGGGATGTCAGCGGCCGTCACGACGGCCAGCACACCGGGCATGGCCAGCGCGGTGGCCGTCTCCAGCCCCCACAGCCGCCCATGCGCCACCGGCGACAGAATCGGGGCGGCGTAGCAGGTGCCGCGCGGCTCGGGCAGGTCGTCCACATAGGGCGCCAGCCCCTCGACCTGCGCCCGAGCGCTTTCGTGCGCGACGCTGCGCCCGCACGCGGTGGAAGCGGGTGTGTCCAGGAGCAGCGGGGCGTTCATGTGCGTGCCTCCACCACGGCTTGCGCCAGCGTGTGCCAGGGGTCGGGCTCGTCTAGCCGGATTGGCATGTCGGGCGCTGGGTCGGCGCTTTGCAACCAGGTGCGCCAGAGCAAGCTGCCCAACAGCGCGCGCCGGTACTCGGCGCTGGCGCGTCCGTCGCTCAGCGGTTCAAACTCGGCCTGCAACACCTCGGCGGCGGCGCGCACCGTCTGGGCGCACCAGGGTTGGCCGCGCAAGGCGGCCTCGGTGCGCCGTGCGCGTGCCGGTACCGCGGCCACGCCGCCCGCGCCGATGCGCACCTCGGCAACCCGCCCTTCGCGGTCGCGCCACAGCGCGACGGCCAGGCACACGGCCGAGATGTCGTCCTCGAAGCGCTTGGAAACCTTGTGCGCGACCACCTCGGGCAGCGCGCTGCCGTCGCCGAGCGCCACCTCCACGTAGCCCACGATTTCGTCGGGGGCCAAGTCGGTCTGGCGATAGCCGCGGTAGAAATCCTCCAGCGGCAGCCGGCGCTCCGCGATCGCCGATCCATCCCAGCGCAGCAAAACGACCGCAGCCCCCAGAGCGATCAGCAGCGGCATCGAGTCGCCGATCGGCGAGCCGTTGGCCACGTTTCCCCCCAGCGTGCCGCCGTAGCGGATGGGCTGACCCGCGAAGCGCTCGAAAAACCCCTGCAGCGTCGGCCAGTGCCGCTGCAGCGCCGCGAAGGCATCGTGCAGGGTGGCTGCAGCGCCGATGCGCAGCACCTGGGTGCCGTCGGTGTCGCGCACCGACTCGATGCGCTGCAAGGCCGCGCAACGCGTCACATCCAGCACCTGCGGCAGCCGTTGGCGCTGCTGGGTGATCCACAGGCCAGCGTCGGTCGTGCCCGCCACCAGCCGCGCCTGCGGCCAGCGCGCGCGGGCGATCAACAGGTCACGCAGCTCGCGCGGGGCCCAGTAGGCGGCTGCGGCGTCGGAGGCGGGGTCGGCGTCGGCCTCCTCGCGGGCCGCCTCGGCCAGCAGGGCGTCCAGCGCGGCCTCGTCGACCGCGGCCGGGGGCAGGGCCGTCATCGCCTGTGCGGCGTCCAGAATGGGGCGGTAACCGGTACAGCGGCACAAATTACCGGACAGCGCTTGCAGGGCCTCTTCGCGCGTGAGGGGGTGCGTGAGGGGGCTGTCCGGCCCCCGTCGTTGATAGCGCACAAACAGGCTCATGACGAAGCCCGGGGTGCAAAAACCGCACTGCGTGCCGTGCGCGTCCACCAGCGCCTGCTGCACGGGGTGCAGGGCGCCGTTTCGAGTGATCAGCGGGTCTCGCGTCAGGTCTTCGGCGGTCCAGACGGCGCAACCATGCGCGGCGTGCGCCAGGCGGATGCAGCTGTTGAGCGCGCGCCAACGCAAGGTTCCGTCCGGCGCCCGATCGGCCACTGCCACCGTACACGCGCCGCAGTCGCCGCTGGCGCACCCCTCCTTGACGCTGGTCAGCCCCAAGTCTTCGCGCAGCAGGGCGAGCAGGGTGCGGTCCGGTGGCACGTCGGTCAGGCGCCGCAGCCGTCCGCGGTGCACCAGCGTCAACGTTGGCGGGCGAAGTGGGGTGGCGTCGCACACGTTCATGGGCGTCAGAGTACGCCCGACGGGCGCAAGTGTCATACGATTCGGGTTATGACCGTCATAAACGCCGAGGTATGTCACGTCCGCTTCCGTGGGACAGCATCGACATCCATCTGATCCGGGTGTTGTATACGGTGCTGACCGAACGCAGTGTCACGCGCGCCGCCGTCCGTCTGGGCATGCACCAGCCGGCGGTGAGCGCCGCGCTGCGCCGCTTGCGGCGGCTGACGGGCGATGCACTGCTCGTGCGTGCCGGCTCGGGCATGGTGCCCACGGCCGTCGCGCAGCGCATGATCGCGCCGGCGGCCGAAATCCTGCGCCAAACGGAGACGATGCTGGCGGGCGCGCGCGCGTTCGACCCCGCGCACGGCACGCACATCTTCGCCATCGCGGCCAGCGACTATCTCGACCCGTGTTTTTTGCCGCGGTTGGTGGCACACATCAAGGCCAGCGCGCCGCTGGCGCGCGTGGATATCCAGCCCCTGTCGGGCGAAGCCGACTACCGGTATCGCCTCGCCCAGGGCGAGGTGGACGTGGTGATCGGCAACTGGCCGCAGGCGCCGGATGACCTGCACCAAGGGCGGCTGTTCGGGGATGAGGTGGTGTGCCTGGTCTCGACCCGGCACCCGGCACTGCGCCGGGGCTGGACGCTGACCGAGTGGCTGCAGGCCGAACACGTGGCCCCCACTCCGATGGCGCCCGGCGCACGCGGCGTGATCGACGACCACCTCGCGCAGCAGGGGTTGACCCGCAACATCGTGGTGCGTTGCCCGCACTTCGGGCTGATTCCGGCCATGGTCAGCCAGAGCCTGCTGGTGCTGACCACGGGCCGCCAGTACTGCCAGCGCTTCGTGGACACGCTGCCGGTGGCGATCGTGGCGCCACCGTTGCGGTTTCCGCGGCTGCTGTACTACCAGCTCTGGCACGAGCGCACGCACGCCTCGCCCGCCGCGCAATGGCTGCGCCAGGCTATCCGCGATGTCGCGGCGGGTCTGTGCGACCCGGCGCGCGAGGGCCAAACCCCGTTACCATCCGCACCTTCGCGTGCGCAGACCGTGGCGCGCGAATCTGCTTTCCGATCCACCGGCCCCGATACCGCGCCATGAGCCCTCCGCCGCGACTGCAACTGCACCACATCACCAAGCGCTACCCCGGCGTGGTGGCCAACGACGGCGTCTCGCTGGAGGTTCAGCCGGGCAGCATCCATGCCGTGTTGGGCGAAAACGGCGCGGGCAAGTCCACCTTGATGAAAATCATCTACGGCGCAGTGCAGCCCGACGACGGTGCCGTGCTCTTCAACGGCCGCCCGGTGCACGTGCGCAACCCGCAAGAGGCACGCGCGCTGGGCATCAGCATGGTGTTTCAGCACTTCAGCCTGTTCGAGACGCTGACCGTGGCCGAGAATGTCTGGCTCGGGCTCGACGCGGCCCTGTCGCTGCGCGAGGTGAGCGAGTCCATCGAGGTCAAGGCACGCGAGTACGGGCTGGAGATCGATCCGCGGCGGCCGGTGCACACGCTCTCGGTGGGCGAGCGCCAGCGCGTCGAGATCGTGCGCGCCCTGCTGACGCAGCCGCAGTTGCTCATCTTGGACGAGCCGACGTCCGTGCTCACGCCGCAGGCGGTCGAGCGCTTGTTCGGCGTGCTGCGCCAGCTCGCCAGCGAAGGCTGCAGCATCCTCTACATCAGCCACAAGCTGCACGAGATCCGGGCCCTGTGCGACACCTGCACCGTGATGCGTGGCGGGCGCGTGACGGGTGTGTGCGACCCGCGTCAGGCGAGCAATGCCGAGCTGTCGCGGCTCATGATCGGCAGCGAGCCCCCCGCGCTGCCGCCGCACCGCGCGGCCAGCGGCGACGTCGTACTGGACGTTTGCGCGCTGACCCTGCCCAGCAGCGAGCCGTTTGGCACCGACTTGCAGGCGGTCGATTTGCAGGTGCGTGCGGGCGAAATCGTCGGTATCGCCGGGGTGTCGGGCAATGGTCAGCGCGAGTTGCTTGCCGCCTTGTCCGGCGAGGTCACGGCGGCGCCGCCCGGCTCCATCCGCTTGGACGGGCGCGACATCGCGCGTCTGGGGCCAGGTCCGCGGCGACGCCAGGGCCTGCATTTCGTGCCGGAAGAGCGCCTCGGGCGCGGCGCCGTGCCTTCCATGGGGCTGGCGCACAACCTGCTGCTGACGCGGCGCGAGGCCGTGGGCCCCGCGGGTTGGCTGCACCTGGGGGCGCTGCGGGCGCAGGCGCGCGACCTCATCGAGCGCTACCGGGTCAAGGCCGCGGGGCCGGATGCCGCCGCGCAGTCGCTGTCGGGCGGCAATCTGCAAAAGTTCATCGTCGGGCGCGAGATCGACGCGCGCCCGCGCGTGTTCATCGTCGCGCAGCCCACGTGGGGGGTGGACGTGGGGGCCGCGGCGCAGATCCGCGCCGAGATCGTCGCCCTGCGTGAGGCTGGGTGCGCGGTGCTCGTCGTCAGCGAGGAGCTCGACGAGCTGTTCGAGCTGTGCGACCGGCTGTATGTGATGGCGCGCGGTCGGCTGTCGCCGCCGTTGACGGTGGCGCAAGCCACCCCCCAGCGCGTGGGCGAGTGGATGTCGGGCCTGTGGCCGCAGGCGCCAGAACCGGTGCAGGAGGGGCAGCATGCTGCGGCTTGAGTTGCGTCCCCAGCCGTCGGCCGCATGGAGCGCGGCGTCGCCGCTGCTGGCGCTGGCCATCACCGTGGTCATCGGCATGGCGCTGTTTGCGGCGCTGGGCAAGGATCCCGTGGCCGGTCTGCGGGTGTTTTTTTGGGAGCCGATGCGAGACGCCCGCGCCTGGAGCGAGCTGCTACTCAAGGCCACACCGCTGCTGCTCATCGGCCTGGGACTGGCGATCGGGTTTCGCTCGAATGTCTGGAATATCGGTGCCGAGGGGCAGTTCATCATCGGTGCCGTGTTCGCCAGCGGCACGGCGCTGGCGCTGGCCGGGGCCGCTTGGCCAGTCTGGCCCGTGGTGCTGCTGGCCGGTGTGGTCGGCGGCTGGCTCTGGGCCGCGATCACGGCGCTGCTGCGCGACCGCTTTCACGCCAACGAAATCCTGGTCAGCCTGATGCTGGTCTACGTGGCGGTGCAGGTGCTCAACTACCTGGTCTATGGGCCGTGGAAAGACCCGATGGGGTTCAACTTTCCGCAGACGCAACGCTTCGACCCGCAGGCGATGGTGCCGCGCCTGTACGCCGGACTGCGACTGCATTGGGGCCTGGTGATGGCCCTGGTGGCGGTGGTAGCGGTGTGGGTGTTTCTGTTTCGTACGCGCGCCGGGTTTGCGCAGCAGGTGGGGGGACTGGCGCCGGCGGCGGCGCGCTATGCGGGGTTTTCGTCGCGGCGCGCGCTGTGGGTGGCCATGGGCGTGACGGGTGCGCTCGCCGGTCTGGCCGGTGCGCTGGAGGTGGCGGGGCCGGTGGGCCAGCTCACGCCCCATGTGCCGGTGGGATATGGGTTTGCGGCCATCATCGTCGCGTTCGTGGGTCGTCTGCATCCGCTGGGCATCGTCGGCTCGGCGCTGCTCATGAGCCTGTTCTACATCGGTGGTGAGCTCGCCCAGTCGCGGCTGGGGCTGCCCAAGTCGATCACCGGCGTCTTTCAGGGCCTGTTGCTGCTGACGTTGCTGGCCTGCGACACACTGATCCACTACCGTCTGCGTTGGAGGAAGGGCTGATGGAAGCGCTGGCTCTGCTGATCGCGGCCACGCTCAACGCCGGCACCGTGTTGGCGATTGCGGCGCTGGGCCTGCTCATCAACGAGAAGGTGGGCGTCGTCAACCTGGGGGCCGAGGGCTTGATGCTGTGCGGGGCCTTGGCCGGTTTCGCCGCCGTGGTGCACCTGGGGGTGCACCCGGTCGGGTTTTTGGCCGGCATGGGCGTGGCGGCGCTGCTGTCGTTGCTGTTTGGCTGGCTGGTCATCTACCTCAACACCAACCAGTATGCCACCGGCCTGGCGCTGAGCCTGCTGGGCGCGGGGCTGTCGGCGTTTGCCGGGCAGCCCTACACCCAGTACAAACTGCCAGAGCTGGTGGCACCGGCGGTGCCGCTGCTGGCCGATCTGCCGTTCATTGGCCCGGCGCTTTTTCGGCAGCACGTGCTGGTCTATGGCGCCATCGCGCTGGCGCTGGCGTTGGTGTGGCTTTTCGATCGCACGCGCACCGGGCTGGTGCTGCGCAGCGTGGGCGAAAGCCCTGAATCGGCGCATGCGCTGGGCTATCCCGTGCGCCGCATCCGGCTGCTGGCGGTGGTGCTGGGGGGCGCGCTGTGCGGGCTGGCGGGGGCCTACGTGTCCACCGTCTACACCCCGCTGTGGGTGGAAGGCATGATTGCGGGCAAGGGCTGGATCGCGCTGGCGCTGACCACGTTTGCCACTTGGCGACCGGCACGGGTTTTGCTGGGGGCTTACCTGTTCGGTGGGGTGACGATGCTGCAATTCCACTTGCAGGGCATGGGGGTGGCGGTGCCCAGCCAGTTCTTGACCATGCTGCCGTACCTGGCCACCATCGTGGTGCTGGTGCTCATCTCGCGCTCGCCCCTGTGGATTCGCACCCACATGCCGCAGTCGCTGGGCAAACCGTTTCATCCTGGGTCGTGAAGATCGCCCATTTTTTCTCAAGGAGTGTTTCCATGATCGATATGCGCAAACGCGAATGGCTCAAGACCGCCGCCAAGGCAGCGGCGCTGGGGTTGGTGGCCGGCTCGGCGCTGGTGGGCTGCGGCAAGAAGGAAGAAGCCGCCAAGGCGCCAGCCCCGGCGCCGGCCGCCGAGGCACCCAAGCCCCAGCCGCTCAAGGCCGCCTGGGTGTACGTGGGCCCGGTGGGTGACGCTGGCTGGTCGTTCGCGCACGACCTGGGTCGCAAAGCCGTCGAGGCACACTTCGGCGACAAGGTGCAAACCACCTTCGTCGAGAGCGTGCCCGAAGGGGCCGACGCCGAGCGCGTCATCCGCGACCTGGCGGCGCAGGGCAACAAGATCATCTTTGCCACCTCATTCGGCTACATGGAGCCGATGCTCAAGGTGGCCAGTGAATTTCCGGACGTCAAGTTCGAGCACGCCACCGGCTACAAGACCGCCGACAACATGCGCGTCTACGACGCCAGCTTTTATCAGGACACGTACATGGCCGGCATCATCGCCGCGCATATGACCAAGACCAACACGTTGGGCTTCGTCGGCTCCTTCCCCATCCCCGAGGTGCTGCGCAACATCAACGCCTTCGTGCTGGGCGCGCAGAGCGTCAAACCCAACATCAAGCTCAAGGTGGTGTGGGTCAACAGCTGGTTCGACCCGCCCAAGGAGACCGAGGCCGCCCAGAGCCTGATCAACCAGGGTGCCGACGTGCTGTTGCAAAACACCGACTCCACCGCTGTGCTACAGACGGCCGAGAAGAACGGCAAATACGCCTTCGGCTGGGACAGCGACATGAGCAGCTTCGGTCCGAAGGCACACCTGGCGTCGGCCGTGGTCAACTGGGGGCCATACTACATCCAAGCGGTGCAGGAAGTGCTCGACGGCACTTGGCAGGGTAACAAGCGCACCATCTGGGGTGTCAAGGAAGGCCTCAACGACCTGATCAAGATCGCCGACGTCGTGCCGGAGGAGGCCAAGAAGAAGGTCGAGGAGGTCAAGGCCGGCCTCAAGAGCGGCGAGTTCGAGGTCTTCACCGGCCCCATCGTCGACAACACCGGCAAGGAAGTGCTGGCCAAGGACGTCAAGGCCGATCAGGCCTGGAAAGACCAGGTCAACTTCTTCGTCAAGGGGGTCGAGGGCAAGGTGCCGTCGGGTAAGTGATGGTCGAGCGCGACCATTGGTGGCCGGTGGCGCTGGCCAGCGCCGTGGGACCCACGCCGCTGGCGTGCTGGCTGCTGGGCGAGCCATTGGTGCTGTGGCGCCATGAGGCGGGCGCGGTGCAGGTCTTGGCCGACCGCTGCCCCCACCGCGGCGCGCGGCTGTCGCTGGGTGCCGTGGTGCAGGGCCAGCTGCAGTGTCCCTACCACGGTTGGCGCTTCGACGGGGCGGGCCGATGTCGCGCCATTCCCGCCTTGCCGGCGTTTATCCCGGCACCAGCCCAAGCGGCGCACGCGTATGCCGCCTGTGAGGCCCACGGCATGGTCTGGGTCTGTCTGGGTCAGCCCAGCGTGGCGGTGCCGGCGCTGCCAGACCTGCCGCCGCGCTGCGTCGCGCACGGCCCGTTCGACGTGGCCACGAGCGCTCCACGCGTGGTGGAGAACTTTCTGGACACGGCGCACTTTGCCTTCGTGCACGACGGCTGGCTTGGCGAGCCCGCGCATGCCGACGTTCCCCCTTGCGCGGTTTCGCACACGCCCGACGGGCGGCCATTCGTCGCCGACTACCCGGCCTGGCAACCGCGGGCGAGCGCGGGTGCGCAGCAGGGGACCTGGGTGCGCTACCGCTACGAGGTGCTCAGCCCTTTTGCGGCGATGTTGCAGAAGCGCCCCGACGGTGACGGACCCGCCGATGCCTACGTGCTCTGGGTCTGCCCGATGCAGGAGGAATCTTGCCGCGTCTGGTTCGTGCAACACACCACCGATTTCGACACCCCAGACGAGTCCCTGCGCACTTTCCAGGCGATGATCTTCGCCCAGGACCAACCGATTCTCGAGTCGCAAACGCCCAAGCGCCTGCCGCTGTATGCGGGCGGCGAAGCCATGTGTGCCGCCGATCGCTTGAGCGCGGCCTATCGGCGGTATCTGCGTGACACCGGTATCGCGTATGGTGTTTGTTGACGGAGCCGACCATGGATTCAGCCGCCCTTGCCGAACCCGACATCGCGTTCGACCGCATTCCGGCGCAGCGTCTGCCCGCGCTGCTGCGCTCGGCGCCCAAGGCCGAACTGCACTTGCACATCGAAGGTACGCTGGAGCCGGAGCTGATGTTCGCGCTGGCGCAGCGCAACGGCGTGACGCTGCCGTACGCGAGCGTGCAGGACGTACGCGCGGCGTACGCGTTTACCGACTTGCAGAGTTTTCTGGACCTGTACTACGCCGGCGCTGGGGTGTTGCGCACGGCGCAGGATTTTTACGACCTGGCGTGGGCCTACTTCCAGCGCGCGGCCGCCGACGGCGTGGTCCATGCCGAATGTTTCGTCGATCCGCAGACGCACACGGCACGCGGCATCCCGATGGCCGTGCTGTTCGAGGGATTGGTCGCGGCGCAGCGCCGCGCGCAGACCGAACTCGGGCTGTCGGTGCAGTGGATTTTGTGCGTGCTGCGTCACCTCAGCGAAGACGAGGGGTTGACGATGCTGGAAGCCGCGCTGCCGTACCGCGAACACTTCATCGGCCTGGGGCTCGACTCCAGCGAGCGCGATCACCCTCCGCGCCAGTTCGTGCGCGTCTTCGAGCGTGCCCGCGCACTGGGGCTGCACGTCGTGGCCCACGCAGGTGAAGAGGGGCCGCCAGACTACATTTGGCAAGCGCTCGACCTGTTGCAGGTGCAGCGCATCGACCACGGCGTGCAGGCGCTGCACGACCCCGCCCTGATGCAGCGGCTGGCGCGCGAGCGCGTGCCGCTGACGGTGTGCCCGCTGTCCAATGTCAAGCTGTGCGTCTATCCCGATTTGACACGGCACCCCTTGGGTCGGCTGCTGGATGCCGGTTTGTGCGTGTCGGTGCATTCGGACGACCCGGCCTACTTTGGCGGCTACGTGGGCGACAACCTGGTGCAGACCGTGGCCGCGCTGGGCCTGAGCGCGCGTCAGGCGTGGCGCTTGTTGGCCAACGGGTTCGAGGCCGCGTTCATCGACGAGCCGACCCGCGCGCGCTACCTGCAGCGGCTCCATGCCGCGTTTGCCGCCGCAGCGGCCTGACTGGCGCGCGTCGCCTACGTAAAATGCAGTGAACGACTGTTGCGCCACGCCACCATGACCATCAAAAGCGACAAATGGATCCGCCGCATGGCGGAGGAATACGGCATGATCGAGCCGTTCGAGCCGGGCCAAATTCGCGAGGTCGACGGACGGCGCGTCATCAGCTACGGTACCAGCAGCTACGGCTATGACATCCGCTGCGCGCCGGAATTCAAAGTCTTTACCAACATCCACAGCACGGTGGTCGACCCCAAGAACTTCGACGAGAAGAGCTTCGTCGATTTTCACGGGGACCACTGCATCATCCCGCCCAACAGCTTTGCGCTCGCGCGCACGGTGGAGTACTTCCGCATCCCGCGCAACGTACTGACCATCTGCCTGGGCAAGAGCACCTACGCCCGCTGCGGCATCATCGTCAACGTCACGCCTTTCGAGCCCGAGTGGGAAGGCTATGTGACGCTGGAGTTTTCCAACACCACCCCGCTGCCAGCCAAGATTTACGCCGGCGAGGGCTGCGCGCAGGTGCTGTTTTTCGAGAGCGACGAGGTCTGCGACGTCTCGTACCGCGACCGCGGCGGCAAGTACCAGGGGCAGCGGGGCGTGACGCTGCCGCGGGCGTGAAGCCGGCGGTCGTGTCGTTGGCTAGGGATCAACTGATTCAATCCCCAACCTTCCCACGACCTGGCACCATCATATCGACACACCCTGCCTAACCCAGCCCACAGACCAGCCCCATGCCCATCCAGACGAGCTTTGCCGAACTCGAGGTCGTCTCCAAGAAGAAGCTCACCCGACGCGAGCTCAGGGCGTACGTCGTGCAAAAGGGCTTTGGGCTGTCGGACGAAGGCCTCGAGGACGCGCTGTACGACAGTTAGGCCATCCGCCGGTTCGTGGGTACCGATCTGGCCCGCGAGGGTCGCTGAGTGCGGGCTGCGGCACCATCTTTGGCCAGTCCGCCAGCGCAGCAGCGCTCGAGACGGACGGGCGGGGTTTATTCAGCGGTTCCTTAGCAGCATGATTCAGGCGACAACTATCTTGACATGCACCGCTCACCTTTACCGTGCGTTCGACTAAGTGCACGGCAAGCACCGCCGTTCAGGGTAGGCCGCGCCTGAGCGCCGAAGGAATCTCCGGACTTCAGGCCGGGGAGGATGTCAAGTCATCTCTTTCACAAAGGCCCTATCTGCTCACTTGCCAAGTTCCGCAAACACCGCGTCGAGCTGGGGATTGCTGGTGATCAACAGCAGCCGCTTGATGGTGGGGGTGTGATTGATCTCCAACCGCACGTAGCGCTCGCCGCCGGCGGTGGACTGCTGGCGAATCAGCTGAATGCGCCCAAAGAGTGCTCCATGTCGTTCGGCGAACCGGGCCAGCCCAACCGCCTTCTCGAAGTTGTCGTCCAGGTCCGGCCGATGGGGCTCCAGGATGTCGATCGCATACCCGCTTTCCACCTGCCGAACGATGACGAGATCGGGGAACATCGGCCTGACCTCTCCCCCTGACATGTAGGGCACCTCCAGCGACCAGGGTTTGCGGTCCAGGTTGCGCAACCAGCCCACCACTGCCGGGTTGGCGAGTTCTTCCTTCAGGACCTCCGCCTCCCATGTACCCAGCTGGGCCCGGAACTGGCCGTTGCCCTCCACGTACAGATGGCGCTCCCACAGCGTATCCGTGGGTTGTCGCCTGAAGTCGATCGCCTGGGGCAGGTGCCACGGCACCTCGGCCGGTTCGGCCGTGGCGAGCCGCAACTTCTCGTAGTTGGCACGGCGATGCTCCTTGAGCTGGTAGATCGCCTTCTTGTGCTGGTCGTACAAGGCGTTGAAGGCCTGCTCGGCGCGCTTTTCCAATTCGCCCATCTGCGTGGGATCGCGCGCCAGCACAATGGCTTCCACCTTCACGTCCACCGCGTCGCGCTCGGCGTTGGCGCGCCAGTACTCCATTTGCAAGCCGTGGCTGAATACGCGGCCTGCCTCCTCAAACAGGCGGTCGATGTCGACGCTGGATGCCTCGATGCGATAGTCCGCTTGCGGCTCACTCACGCCGGTTCCGTTGTGTACGGCCAGGGTGCGCAGGCCCACCTGCGTGATGGCGCGCGCCGCCGAATCGAACTGCCCGGCGGCCTTCAAAGCGGCCACGCACTCGGCCATCCACGCCACGATCTGCGCCTTGGCCTGGCCCCAGGCCTCGTCGTCGATCCCGTCGAGCGTCAAGCTGCGCGCCATGGCCATGTAGCGTCGCAGCGGGCTTTGCGCCCGCACGGCGCCCACGCGGTAAGTCACCAGGCCGTCCAAGGCGGCGAACAGGGCCTCGGTGCCCGCCCGGCGCTGGAGCACCACCAGCTCGCGACTGGAGCCCGTCTCGGCCGGCGGCACGTCCTCCTGGTTGTGCAGTGCGGCCACCACGTTTTGCACCGCCTGCGTGTCGAAGTAGGGCAGGAACAGATGCACATCGTTGAGCGCGGCATCTTTTTCGATGCGGCGCGCCAGCGGCGTGCGCACCATGCGGCCGAGCAGCTGGGCGATGTAGGTGTGATCCTCCGCGCGACGGAAAGACATCATCACCTCGGCGCGCGGACAGTCCCAGCCCGTGGACAGGCCCGTCTTGAAGAACACCACGCCGATCTCCTTGTCCGCATCGATGCGGGATGCCTCGACCCGCCGCACCCGGCGCCCCCCCACGTCCAAATCACCGGCATCGTGCATGGCGTGGGCCACTTCGCCCTCGTTCAACCGGCGTCCGATGGCGTGCTCGATGACGTTTAGCGCAGCCGCAAGGTCGGTGCGGGTGAGCTGGCGGTCGGTGCCGTTTTCCACCTGCACCACCAGAATGGGCCAGACCGTCGGTGCCTGCTCTTCCTGGCAGTAGCGCTGCCACGCCTGCGTCATTTGGTGCCAGCGGCGCGCGGCTTCCTGCAGCAGGCCCATCTCGGCCGTCGTCGGCGACTCGGGGTGGTGGATCAAGATGCGGTCCTTCAGCAGCCCCGACTCGCGCACCTCCTCTGCCGAGATGGCGACCTTGTGCACCGTGTGCGGTGCATGTTCCAGCAGGTCCAAAAAGCGCTTGGGTGTGGCGGACACACCGATGACCAGCGGCATCTTCACGAGGCCCACTTCCGGGTGCCCCAGGAGAAAGCGCTGCATCAAGGTCTGCGCCTCTTTGGCGCCCCGGCCGGACGCCATGCCCCGGTGGGCTTCGTCGATCACCACATAGAAGCGGTCCGGTATCGCGCGGGCGGTGTTGGTCAGCGTTTCCCAGATGAGGTGTTGGCGTCCGTCACCCCGATTGGTCAGCGGTTGATTGACGGCCAGCTTTTGCGTGTTGATGAAGTACACGCAGCCGCCCTGCAACTGCGGCGCATCGAAGTGCGCATCGATCGTGATGAGCTGATGGACGCGGTAAACCTTGTCGGACTTGCTCTCGATCTTCAGCTTCGTCTGCTCGTTGAGCTCCGGCATGTCGGACACCCACAGGATCACGGCATCCCGCTGCGGAGTCCAGTCCAGCGGCCACGCGAGCTCATCGTCGGGCTGATCCAGGATGGCCTCGAACAGCGCCGTCATGATGATGGTCTTGCCGCTGCCGGTGGGTGCGGAAAAGGCAATGGCCTGCGGGTTGTCGGTGCTGGCGAAGCGGCGCGCGGCCGTGAGCTTGTCGCGCAGCTGGTGCAGCGCATCCTTCTGGAAGTCGAACAGCGTGACCTTCATGGCAGATACCGGTTGATGTCGAGCGCGCCATGGAAGACGCCGAGGATTTCGACGATGGCTGCATCGCCTCGACGCAGATACGCAATACGGTAGTGACCGTACAGCAACATGCGCACCTCGCCCTCGGGCACGACGCGCAGCCGGGTACCGATGTCGGGGAACTCGGCGGCCAGTTCCGCCTTGGCCACGATGCCGTCAACGACCTTGGCAGCCGCGGGCGGGTTGTCCGCGGCGATGTAACGGTCAATGTCCTCCAGCCAGGCCAGTGCCTCGGCCGTCCACCTCAGCTCTGCCATGCACGGATTCTCCGCAGCGCCTCGTCATGGCTCACGCTGCGTCCCGCGCGGGCGTCGGCCAGGCCGCGTTCGAGCATGCGCTCGAACGCCAGCTCGCGCAGGATTTCCTCAAAGCTGGCATCCTCGGGCTGCGCCTCGATCACGGCGCGCAGCACGTCTTTGGCGCTGGGTTGTTCGTTCGCGGTCGCCGTCATTTCGCACCTCCTTGGTTGATCATAAAGTTGAGCAGGTAATCCCGGTACAACTGCACCACCTGCAAGCCGGGGTTGCCCCTCCCGGCGGCGTCGCGAACCTCTTGCGCCATCGTCTTGAACGACTCGTCCGCGTCGGTGACGATGAACACATGCGACAAGCCGGTGCGGCCGCTGATGGCCTGGAGCAGCCGTCCCATCCGCGTCTCGTCGAGCAGCACGACGAAGTTGCTGCCCTCGGGGGCGAACAGTGCGGGCTCCGGTTCGTTGCGCCTGAGCTCGGGCCGCGGCCCCACGGCGCCGGCCTTGAGCCACAGCAAGGGCAGGATCTCGCGGAACGCGCGGCGCAGCGACACGCGCTCGGGGTCCAGAAAGTCCAGCTTGAAGTAGGCGAGATTGGCCGCGAAGCCCTCGGCAATCGGATAGGTCAAGTTGAACTTGTATTCGCCTTTCACCGCTTGTCCGTCGTCCGTTTTACCGGTGATCGCAGCCCGCAGACGAGGGAAAGTTATCTGGCGGCAGATACCATATGCATCCCATTCCGGATCGCCTGGCTGGAACCCCTGCTCGCGCAGGCTGGCAGCATCTTCGGCGGAGACCTCGTTGTTGGTGACGAGGATGCACCGGCGGCGTCCGCCATCCTCGCGGTTGAGACGAAGCACGGCGTGCGCCGTGGTGCCGGAACCGGCGAAGAAGTCCACGATCAAGGCTTCGGGCTTGTTGGCGACGAAGAAGCGCAGCGCATCTTCTACGGCGTAGAGTGACTTAGGAAAAGGGAAACGGCGACCGGGCAGCAGCGCCCGCAGCAGGTTGGAGCCGCCCGCTCCGGCATTATGCGAGCGCTGGTTCCAGACCGTAACCGGATTTTTCACCCGCTGCACGTCCTCGGCGAATCTGAGAATCAACGCGCCGTTTTCGTCGCGCCCCAGGACTTCGATCTCGCCGCGCTGGATGCGCTCTTTCTCGGCGTTGCGCAGATAGGAGATTGACCAGCGCTCGCGCGTGCGGGTGTAAGCGCCCAGTCGCACAGTACCCTCGGCCAGCCCTTTGCGGGCGGTCTCCGCGCTGATTTGCCAACGACCTTCCGTCCCGTCGGAACGGATCGGCCAGCAGGCGACGAGGCCGGGCGCGGGCGGCGCGACCGATTCGCGACTTTGGCCAAGCGGGATCGGGTCGCCCACCGAGTGAATGCGCCGTGCGACGGGGTCGACCCAGAATGCATAAAACAGGTTCGGGCTGTCCTGTCGCCTAGCGCCTGTGCCGCGACGCAAGAGGCGATTCCAAATATCGATCCTTGTGTCTGTGCCAGGCTCAGCCTCGTTGAGCATGTCCCTGCCGTTGGGCACGACCGCCGCTGCGCCGAGGAAGACGAAGAACAGGTACTCGTCGGCGCGGTAAAAGGCTTTGGCGCGCGCCACGCCGCTGTGGTTGATGACGCTGGTGACCATCTGCACCTGCGCCTCGGGGAATTCCTGCTCCAGCAACATGCCGAGGTGATGAACCTCATGTTCATCTATCGTGACGATGAGCACCGAATCGGCAGGGTTGAGCAGTTTTTTCGCCAGCCGCAGCCGCCGCTGCATCATGGCCAGCCACTTGCTGTGCCGCCACTGGTCGTTGGCGTCCACGTAATCGTTGTTGT
>DYIC01000069.1 GCA_020723845.1 Hydrogenophaga sp.
TGCTGGCAGGCGATGGCCACGCTGTCGGCGTCGTAGTTGGGCAGCTTGCCGCCGCGCAAGATGACGTGGCAATCGGTATTGCCCTTGGTGCGTACGATGGCGACCTGGCCATTTTTGTGCACCGACAGGAAATGGTGCGGCCGGCTAGCGGCCTGAATGGCGTCGGTGGCGATGCGGATGTTGCCGTCGGTGCCATTCTTGAAACCGATGGGCGCGCTCAGCCCCGAGGCCAGCTCACGGTGCACCTGGCTCTCGGTGGTGCGGGCGCCGATCGCGCCCCAGGCAATCAGGTCGGCGATGTACTGCGGGCTGATGACGTCGAGAAATTCGCTCGCCGCCGGCAGCCCCAGCCGATTGATGTCGATGAGGAGCTGGCGCGCGATACGCAGGCCTTCATCGATGCGAAAACTCTCGTCCAGGTAGGGATCGTTGATCAGCCCTTTCCAGCCCACCGTGGTGCGTGGCTTTTCGAAATACACGCGCATCACCACCTCCAGCGTGTCGGCGTGCTGATCGCGCAGCGCCTTCAGACGCCGGGCGTAGTCCATGGCCGCGGCCGGGTCATGGATGGAGCACGGCCCGATGATGACGAGCAGCCGGTCATCCTTGCCGTGCAGGATTTGGTGGATGGCGCGGCGCGTGTGGGTGATGAGCTTTTCGATCGCGGTACCGCGAATCGGAAAGAAGCGAATCAGATGCTCGGGCGGCGGCAGCACGGTGATGTCCTCGATGCGTTGGTCGTCGGTCTGACTGGTGCGGTCGGCCGGGTGCGGATACCACGCATCGGTGCTGCTGGCTTTGCTGGGGCTCGGGCTCATGGGTCGCTCCTTGGAGAGAGTGGGAGATGAAGTCAAAAAAAAACCGCCGGTGGGGACCGACGGTTTCGAGTTCAGTGGGCTGTTACAGGGCGCTTTCAGACCTCTCTGCCGTCGGTGACGCGTGAGAACCAAAAGGTGCCGAAGTAAAAGCCGCGCAGTTGCATAGGCCTGACTGTAGCACAGCCTGCATGACACGATGCTGACAACCCGCACGCACCGCGCCGTTGTCGTGCGGGTGCAACGCTCGGGCGCGCTGCGACGGTGGCCATCAGGCCGTCCCCCCCACGGTCAGCCCGTCCAGGCGCAGGGTCGGCTGCCCAACGCCCACGGGCACGCTCTGGCCCTCTTTGCCGCAGGTGCCGATGCCGCTGTCGAGCGCGAGGTCACGGCCGATCAGGACCACGCGCTTGAGCGCTTCCGGCCCGCTGCCGATGAGGGTCGCGCCCTTGACCGGATAGACGGGGCGGCCGTTTTCCACCCACCACGCGCTGCTGGCCGAAAAGACGAACTTGCCACTGGTGATATCGACCTGTCCGCCGCCGAACTGGGTGGCGTACAGACCGCGGCGCACACTGGCGATGATTTCCTGCGGGTCGTGCTCGCCCGCCAGCATGTAGGTGTTGGTCATGCGCGGCATGGGCAAGTGGGCATAGCTCTCGCGCCGACCGTTGCCGGTGGGGGCCACCCCCATCAGGCGGGCGTTGAGCCGGTCCTGCAAGTAGCCGCGCAAGATACCGTCCTCGATGAGCACGTTGCGCTGGCTGGCGTTGCCCTCGTCGTCCATGTTGAGCGAGCCGCGTCGGCCCTCGAGGGTGCCGTCGTCGAGCACGGTCACACCCTTGGCCGCGACGCGCTCGCCGATGCGACCGGCAAACGCGCTGGAACCTTTGCGATTGAAATCCCCCTCCAGCCCGTGGCCCACGGCCTCGTGCAGCAGCACGCCAGGCCACCCGGGGCCCAACACCACGGTCATCTCGCCCGCCGGGGCGGGGCGCGACTCCAGGTTGGTCAGCGCGGCCTGCACCGCCTCGTCCACGTAGCGCGCCAGCAGCGCGTCGTCGAAGCGGTCGAGCCCAAAGCGACCGCCGCCGCCCGAGGTGCCGACCTCGCGCCGCTCGCCTTGCTGCGCGATCACGGTCAGCGACAGCCGCACCAAGGGCCGCACATCGGCCGCCAGCACACCATCGGCGCGCGCCACCAGCACCACGTCGTACTCCGCTGCCAGCCCGGCCATCACCTGCACGATACGCGGGTCGCGCGCGCGCGCCATCTTCTCGACGCGTTCGAGCAGCGCCACTTTGGCGGCGCTCTCCAGCGTGGCGATGGGGTCGTGCCCCCCGTAGAGCTGGCGCGACGGCGCCACCGAAGGGCGCGTCCGGCGCCGCCCGACGCGCGCACACTGTGCCCCGCCCTGGCGGCCGATGGCGCGCACACTCTCGGCCGCCTCGCGCAGCGCGGCCCACGACAAGTCGTCGGAGTAGGCAAATGCCGTCTTGTCGCCGCTGACGGCGCGCACGCCGACCCCCTGGTCGATACTGAACGACCCGGTCTTGACGATGCCCTCCTCCAGGCTCCAGCCCTCGCTGCGCGTGTACTGGAAGTACAGGTCGGCGTCATCGACACCGGGCGCCATGATGGCCGACAGCGCGCGGCGCAGATGGGTTTCGTCCAAGCCATAAGGCTCGAGCAACAAAGCGCGCGCCGTGGCCAGGCGCGCTAGGGTGGGTTCGACGGCGATCATGACGGCATTGTAGGCAGCCCCGTCCGACCGTGCACGGGGACACTCCCTCAAGTGGGAATCAGGCGCTTGTGGCGGCCCACCGACAGCATCATGCCAAGGCTGGCTCCCAGCGTGACCATGGCGGTGCCACCGTAGCTCAAAAACGGCAGCGGCACGCCCACCACGGGCAAGATGCCGCTGACCATGCCCATATTGACAAACGCGTAGACCGCCGGCACCAATATCAGCGCTCCCGCCAGCAGGCGCCCAAACAAGGTGGACGCCTCGGCCGCCAGCATCAGCCCGCGCGCGATGAAATAGGTGTACGCCGCCAGCAATATCAGCACCCCGACGAAGCCAAACTCCTCGGCAAACGCCGCGAAGATGAAATCCGTGCTGCGCTCGGGCACGAAGTCCAGGTGCGTCTGCGTCCCCTGCATGAAACCTTTTCCCCACAGGCCGCCCGAGCCAATGGCGATGAGGCCCTGCAGGATGTGAAACCCCTTACCGAGCGGGTCGCGGGTCGGATCCAGCAGCGTGCACACGCGCTGGCGCTGGTATTCGTGCAGCACCACCCAATCGACCCCCGGCGCGCACCACTGGGGCTCCATCACGATCAGCGTGACGATGCCCACGGCCCCCAGCAGCAGCGGCGGCACGATCAGCTTCCAACTCAGCCCGGCCAGATAAATGACGAACAAGCCCGAGGCCGCCACCAACAGCGCCGTGCCCAAATCGGGCTGCTTGAGGATGAGCGCGACGGGCACGGCCAACAAGCCCAGCGCCACCGCGAATTCGCGCGCCTGCAGCCGCCCCTCGCGGCGCTGGAACCACCACGCCAGCATCAGTGGCATCGCGATCTTCATGATCTCGCTGGGCTGGATGGTGATGACGCCCAAGTCGAGCCAGCGCTGCGCCCCCTTGCGCGTGACGCCAAACAGTTCCACGGCCACCAGCAGGACGACACCGGCGGCGTAGGTGGGCACCGCCAGCGCCTGCAGCCGCTGCGGCGGTATCTGCGCGACCGCAAACATGACCACGGCCGCGATGAGCAGGTTGCGCAGGTGGTCGGCGTAGCGCCCGGGGATGTCGTACGCCACCGACCACATCACCCCCTGGCCGATGAGCGCCAGCAGCGCCACGGCGAGTAAAAACCGCCCATCAAAGCCGCGCACCAGCGGCGCCAGACGCGACAGCAGCGGGGGTTTTTGCAGGACGACAGCCATGGGGCATGGATTATGCTGCGCGCCATGGCATCCGCACCAACGCCCCGTCCATCGCTGCCGGCGCTCGCGCCCGTGAGCCATTTGCTGTACTTGCACGGCTTTCGCTCGTCGCCGCGCTCGACCAAGGCGCGCATGGTCGCCGAGCGCGTCGCGCGCGACCACCCGCGCGTGACCTGGTGCTGCCCCCAGTTGCCGCCGTCGCCCGCGGCGGCCTGGGCTTTGATCGAGCGCAGCGTGGCAGACTGGCCCCGGGGCGCGATGGGTGTCATCGGCTCCTCGCTGGGCGGCTTTTACGCCACCCGGCTGGCGGCACTGACCGGCTGCCGCGCGGTGCTGCTCAACCCGGCGGTGGACCCGGCGCGTGACCTGGCTCGGCACATCGGCGAGCACACCGCGTGGCACGACCCACAGGAGCGCTTTTTCTTTCGCCCCGAATACGTGCAGGAGCTGCGCGCGCTGGCAGTGGGTGCCCTGCCCGAGCCGGCGCGCGTGCTGCTGGTGGCCGCCACCGGGGACGAGGTCTTGGACTGGCGCGAGATGGTGGCGCGCTACCCCGGCAGCCCGCAGCGCATCGTGCCCGGCAGCGATCACGCGCTGTCGGACTTCGCGGCGCACCTGGACGCGGTGCTGGCGCACCTGCATCTGATTTGAGACCGCATGGCCAAGGACAAAACCACCTACATTTGCAGCGAATGCGGCGGCAGCAGCCCGCGCTGGCTGGGCAAGTGCCCGCACTGCGGCGCCTGGAATACGCTGGTAGAGGCGCTGGCCGAGCCGGCCCCGGGCAGGCACCGCCTCAGCGCCCTACGCCAGGGGCTGGCCAGCACCGGCACGCTGACGCGGCTGGGCGACATCGAGGCCGCCGACGTGGCGCGCACGCCCACCGGCTTGCCTGAGCTCGACCGGGTGCTGGGCGGCGGCATCGTCGCCGGCGCGGTGGTGCTCATCGGCGGCGACCCCGGCATCGGCAAATCCACGCTGCTGTTGCAGGCGCTGGATGCGCTGCAACGTGCGGGGCTGCCCACGCTGTATGTGACCGGCGAGGAAAGCGGCGCCCAGGTGGCGCTGCGCGCGCGCCGACTGGGCCTTATCGACAGCCAGGTGCCGGTGCTGGCCGAAATCCAGCTCGAGCGCATCGTCGCCACGCTGGAGCGCGAGCGGCCCGCAGTAGCGGTGATCGACTCGATCCAGACCGTCTATACCGAACAGCTCGCCTCGGCACCGGGGTCGGTCGCGCAGGTGCGTGAGTGTGCAGCGCACCTGACGCGACTGGCCAAATCGGGCGGCGACGGGCAGCGCAGCACGACCCTGGTGCTGGTGGGCCACGTGACCAAGGAAGGCGCGCTGGCCGGCCCGCGCGTGCTCGAGCACATGGTCGATACCGTGCTGTACTTCGAAGGCGACACGCACAGCAGCTTCCGTTTGGTGCGTGCGATCAAAAACCGGTTCGGCGCCGTCAACGAGATGGGCGTGTTTGCGATGACCGAGCGCGGCTTGAAAGGCGTGAGCAACCCGAGCGCGCTGTTCCTGAGCCAACATCCCCAGCCGGTACCGGGCAGTTGTGTGCTGGTGACGTTGGAAGGGACGCGACCGCTGCTGGTGGAAATCCAGGCGCTGGTCGACGGCGGGGGCGCCGCGCCGCGGCGGCTGTCCGTGGGGCTGGAGCGCGACCGGCTGGCCATGCTGCTGGCCGTGCTGCACCGCCACGCGGGGCTGGCGTGCGCGGATCAGGATGTGTTCGTCAACGCCGTGGGCGGTGTGCGCATCGCCGAGCCCGCGGCCGACCTGGCGGTGTTGCTGGCCATCCAGTCGTCGCTGCGCGGCCGCGCGCTGCCGACGCGCTTCGTCGCCTTTGGCGAGGTGGGACTGGCCGGCGAGGTGCGCCCCGCGCCGCGGGGACTGGAGCGGTTGCGCGAGGCGGCCAAGCTGGGCTTTCGCGTCGCGCTGGTGCCGGCGGCCAACCTGCCACGCAAGCCCGACGCGGCCACGCGCGAGGTGCTCGACGCGATGGAGGTGCACCCGATCGGCCGCATCGAGGAAGCGCTCGACATCGTGCGCGCGTGGTGAGGTCAGTCATCTCGGGCCGATTTCGGGTATGCTCCGCATCCCGTCGGATGGGTTCCCTCACCCCATCGTCATCGCAAAAAAAAAGGACTTCTCATGCACTCGACCCCTATCGCCGCCGGCCAGCGGCCCGGCTGGCTGGGGCTGCCCACGCTGGTGGCCCTCCACATCGTCATCATCATCGCCAGCAACTACCTGGTGCAATTGCCGTTTCAGCTGTTCGGCGTGCACACCACGTGGGGGGCGTTCACCTTCCCGCTCATCTTCGTCATCACCGACCTGACGGTTCGGCTGATCGGCGCACCGGCCGCACGGCGCGTGGTGGCGCGCGTCATGCTGCCGGCACTGGTGGCGTCCTACGTCGTCTCGGTGCTGTTTTTCGAGGGCCGCTTCAACGGCTGGGCGGCGCTCGGCGAGTTCAATGCCTTCGTCTTTCGCATTGCGCTGGCCAGCTTCATCGCCTACGTCGTCGGGCAGCTGGCCGACATCGCCGTGTTTGCCCGCCTGCGCGCGCTGCCACAGTGGTGGATCGCCCCGGCCGCCTCGACCGTGATCGGCAGCCTGCTCGACACGTTCGTCTTTTTCTCGGTCGCGTTCTGGCGCAGCGCCGACCCGTTCATGGCCGAGCACTGGGTCGAAATCGCCTGGGTGGACTACGCCACCAAGCTGGCGTTCAGCCTGCTGGCGCTGCTGCCGCTGTACGGCGCGGCGCTACGTGCGCTGCTGCGCTGGCTGCCCGCGCCACCGCCGCCGGTGCGCACGGCCTGACGGCGCAGGCACCGCGCGGCGTGCCGCAATCGGTGGGCAAGTCGGTACACTGTGGGGCCGCATCGACCCCAACCGGCGCGCCCGCCCGTGTGGCGTGCGCGCCCGCACGAGAGTCCACACGTTGTTTGCCCTGTTTGAAGATGCCGGCAAATTGCTCGCCGGCCGTATCCTGTCATCTGCCGAAGCCTCGCACCAGATCGAGCTGGAGTCGGGCAAGCGGCTCAAGGTCAAGGCCGCCCATGTGCTGCTGACCTTTGCCCAACCCACCCCTGCGGCGCTGCTGGCCGACGCCAGCGCGCTCAGCGGCGATATCGACCTCGACCTGGCGTGGGAATTCGCACCGGAGGCCGATTTCGGCTTCGACGAGCTGGCGCGTGACTACTTCGGTAACGGCGCGACGCTGGCGCAGCAAACCGCCATGCTGTTGCGCCTGCACGAAGCGCCCCACTACTTTCGCCGCGCGGGCAAGGGGCGGTTTCGCAAGGCGCCCGCGGACGTGCTGCAACAAGCGCTCGCCGCCATCGAGCGCAAGAAGGCCCTACAGGCGCAAATCGACGCCTGGGCCGCCGAACTGGCAGCAGGCAGCTGCCCCGAGCCGATCCGCGCGCAGCTCTACCGCATTCTGTTCAAGCCGGACAAAAATGCCCCCGAGTACAAGGCGGTCGTGCACGCCGCGCGCGAGACGCACCTGGCGCCGCTGGCGCTGCTGCAACGCGCCGGGGCCATCACCAGCGCCTACCAGTTCCACTGGCAGCGCTTCCTGCACGAGTTTTTTCCGCGCGGCACGGGATTTCCCGCGCTGCCGGCGCCACCCGCGCCCGACGACCTGCCGTTGGCCGAGGGGGTGGCCGCGTTTTCGATCGACGACTCCAGCACCACCGAAATCGACGACGCCCTGAGTGTGCAGGGGCTGGGCAGCGGCACCGTGACGCTGGGCATCCACATCGCCGCACCGGGCCTGGCGATCACACCCGACAGTGCGCTGGACCGCTTGGCGCGCGAGCGGCTATCCACGGTGTACATGCCGGGGCACAAGATCACCATGCTGCCCGATGAGGTGGTGCGAACCTACACGCTGGAGGCTGGCGCAGCCCGGCCGGCGCTGTCGCTGTATCTGACGCTCGATGAGGCGTCGCTGGAGATCCGCAGTCACCACACGCGCCTCGAGCGCGTGCCGATCGCGCACAACCTGCGCCACGACCAGATCGACGCGGCCATTACCCCGGCGTGGCTGGAAGACCCCAGCGCCCCGGCGGGGGCCCCGGTGCCCGCCGAGGTGGAGGCGCTGCGGCCGACGCTGGCGTTTCTGTGGCGGCTGGCGCAGGCGTGCAAGGCACGGCGCGAGGCGGTCCGCGGTCGGCCCGAGACCTTCACCCGCCCCGACTACACGTTCAAGCTCGACGGTGTCGGCCCCGACGGCCCCACCGGCGAGGAGACGGTCATCATCGGCACGCGCTCGCGTGGCGCCCCGCTCGACTTGATCGTGGCCGAGGCGATGATCCTGGCCAACCAAACCTGGGGCGGCTGGCTGGCCGAGCTGGGTGTACCCGGCATTTACCGCAGCCAGGCGAGCCTGGCGCCTGGCATCAAGGTGCGCATGGGCACCAAGCCGCTGCCGCACGCGGGCATCGGCGTGCCCTGCTACGCATGGAGCACCTCGCCGCTGCGGCGCTACACCGATTTGGTCAACCAGTGGCAGCTCATCGCCTGCGCGCGCCACGGCGCCACCGCCGCACTGGCGGCGCCGTTCAAGCCCAAGGACGCGGCGCTGATGGCCATCATCAGCGCGTTCGACGCCGCCTACACCGCTTACGCCCAGTTCCAGAGCAGCATGGAGCGCTATTGGACGCTGCGCTACCTGCGCCAGCACGGCATCACCGAGCTGGAGGCGGCGTTCCTGAAAGACAACCTGGTGCGCGCCGAGACGCTGCCACTGGTGTTTGCGGTGCTGGGCACCGACGGGCTGCAGCGCGGTGAGCGCGTGCGCGTGCGGCTGGGCGCGATCGACGAGCTGACGCTGGAAGTCACGGGCACCGTCATCGAGCGGCTGGGCGACACCGAACCCGTGGCCGAGGTCGAGGACACGCTGGAGGGCGAGCCCGACGACGCGCTCGCCGCCCCGCTGACCATCGCCGTGGCCGTGGATGACGGCGAAACCGATGCCGGTCCCCAAGGGGCGGCGGGCGAGACGCCGCGTTAGGACGGCATCGGGAGATCGCTGCCGATGACGGCCCGTGCCAGCGCCTTTGCCACCCTCGGCGCCCGCGTGCGCGCCGACCCACTGCCGTGGGCGCTGGCGTTTTCAGTGGCGGTGCACGCGGTGGTGCTGACGGTGCGCTTCGTGCCGCCACTGCGGCCCGAGCGTGTGTTGCAGGACACGCCGCTGGAAGTCATTCTGGTCAACGCCCGCGGCGACCAAGCGCCTGAGCGGGCGCAGGCCATCGCGCAAGCCAACCTGGCCGGTGGCGGCGACGCCGAGCGCGGACGCGCCCAATCGCCGCTGCCGCCGGCGATGCGGATGCGCGCGGGTGACGCGCTGGACGAGGAGGAGCAGCGCATCGAGGCCATGAAGGCGCAACAAAACCGCCTGCTGGCCCAGCTGCGGCGAGAAATCGCGCAACTGAGCGCGGCGCCGCCGGCGGATGTGGCCCAGGCCCAGGCGCGCGAGCAACGCCGACAGGCGCTGGTAAAGGCGCTGGCCGAAATCGAAAAGCGCATCGAAGAAGAAAACGCCCGCCCACGGCGCCGCTACATCAGCCCGGCCACCCGCGAAGCGGTCTATGCCCTGTACTACGACGAGCTGCGCCGGCGCATCGAGGACCGCGGCACGGCCCAGTTTCCCGAGCAGGGCGGGCGCAAGCTGTACGGCGAACTGACCATGGTCATCACCGTCAACCACGACGGCCGCGTGCTCGATACCGAGGTGGTACAGGGTTCGGGGAATCCGTATCTGGACGAGCGCGCGCAGGCCATCGTGCGCAGCCTGCAGTTTGCGCGCTTCAATCAGGCCATGCGCCAGCGCGCCGACCAGATCGTCGTCGTCTCCCGCTTCCGCTTCACACGCGAGGCGGGCTTGCAGACGCAGCTAGGGGAATCCCGCTGATGGGGCGAGTCGGGCGCGCGCTGTGGCACGTGCTGGGCTGGATCGCGCTGGCGGCGCTGCTGTTGCAAGTCTGGTTTGTCGCACGCATCGCGCTCATGGCGGTGGTGGATCCGCAGAGCACCGCGTTTCAGCGCTCCGAGGCGTGGCGGCTGTGGCAAGAAGACGGCGGCTGGCAGCGCTGGCGCCAGCGCTGGGTACCCTACGACCAAATCTCGCCGCACCTCAAGCGCGCGGTCATCGCCGCCGAGGATGCCGGCTTCGTCGA
>DYIC01000070.1 GCA_020723845.1 Hydrogenophaga sp.
CGGCATCATCAACGGCACCACCAATTTCATCCTGTCCGAGATGCGCGACAAGGGGCTGGATTTCGACCTCGTGCTCAAAGAGGCGCAGCGCCTGGGCTACGCCGAGGCCGATCCCACCTTCGATATCGAGGGCATCGACGCCGCACACAAGGCCACGCTGATGAGTGCGCTGGCGTTTGGCATTCCGGTGCAGTTCGACAAGGCGTATGTCGAAGGCATCACACGGCTGCAGGCGGCCGACATCCGCTACGCCGAGCAGCTGGGCTACCGCATCAAGCTGCTGGGCATCACCAAGCGCGTGGCCGGTGGCGTGGAGCTGCGCGTGCACCCGACGCTGGTGCCGGCGCGGCGCCTGATCGCCAACGTCGAGGGCGCGATGAACGCCGTGGTGGTGCAGGGTGACGCGGTGGGCACCACGCTCTACTACGGCAAAGGCGCGGGCAGCGAGCCGACCGCCAGCGCCGTGATCGCCGACCTGGTAGACGTGACACGCCTGCACACCGCTGACCCGCAGCACCGCGTGCCGCACCTGGCGTTCCAGCCGCATGCGATGAGTGACCTGCGCATCGTGCCCATGGCGCAAGTGGTCACGAGCTACTACCTGCGCTTGCGTGTCGCCGACCAGCCCGGTGTGTTGGCCGAGGTGACGGGGCTGCTGGCGCGTGCGGGCATCAGCATCGACGCCGTTCTGCAGCGCGAGGCCGACGAGGTGGGCGGCGAGGGCAGCACGCAAACCGACCTCATCATCTTGACGCACGACACGAGCGAGGGCACCATGAACGAGGCGCTCGATGCCATCCAAGCCCTGCCCACCGTGCTGGCCCCCGTGGTACGCATCCGTAAGGAGGAGTTGGCCTGATGCGCTACCTCTCGACCCGTGGCCACCCCGAGCGGCGGCGTTTCAGCGACATTTTGCTCGAGGGCCTTGCGCCCGACGGCGGTTTGTACCTGCCCGAGTCGTATCCCCAGGTCGATGCGGCGACGCTGGCGCGTTGGCGCCGCCTCTATCACGAGCAAGGCTACGCCGAGCTGGCGTTCCAGATCCTGTCGCTCTATATCGACGACATCCCGGCCGACGACCTGCGCGCGCTGTGCGCGAAAACCTACACGGCTGAGGTGTTCGGCACGGGCGAGATCGTGCCTTTGCGTCACTTGGAAGACGGCCTCTGGCTGGAAGCACTGTCCAATGGGCCCACGTTGGCCTTCAAGGACATGGCGATGCAGCTGCTGGGCCACCTGTTCGAGTACGAGCTCGCGCGCCGGGGTGAGACGCTCAACATTCTGGGCGCCACCAGCGGCGACACCGGCAGCGCCGCCGAGTACGCGATGCGCGGCAAGCGTGGCATCCGCGTCTTCATGCTCAGCCCGCATGGGCGCATGAGCCCGTTTCAGCAGGCGCAGATGTACAGCCTGATGGATGCCAACATCCACAACATCGCCATCGAGGGCGTGTTCGACGACTGTCAGGACATCGTCAAGGCGGTCAGCCACGACCTCGATTTCAAGCGGCGCTTCAAGATCGGCACCGTCAACAGCATCAACTGGGCGCGCTTGCTGGCGCAGGTGGTGTACTACTTTGCGGGCTGGATCCAGGCCTCCACGCGCGACGACGAGCCCGTGAGCTTTGCCGTGCCCAGCGGCAACTTTGGCAACGTGTGCGCGGGGCACATCGCCCGCATGATGGGCCTGCCCATTGCCCACCTGGTGGTGGCGACGAACGAAAACGACGTGCTCGACGAGTTTTTCCGCACCGGGGTGTACCGGGTGCGGGGCAGCGCCGACACCTACGAGACGTCCAGCCCGTCGATGGACATCAGCAAGGCCAGCAACTTCGAGCGCTTCGTGTTCGACCTGCTGGGGCGCGATGCGGCGGCGACGCGCGCCCTGTTTGCCGACGAGCTGGCGCGCCAGGGGCGCTTCGATTTGTCGGCCCACCCGGCGTTTGCGCTGGCGCGCAGCCGCTTCGGATTCTTGAGTGGCCGCAGCACGCACGCCAACCGCATCGCCACCATCCGCGACACGTGGCAGCGTTTCGGCGTCATGATCGATCCCCACACCGCGGACGGGGTCAAGGTAGCGCGTGAGCACCGGCAGCCCGGGGTGCCCATGATCGTGCTCGAGACGGCGTTGCCGGTCAAGTTTGCCGCCACCATCGTCGAAGCCCTCGGGCGCGAGCCCGAGCGGCCCGCCCGCTACCAGGGCATCGAGGACCGACCCAAGCGGGTGCAGGTGCTACCCGCGGACGCCCAGCGCGTCAAGGCGTACATCGAAATGGTGTGCGCGGCGGGGTGAGGGGCAGGCCATGGCGACGACGTCACCGACCGCGTCCGCACGGCCCGGCCTCATGGCGCTGGAAGAGGCCCTGCAGCGGCTGCTGGCCGACGTCACCCCGGTGGCGGAGGTGGAGCGCGTGCCCACCCAGTCGGCTGCCGGCCGCGTACTGGCCGAGCCGGTCGTCTCGGCGCTGGACGTACCCGGTTTCGACAACAGCCAGATGGATGGCTACGCCGTGCGTTGTGCGGAGGTACAGCAAGCCGTGGCCGCGGGTCGGCCGCTGCCGGTGGCCCTGCGCATCCCTGCGGGCCACGGCAGCGCGGCGCTGCCCCCAGGCGCGGTGGCGCGGATCTTTACCGGTGCGCCACTGCCGGATGGGGCTGACGCCGTCGTGATGCAAGAGGACGCCGCGCCGGCGGAGGCGCCGCCCGATGCGGATGCCGCACTGGCGCCCCATGGCTGGGTGCGCTTGACCGTGGTGCCCGTGCCGGGCCAGTGGGTGCGCCGCCGCGGCGAAGATGTGCACGTCGGTGCCGTCGTGCTGCCCGCGGGCCGGCGCCTGCGCCCGGCCGATCTGGGCTTGGTCGCCTCCATCGGGGTGGCCGAGCTGACCGTGCGGCGTCGGCTGCGCGTGGCCCTGGCCGCCACGGGCGATGAGCTGATCCGCCCGGGGGAGCGGCCGCCCGAGGGCCTGCCACCGGGGGCGATTTTCGAGTCGAACCGCTATTTTCTGGAGCCGCTGCTGCAGCGCCTGGGCTGCGACGTGACCGTGCTGCCGCGCATTCCCGATGATCGCGAGGCGACGCGCTCGGCTTTGGCCAGCGCCGCGCTCGCGCACGACGTGATCGTGACCACGGGCGGTGTCTCCGTGGGCGAGGAAGACCACGTCAAACCCGTGGTGCAGGCGCTGGGTGGCCTGGACTTATGGCAGATTGCCATGAAGCCCGGCAAGCCGTTTGCACAGGGTTGGATCGATCGTGCGCCGCTGGGTGGCCAAGGGCGCTGCCATGTGTTGGGCCTGCCGGGCAATCCGGTCTCCAGTTTCGTGACCTTTCTGCTGCTCGCGCGGGCGTTTTTGCTGCGGCTGTCAGGGGTCGACGTGGCGCCCGCGTTGCCACCGGCGCTGCCGCTGGTGGCGCATTTCGACGTGCCGCACCCCGACAAACGGCGCGAGTTTTTGCGCGTGCGCCGCAACGCGCAGGGCGGTTTAGACCTGTTTCCCAATCAAAACTCGTCCGTGCTGACCTCCATGGTCTGGGCCGATGGTCTGGTGGATAAACCTGCCGGGGCAGTCATACGGCGTGGAGACGTGGTGGCCTATCTGCCGCTGGCGGAGTGGTGGGACTGAGCGGCGGATCGAACGTTCAGGAGTGCGCATGACCTCCCCGCTCGCCACTGCCCGAACGTCGAAGATGGCCGCAGAGCGGGTCGGGTTCCGCTCGCTGATGCGTCGCCGTCTGATTGGCGGCGCGCTGGCGCTGATCGTCGCGATGGCGCTGTTGGTGGCAGTGGGCGTCATCGCACCGATGGCGCAACAGGCGGCCCGGGCGTCGTTCGACTCGGTGGCCCGTGAGACAGATGCCCGGCTGCGAGCCAACCTTGGCTCGACCCAGGCTGCGTTGCAGGTGTTTGGTCACGGGCTGCAGGCATTACCACCATCGGCGGATAGTCCGACGAGCTTCGTCGAGCGGGCGCGTCTGGCCATGGCCGCCATGCCGTTGGTCACCTCGGTGGTGGCAGGCAATGGCGCGGGCCAAGGCTGGTTGCTGCTGTGGCGGCCCGAGCAGCGCGAGTGGCTCGTGCGCATCACGGACCGCACCCGTTGGGGGGACGAACAGCGCTTTCTGTCGTTCGACGCGCAGTGGCGCCCGTTGCGGGAATGGCGCGAGCAGCTGCCCTACGATCCACGGACGCGGCCTTGGTATCGGTTGGCCCAGGAAAAACCGGGCGAGCCACGCTGGACCACGCCATACGTGCTGTTTACCACGCGCGAGCCGGGGGTAACGGTCACCCTGGGTTGGCACGATGCCGACGGATTGCCGTGGGCCGTGGGGTTCGATCTGCGCGCCAATGAGATCGACGCCTTGGCCAAGACGTTGACCCCTAGTGCCCACGGCCTGACGCTGGTCGCCGACGCCAGCGGGCACGTGCTGGGACAGTCGTTTGCCCCATTGACGCTGACGCCAACGCCAGAGGGCAGCTGGCGCTTGCCGCGCCTCGACGAGGTCGGCCAACCGTTGCTGCGGCAGGCCATAGAGCAGGGAGGGCAGGTGCTCGACGGGAGCCGCTGGGCGATGCCGGGCCTTCACTGGTTGGTGGTGCAGCACACCATCGTGTTGGGCGAGCTGCCACTGACCCTGTGGATGGCGGCCCCATGGTGGGACTTCGTGCCAGGGCTGACCGTTTGGCTGGCGGCCTTGGTGGGGTTTGGCATCGCGGTGTCCCTCGCGGCGGCGTGGATCGCCCGCCGCGCTGCTCGTCAGTTGGCCGAGCCCTTGGAGTATTTGGCGCAGGCCGCGCAGGCGGTGGGCCAGCTGTCGCTGGCACAGCCGATCCGTACCGACTGGCGCACCCGTGAGGTCCACGCGCTGGCTCGGGCCATGAACGAATCACGGCGTCGGCTGCGCATCTACCAACGCCGCTTGCAGCGCCGCGAAGCGCAGCTGCGCCGCGAGGTGTTGGCGCTGACGGCGGCCGAACAGCGCTTGCTGCATGTCGGCCTACACGATCCGCTGACCGATCTGCCCAACCGCCGTTTGCTCCTCGAGCGCATCGAGCATGCACTGGCGCGCGCCGATCGTCACCGGTCGATGACGGCGGTGCTATACGTCGATCTGGACCACTTCAAGGAAATCAACGACGAGTGGGGGCATGAGGCCGGCGACGCGCTATTGGTCGAGGTGGCGCAACGCTTGCGTGCGCAAGTGCGCGGTGGCGACACCGTGGCACGGCTGGGGGGAGACGAGTTTGTCCTCGTGCTGGAGGATGTGACGGCCGACATTGCCGCCGAACGCGCCCACGCGGTGCTGGTGGCGCTGCAAAATCCGATCGACTTGGGCGGGCGGGTCTGCCACATCTCGGCCAGCATTGGTATCGCCCTGGCACCGCGTGATGGGCTGGACGCCGTGACGCTGTTGCGCCATGCGGACGAGGCGATGTACCGCGCCAAAACAGGGGGACGCGGTCGCGTGGTCGCGTACGAGGCGGGATTCAGCCACGCCACACACGAGGCGCGCGCCATGCGCGAAGCGTTGGCACAGGCGATCGCCGAGCGCACCATCGAGCTGTGGTGGCAGCCCCAGGTGGATTTGCAGGACGGCCGCATCGTGGCTGCCGAGGGTTTGCTGCGCTGGCAGCATCCCCAGTGGGGCTGGGTGTCGCCTTCGACCTTCATTCCCTTGGCAGAGGATGGCGGACTGATGGAGCGCCTGGGTTTGCTGGTGCTGGATCTGGCACTGGAGCACGGGCAGCGCCTGGACGCGGCCGGCTGGACGCTCGGCCGGCTGGCGGTCAACGTCTCACCCCGTCAGCTCCAGGTGGAACGGTTCGTGGACGAGGTGTTGTCGCGCCTGACGCGCAGCGGTTGGCCTGCCCACCGGCTGGAGCTGGAAATCACCGAGAGTGTGCTGCTCGACAGCGAACCGGCGCGGGACAGCCTGCGCGTGCTGGAGGCGCGCGGGGTGCGATTGGCGGTGGACGACTTTGGCACTGGCTATGCCTCGATGGCGTATCTGCGTGCCCTGCCGCTGGACACGATCAAGATCGACGGCAGCTTCGTGCGCGACATCGGGACGTCCGCGCAGGCCGACGCGCTCGTCGAGTCGCTCATCCAGCTCGGGCGTGCGGTCGGTTTGGAGCTCGTGGCGGAGGGGGTCGAGACGGTGGCCCAGCGCGATTTTCTGGCCGAGCGCGGCGTGCGGCGTGCGCAGGGATACCTGTGGGCGCCGGCATGCCCGTTGTCGGCCTGGCTCGCCGTGCCCGCGGGCCAAATGCCCAAGCTATGATCGTGGTCACGAGCACCGCATAGGTACCCTGACCCTCATTCAACGACCGTCCATGAAGATCCAACTGCGCTACTTTGCCGCCATCCGCGAGGCCGTGGGCACTGCCGCCGAGGTGCTGGACACCGACGCATCCCACGTCGGCGCGTTGCGCGACGCGCTGATTGCGCGCGGTGGTGTCTGGGCCGAGGCATTGGGCCGCGGGCGCGCCGTGCGCGTGTCGGTCGATCAGGTCATGGCGGACGAGGGTACGCCGCTGCACGATGGCGCCGAAGTGGCCTTCTTCCCGCCCGTCACTGGAGGATAGGCCCATGGCACTCGCGCACCGTTTTATCGCCATCCAGAGCGAGGACTTCGACCTAGGGCGTGAGGTGACCGCCCTGCGCGCCGGCCGGCCGACCGTGGGCGCGGTGTGCGCCTTCGTGGGCACGGTGCGTGATCGCAACGACGGGGCCTCGGTGGCCACCATGGAGCTGGAGCATTACCCGGGTATGACCGAGCGCGCCATCGACGCCATGATCGATGAGGCGGCACGGCGCTTCGACATACTGGGTGTGCGCGTCATCCACCGCGTGGGGGCGCTGCAGCCGCAAGACCAAATCGTGCTGGTGGCCGTGGCCTCGGCGCATCGCGGCCAGGCATTCCAGGCGTGCGAGTTTTTGATGGACTACCTCAAGACCCAGGCGCCTTTCTGGAAAAAAGAGCACACCCCACAGGGGGCGCGTTGGGTCGATGCGCGCGTCAGCGACGACGCGGCGCTGGCGCGCTGGGGCATTGCCGCGCGCAACGCCTGAGCGCCCGTCACGTGGCGCGTTTTTGATGGCGATCAAGGCCGCGGCCTTGAAACCGCGGCACAACCCCCCACATGGAAGCACAGTCGAATCACGGAGCTTTCCATGTCCATCGAAAAATTCACCCGTTCGTTTCAAGAGGCCTTGTCCGACGCGCAATCGCTCGCGCTGGGCAAGGATCATGCGTACATCGAGCCGGCGCACGTGGCGCTGACCCTGCTGCAGCAAGACACCTCGCGCGGTTTGCTCACGCGTGCCGGGGTCAACATCGGGGCGCTGCGCAAGGCGGCCGAAGACGCCGTCAACCGCCTGCCCCAGGTGCAGGGCCAGGCGCAAGTCCAGGCCAGCCGCGATTTGGTGTCGGTGCTGCAGGCGATGGAAAAAGAGGCCATCAAGCGCGGTGACCAGTTCATCGCCAGCGAGTTGTTTTGGCTGGCGCTGGCCGATGCCAAGACATCGCTGGCCGATGCCGCGCGGCAGGCGGGCCTGCAGCGCAAGTCCCTAGAGGCGGCGATCGAAGCCGTGCGAGGAGGAGAAAAAGTGACCAACCCCGAAGCCGAAAACCAGCGCGAGGCGCTGAAAAAATACACCCTCGACCTGACCGAACGCGCCCGTCAGGGCAAGCTGGACCCCGTCATCGGGCGCGACGACGAAATTCGCCGCACCATCCAGATCCTGCAGCGGCGCAGCAAGAACAACCCGGTGCTCATCGGTGAGCCCGGTGTGGGCAAAACCGCCATCGTCGAGGGGCTGGCGCAGCGCATCGTCAACGGCGAGGTGCCCGAGACGCTCAAGGACAAGCGCGTGCTGGCGCTGGACATGGCGGGACTGCTGGCCGGCGCCAAATACCGCGGCGAGTTCGAGGAGCGCCTCAAGGCGGTGCTCAAAGAGATCGCGGCCGAGGAAGGGCGCATCATCCTCTTCATCGACGAGATCCACACCATGGTGGGCGCGGGCAAGGCCGAAGGCGCCATGGACGCGGGCAACATGCTCAAGCCGGCGCTGGCGCGCGGCGAGCTGCACTGCATCGGCGCTACCACGCTGGATGAGTACCGCAAGTACATCGAAAAGGACGCGGCGCTGGAGCGGCGCTTCCAGAAGGTGCTGGTCGACGAGCCCAGCGTCGAGGCCACGATCGCCATCCTGCGCGGTCTGCAAGAGAAGTACGAGCTGCACCACGGGGTGGAGATCACCGACCCGGCCATCGTTGCCGCAGCCGAGCTGTCGCACCGCTACATCACGGACCGCTTCCTGCCAGACAAGGCGATCGACCTCATCGACGAGGCCGCGGCCCGCATCAAGATGGAGATCGACTCCAAGCCCGAGGTGATGGACCGGCTGGAGCGCCGCCTGATCCAGCTCAAGATCGAGCGCGAAGCGGTGCGCAAGGAGACCGATGAGGCCTCGCGCAAGCGGCTCGAACTGATCGAGGAAGAAATCGCCAAGCTCGAGCGCGAGTACGCCGACCTGGAAGAAATCTGGAAGGCCGAGAAGGCGCTGGTGCAGGGTTCGGCCCAGATCAAGGAGGAGATCGACCGCATCCGCTTCCAGATCGAGGAGGCCAAGCGCAAGGGCGACTTCAACAAAGTGGCCGAGCTGCAGTACGGCCGCCTGCCCGAGCTGGAGCGCCGCCTGCAGGAAGCGCAGGCACGCGAGTCGGGCAGCGGCGAGGGCAAGGGCTTCAAGCTCCTGCGCACCCAGGTGGGCGCGGAGGAGATCGCCGAGGTCGTCTCGCGCGCCACGGGTATTCCGGTATCCAAGCTGATGCAGGGCGAGCGCGAGAAGCTGCTGCAGATGGAAGCCAAGTTGCACGAGCGCGTGGTGGGGCAAGACGAGGCGATTGCCGCCGTGGCCAACGCCATCCGGCGCGCGCGCGCGGGGCTGTCCGACCCGAACCGGCCGCTCGGCAGTTTCTTGTTCCTCGGCCCCACGGGCGTGGGCAAGACCGAGCTGTGCAAGGCGCTGGCGAACTTCCTGTTCGACAGCGAGCAGCACATGGTGCGCATCGACATGAGCGAGTTCATGGAGAAGCACTCCGTCAGCCGCCTGATCGGCGCGCCGCCGGGCTATGTGGGCTACGAGGAAGGCGGCTATCTGACCGAAGCCGTGCGGCGCAAGCCCTACAGCGTGGTGCTGCTCGACGAGGTGGAAAAGGCCCACCCGGACGTGTTCAACGTGCTGCTGCAGGTGCTCGACGACGGGCGCCTGACCGACGGCCAGGGCCGCACGGTAGACTTCAAGAATACGGTCATCGTCATGACGTCCAACATTGGCTCGCAGCGCATCCAGGCGATGGCGGGGCAGGATATGGAGGACATCAAGGACGCGGTGTGGGAAGAACTCAAGGCCCATTTCCGGCCCGAGTTCCTCAACCGCATCGACGAGACCGTGGTGTTCCATCCGCTCTCGAGCGAACACATCAAGAACATCGCGCGCATCCAGTTGCGCACGCTGCAGGAGCGGCTGGCCAAGCTGGATCTGACGCTCACGTTCACCGACGCCGCGCTGGAGGAGCTGGCCAAGGTCGGCTACGACCCGGTGTTCGGTGCGCGGCCGCTCAAGCGGGCGATCCAGCAGCGCATCGAAAACCCGCTGTCCAAGCTGATTCTCGAAGGGCGCTTCCCGCCCAAGAGCGAGATTCCGGTGGACGTCGATCCGGTGCGCGCGCCGGGCCAGTTCCTCTTCGGGCGCACGGTGCACTAAAAAGCGTCACGGGCGCTGACTACAATGCCAGCCGGGTAGGGCGGATCAGCCGCCTGCCCGGCTTTTTCGTG
>DYIC01000005.1:0-30846 GCA_020723845.1 Hydrogenophaga sp.
CTGATCGGCGGCGCCAACAGCTTCTTCGGCATCACGCCGGAAGCCTTCGGTACCGTGGGCGCGATCGTCAACTTCGTGGTCGCGTTTGCCGTTAGCGCCATCTCCAAGCCGGTTCCGGCCCACATTCAGGAGCTGGTCGAGTCGGTTCGCGTGCCCAAGGGCGCGGGTTCCGCGGTGGCTCACTAAACGGGTCGTATCTGGGTTGCCAGCGGCGGCCCAGACCCGCGACAATCAGCCCCGTCGGCGCCGCCGGCGGGGCTTTTTTCTGGTGACACCATGGTGAGCATCTACCCAATCAAAATTTTGTTTTTTCTGGCGCTCTTTCCCGTGGCATTCTTTTGGCTGCGGCGGGCGTGGCGCATCGCGTTTCGGCGCGACTTTTCGGAAGTCGCGCTCAAGAAAGGGGAGCCGCCAGCGGATGCCGAGCGCTGGGCCCCCTACGAGCTGGCGATCAACTTGGTGGGGGGGGCGGTGCTCGTGGGCGTGATTCTGTCGGTCCTGATGGGCTGGCTGGAGTATCAGACTTGGGTGGCCATTGCCGGGACGACGCTGTGGATGAAGATTTTTCTGTCGTTTGCCCTCGGGCGGCACGCGCACGGGATCGGTCAGCCGCGCTCGCGCGTGCGCTGAGGCGCGTCGCACTGGCGCTCGGGTTGCTGTCATCGGCTGTGGCGTTCGCGTCCGCGTTGCCGACATCGCCGCCAGCGTGGACCGATGAGCCGCCCCAACTGTCGCGCTGGATCGAAGCGGGCTGGCAGTCCGAGCAAGCGCACGACCCGGCCTTGGCGGCCGCGTGGTACTGCCGCGCCGCCCGCCATGGCAGCGCGCAGGCATACCACCGGCTCGGCATGCTGTTGGGGGCATTCTCGCTCGACGAGGTGGGGCAGGCCGCGGGCGTGGCGTCGCTGCGTCAGGCGGCCCAACTCGGATACGCCGACGCGCTGGCCGATCTGGAGCGCGCCCTGGCGCAGCGGCCCGATGCCCGCGGTGGCGATCCGGGTGACCTGCCCGAGTGCCTGCGCGGGGGGGAGCCACCGTCCCTGACCATCGCCACGGCGGCGCCCGCGGTGGCGGTGCCGTCGGTGGTGCCGCACGAGGTGGTGGCACACTACGTGGCCAATTTGCCGGCCGACAAACGGCGCCACGCCCTGATGATCCAGCGCCTGGCCCCGCAGTTTGCCGTCGATGGGCGCTTGGCGCTGGCTATCGCGCGTGCCGAGTCCAATTTCGAGCCGCGCGCCGTCTCACCGCGCAATGCGCAGGGCCTGATGCAACTGATTCCCAGCACGGCCGAGCGCTTTGGGGTGCGCAATGCGTTCGACCCCGAGCAAAACGTGCGTGGGGGACTGTCGTACCTGCGCTGGTTGCTCGAGCGCTTCGACGGTGACGTGGCGCTGGTGTCGGCCGCGTACAACGCCGGTGAAGGGGTGGTCGACCGCTTTGGCGGTGTGCCGCCTTACGCCGAGACGCGAGCCTACGTGCAGCGCATCCTGAATTTTTATCGCGCCAGCCGCCACGCCGCGCCCGGGCGCGACTGATACGGGCTCGGGCGCCGGTTCAGTGTGCCTCGCGCTCCTCCAGGCTTTGGCGGATGAGGGTGGCGATCTCCTCGATCGACTTGTGCGTGGTCGACAGCACCGGAATCCCCGCGCGGCGCATCAGCGCTTCGGCCTCGCGCACCTCGTAGCGGCAGTTCTCCAGGCTCGCGTAGCGGGAGTGGGGCCGGCGTTCGTGCCGAATCTCGCTCAGCCGCTGGGGGTCGATGGTCAGGCCGAACAGTTTTTTCTTGTGTGGCAGCAGCGCCGGCGGCAGTTGGCGGCGCTCGAAATCCTCGGGGATCAAGGGGTAGTTCGACGCCTTGAGCCCGAACTGCATCGCCAGGTATAACGAGGTTGGCGTCTTGCCGCTGCGGCTCACTCCCACCAGGATGACGTCGGACTTTTCCAGGTTGGCGTTGGTTTGGCCATCGTCGTGCTCCAAGGTGAAATTGATGGCCTCGATGCGGTCGTGGTACTCCTGACTCCTGGCCACGTCCGAGAAGCGCCCGACGCGGTGGTTGGACTTCATGCCCAGCTCGTGCTCCAGCGGGGCGATGAAGGTGCCAAACATGTCGATCAACATACCCTGGCAGTGGCGCTGCAGCACGTCGAGCACTTCCATGTTGACCACGGTGGTGAACACCAGCGGGCGCTTGCCATCGACGGCGGCGGCGTGGTTGATCTGGCGCACGGCCTGATGCGCCTTGTCCGCGTCGTCCACGAAAGGCAGGCGCACCATCTTGGGCGATATCTCGAATTGTTTGAGTATGGCGCGCGCGAACGTCTCGGCCGTGATGCCGGTGCCGTCGGAGACGAAGAAGGCGGTGCGGTTGGGCATGGTGGTGGTGGGAAATTACAATCGGCGCATTATCGCGGCCTGGGGCAGGCGCCTCCAACGATGCGCCTGTCCGGCTTGCCGCCCGCGGCCCAGAATGACAACGACATGGCCGCCCGTGCGGACCGCGGACCGGTTTTTCAACATCGTGGAGTCTTCAACCATGTCCGATCGCTTCCCCCCTGACGCGCTGGTGGTGCCGTTCGAGCAACTGCGCATGGCCGACGTCGAGATCGTCGGCGGCAAGAATGCCAGCCTCGGCGAGATGATCTCGCAACTGCCGCAGGGCGTGCGCGTACCCACCGGCTTTGCCACGACGGCACATGCGTACCGCTTGTTCCTGCGCCATGACGGGCTCGACGAGCGCATCCAGGCCAAACTGGCCGCGCTCGACGCCGATGACGTCAAGGCGCTGGCTGCCACCGGTGCCGAAATCCGCGCCATGGTCGAGGCGCAGCCGTTCCCGCCTGAGCTGGAAGCGGCCATCCGTGCCGCGTTCGAGCGCCTCGACGGCGGCGCCAACGCCAGCTATGCGGTGCGCTCCTCGGCCACGGCCGAGGATTTGCCCGATGCGTCGTTCGCCGGGCAGCAGGAGACGTTTCTCAACGTCTCGGGTATCGACGACATCCTGCACAAAATCAAAGAGGTGTTCGCGTCGCTCTACAACGACCGCGCGATCAGCTACCGCGTGCACAAGGGCTTTGCGCACAGCGACGTGGCGCTGTCCGCGGGCGTGCAGCGCATGGTGCGCTCGGACCTGGGCGCCAGCGGCGTGATGTTTACCATCGACACCGAAAGCGGCTTCGAGGACGTGGTGTTCATCACCGCCAGCTATGGGCTGGGCGAGACGGTGGTGCAAGGTGCCGTCAACCCGGACGAGTTCTATGTGCACAAGCCCATGTTGCGCGCGGGCAAACACGCCATCATCCGGCGCAACCTGGGCAGCAAACTCATCCAGATGGTGTTTGCCACACCCGAGGAAAAGGCCGCCGGGGGGCGGCTGGTCAAGACGGTGGACGTGCCGGTGGAGCAGCGCAACCGCTACGCCTTGAGCGATGCCGACGTGCTGGAGCTGGCGCAGTACGCCCTGGTCATCGAGCAGCACTACGGCCGGCCGATGGACATCGAATGGGGCAAGGACGGGGTGGACGGCCAGATCTACATCCTGCAGGCCCGGCCCGAGACGGTCAAAAGCCAGGCCGCCGGCCAGGTCGAGTTGCGCTATCAGCTCAAGGCCAAGGGGCCCGTGCTGGCGCAGGGGCGCGCCATCGGCCAGAAGATCGGCACGGGCAAGGTGCGCATCGTGCACTCGATCGCCGAGATGGACAAGGTGCAGCCCGGCGACGTGCTGGTCACCGACATGACCGACCCCAACTGGGAGCCGATCATGAAGCGCGCCAGTGCCATCGTCACCAACCGTGGCGGGCGCACCTGCCACGCGGCCATCATCGCGCGCGAGTTGGGCATTCCCGCCGTGGTGGGCTGCGGCAACGCCACCGAAACGCTCAAGGATGGCCAGCTCGTCACCGTCAGCTGCGCCGAGGGTGATACCGGCCACATCTACGAAGGGCTGCTCGAGACCGAGGTCACCGAGGTCAAGCGCGGCGCCATGCCCGAGCTGCCGGTCAAGATCATGATGAACGTGGGCAACCCGCAGCTGGCGTTCGACTTCGCCCAGATCCCCAACGCGGGGGTGGGGCTGGCGCGGCTGGAGTTCATCATCAACAACAACATCGGCGTGCACCCGAAGGCGATTCTGGACTACCCCAATATCGACGCCGATCTCAAGCGCGCCGTGGAGTCGGCCGCGCGCGGCCACGCGAGCCCGCGTGCCTTCTACGTGGACAAGGTGGCCGAGGGGGTGGCCACGATCGCGGCGGCGTTCTGGCCCAAGCCCGTGATCGTGCGCCTGTCGGACTTCAAGAGCAACGAATACCGCAAGCTGATCGGTGGCAGCCGCTACGAGCCCGACGAGGAAAACCCGATGCTGGGCTTCCGCGGCGCGGCGCGCTACATCAGCGACGATTTCGCCGAGGCGTTCGCGATGGAGGTCGAGGCCATCAAGCGCGTGCGCTCGGAGATGGGCCTGACGAACGTGCAGGTGATGGTGCCGTTCGTGCGCACGCTGGCGCAGGCCCGGCGCGTGACCGAGCTGCTGGCGGCCATGGGGCTCAAGCGCGGCGAGCACGATCTCAAGCTCATCATGATGTGCGAGATCCCCAGCAACGCGCTGCTGGCCGAGCAGTTTCTCGAATATTTCGACGGCTTTTCGATCGGCTCCAACGACCTGACCCAACTGACGCTGGGGCTGGACCGCGATTCGGGCCTGGAGCTGCTCGCGCACGACTTCGACGAACGCGACCCGGCCGTGCTGGCCCTGATCGAGCGCGCCATCACAGCCTGTCGCGCGCAGGGCAAGTACATCGGCATTTGTGGCCAGGGGCCCAGCGACCACCCGGACTTTGCCCACTGGCTGATGGAGCGCGGCATCAGCTCCATCTCGCTCAACCCGGATACCGTGGTCGACACCTGGCACCGCCTGGCTGGCGGAGCTTGACCGGCGGCAGCACGACGCGGCACTCCAGCCATGCGGCATTGGCAGGCATCCCGGGAAGCGCCACGACTGTGGGCGCTGTTCGTCGCGGGGGTGTTGGCGCTCAATTTTCCGCTGTTGGGCGTGTGGGCATACTGGAGTGAGCGCCTAGGTGGCTGGGGGGCGCCGCTGGCGGTGGCGGCCTTCGTCGCCTGGGGTACGCTCATCGGCGTGCTCGCGTGGTTCATGGAGCGCGCGCCGGACTGACGGCGAGGCGGAGGTGATCCGTGGCGCCCACACTGGTCATCGCCGCTGCGTTCGCATATCTGGGGCTGCTGTTCGCCTTGGCGCACTGGGCGGACCGTCGCGGGCGGCAGGGGCGCCCGGTCATCGACAGTGCCTGGGTGTATGCACTGTCGATGGCGGTGTACTGCACCGCGTGGACGTATTTCGGCAGCGTCGGGCGTGCCGCCAGCACAGGGCTGTGGTTTTTGCCCATCTATCTGGGGCCGACGCTGGCCATGGTGCTGGGTTGGGTGGTGTTGCGCAAGATGGTGCGCATCGCCCACACCCATCGCATCACCACCATCGCCGACTTCATCGGCAGTCGGTACGGTAAAAGTCCGGTGCTGGCCGGGTTGGTCACCGTCATCACGGTGGTGGGCATCGTGCCCTACATCGCGCTGCAGCTCAAGGGCATTGCGGTGGCGTACGCGGTGGTCGTGGACGGCAGCGTCTCCTCCGCGGCCGATACACCGTGGTGGCGTGAGAGTACGTTTTATCTCGCGCTGGGGCTGGCGGTGTTCACCATCGTCTTTGGCGTGCGGCACTGGGACAGCACCGAGCGGCACGAGGGCATGGTGGCGGCGGTGGCGTTCGAGTCATTGGTCAAACTGGTCGCGTTCATGGCCGTCGGGGTCTACGTGACGTGGGGGATGTTCGATGGCTGGGGCGACATCGTGGCGCGGGCGCAGGCCGACCCGTCCCTGTCGCGACTGTTGACGATGGGGGACATGGGGGCGTTCGCCTGGTCGAGCTGGCTCACGCTGACGGTGCTGGCCGGGCTGTCGGTGCTGCTGTTGCCACGCCAGTTTCAAGTCATGGTGGTGGAGGCGGTCGACGAGCGCCACATCCGGCGCGCCGCGTGGGTCTTTCCGCTGTACCTGTGGCTGATCAACCTGTTCGTGCTGCCGATCGCACTGGCGGGCCTGCTGTGGTTGGGGCCAGATGCGGCGGCGCAAGCCGAGATCTTCGTGCTGCGCCTGCCCCAGGCCGCGGGGGCCGATGCGTTGCTGCTGCTGGCGTTCATCGGAGGGTTGTCGGCCGCCACCGGCATGGTGATCGTGGAGACGATTGCGGTGTCCACCATGGTCTGCAACGACTTGGTGCTGCCGTGGTGGCTGCGGCGCGCGTCGGGGCAGCGGGCGTCTCGCGATCTGACGCGCTCGATCCTGCGCATCCGGCGCGGGGCGATTCTGCTGCTGCTGTTGTTGGGCTACGGGTACTACCGGGTTGCGGGGGATGCGTATGCGCTGGTCAGCATCGGCCTGATCAGTTTCGCCGCCGTGGCGCAGTTCGCCCCGGCGTTGCTGGGCGGCATGTTCTGGAAAGGGGCCAGCCACGCGGGGGCGATGGCCGGTCTGCTGGGCGGCTTTGGCGTCTGGGCCTACACGCTGATGCTGCCATCGCTGGCCAAGTCGGGCTGGCTACCGGCTTCGTTCGTCACGCAGGGACCGGGGGGTATCGACTGGCTGCGGCCCGAGGCGCTGCTCGGCTTGCACGGGTTCGACCCCCTGACGCACGCGATGTTCTGGAGCTTGTTGGTCAACCTCGGGTTGTATGTGGGGGTATCGCTCGCGCGTCCGCCCGGGGTGGGAGAGACGGGCCAGGCGGTGCTGTTCGTGGATGTGTTCGAGCGCTCGGCGTCCGACCAGCGCCCGGTCTTTTGGCGCGGCCAAGCCTCGGTGCCGGCGCTGCAGGCGCTGCTGGCGCGCGTGCTGGGGCCCGAGCGCGCCCAGGAGCTGTTGGCGCAACAGGCGCGCGCGCGCGGCGTCGCGCTGCCGGCGTTGCCGGCCGACGCCGCGCTGGTGCAATGGGTGGAGACGCAACTGGCGGGTACCGTGGGCACCGCCTCGGCGCGGCGTCTGGTGGCGTCGGTGGTCGAGGAGCAGCCTTTGCGGATCGAAGATGTGCTGGACATGCTGCGCGAGACCGGGCGCCTGCGGGCGCTGTCGCAAGCGTTGGAGGAGAAGTCGCGCTCGCTGGAGCAAGCGACGCGGGAGCTACGCGCCGCCAATGAACGGCTGCAGGAGCTCGATCGCCTCAAGGATGACTTCGTGTCGTCGGTGACGCACGAATTGCGCACGCCTTTGACCTCGATCAGGGCGCTGGCGGAGATCATGCGTGACGATCTTCAAATGGATGCCGCACAGCGCGCGCAGTTTCTGGACATCGTCGTCGCCGAAACCGAGCGGCTGACGCGCTTGGTCAACCAGGTGCTCGATCTGGCCAAGATCGAGTCGGGCCATGCGACCTGGAGCGACACCGACGTGGACGTGGTGGCCGTGGCACGCCAGGCCGCGCGCGCGGCCGAGCCCGTGTTGCGCGAGCGCGGCGCGCGGCTGGACGTCGAGCTGCCCGACGCGCCGCTATGGGTGCGGGCCGACGCTGATCGCCTGCAACAGGTGTTGATGAATTTGCTGTCCAACGCGGCCAAGTTCGTGCCGGCCGAAAGGGGTCGGGTGGTGCTGCGCGTCGTGACCCACGTCGGCAGCGGCGGCGAGCCGCTGGTCACGGTCGAAGTGCAGGACAATGGCCCAGGGGTGCCGCTGGAGCAGCAGTCGGTCATTTTCGAGAAATTTCGCCAGGGGGGCGACGCGCTCGAGCGGCCGCCCGGCACGGGGCTGGGATTGCCGATCAGTCGTCGCATCATCGAGCATTTCGGTGGCCGGTTGTGGTTACGATCGGCACCGGGCCAGGGTGCGTGTTTCGGTTTCGACTTGCCGCGACGCCGCCACGCCCCCACCGAGGCGCCCGATCCGCCCCACCCACCCGCACAGGAGACCCGCCCGTGAGCAAGCGTGTGCTGATCGTCGACGATGAGCCCAACATCCTGATCTCGCTGGAATTTCTGATGAAGCGCGAGGGCTACGAGGTACAGGTGGCGCGCGATGGCGAGGCAGGATGGGAGGCGGCGTGCACCTGGCGCCCGGATCTGGTGTTGCTCGACGTGATGATGCCGCGCAAGAGCGGCTTCGACGTCTGCCAGGCCATCCGTGCCGACGAGCGGCTGGCGGGCATGCGCATCGTCATGCTGACCGCCAAGGGCCGTGACACCGATGTGGCCAAGGGGCTGGCGCTGGGGGCAGATGCGTACCTGACCAAGCCGTTTTCCACGCACGAGCTGGTGCAGCGCGTGCGTGAGTTGCTGGAGGACGCGCGGTGAGGCGCCGCATCGACCCGCGCTTGTGGTGGCTGTTGGCGGGGGCGGCGGGCGTATCGCTCGCCTGGCTGGGGGTGACGATCGGCTTGATCGCCGTCACGCTCGAGCCCGAGGCACGCGCCCGCATGCTCGACTTGCTGGGCGATCGTTGGGGCTTCGTGGGGCTGATGTGGCTGCTCGGCATGATGGCGGTCGCCTGGGGGCTGCAGCGCGCGTTCGACGTCGGGGTGGTCCCGTGGCGGCGCCTGGCCGAGGAGGCGCGGGTGCTGCTCACGGCCCAGGGGGCGCCGGCGTTGCGCGAGCGTGGGCCGGCCGAGGTGCGGCAGGTGGCACGCCTGTTCAATCAACTCGTCCAGCAGCGCGAGGCGCTGCGGGCACAGGTGGACGAGCGCGTGCGCGAAGCGGCGCGCGGCATCGAGCAGGAAAAATCCCGCTTGGCCGCGCTGATGTCGGAGCTGACCCAGAGCGTGGTGGTGTGCAACCTGGACGGACGTATCTTGCTCTACAACAACCGGGCGCGGCTGCAGTTTCGGGCGCTGTCGCAGGCCCCGATGTTGGCCGGCGGGGCCGAGTTGATCGGCCTGGGGCGCTCGATCTACACCGTGTTCGAGCCGGCGTTGATCGCGCACGCGCTCGAGCGCATTCGGCAGCGGATGCGCCGCGGTGCGGCGCATCCGAGCGCTCAGTTCGTCACCGCGACGCGCGGGGGGCAGTTGTTGCGCGTGCAGGTCGCGCCGGTGCGTCAAGGCGAAGGCTCGGCCGACGGTGCCGACGAGCTGGCGGGCTTCGTGCTCGTGCTCGACAACATCACCCGCGAGCACGAGCAGGCCGCGGCGCGCGAGCGGCTGTGGCTGGACTTGACCGAGGGCAGCCGTCGCTCGCTGGCCAATGTGCAGGCCGCGCTGGAGGTGCTGGAGCTGCCGGACGCCGACCCGGCGCTGCGTGAGCGGTTGTCGCAGGTGGTGCGCGAAGAAGTGCAGGCACTGGGCGAGCGTGTGCAGCGTTTGGTCGCCGAGGGGGTCAACACCTGGGGTAGCCAGTGGCCGATGGAGGACATGTTGGCCGCGGACTGGGTCGCGGCGATCGCGCGCCGGCTGGCCGATGTGCCTGGGCTGCAGGTGACGGTCGGGGCGGTCGATGGCGACGCGTGGCTGCGCATCGAGAGCTACTCGCTGATCCAGGCCGTGGTGTATTTGGCGCGGCGGCTGCACACCGAGGCGGGCGTGACGGCGCTCATGCTGCGGCTGCAGCGGGCACCGTCGGCAGGCCAGCGGCCAGGCCCTCAGGTACATCTGGACTTGGTCTGGCGGCCGTCGGGCGACGCCGCCGTCACTGGCTTGCTGGGGTGGGAGATCGATCCCATGCGCGTGGGCGACGGGGGGGGTACGGCCAGCGTGCGCGACGTCATGGAGCGGCACAGCGGCGCGTTGTGGGTCGAGACCGACACGGCGGCCGGCGAGGCGTTTTTTCGCCTGTTGCTGCCCGCGATCGAGTCTGCGGACAGCGCCGACGCGGCTGCGCTCGTGCGCACCGAGAGCCGGCCCGAGTACTACGATTTCGACCTGTTTCGCTCGTCCGCGGCAACGCAGGCGCTCGACGACGTGCCGCTGAGCGCCTTGGCGTACACGGTGTTCGACACCGAGACCACCGGGCTCAACCCCACCGAAGGGGACGAAATCATCCAGATCGGCGCCACCCGCATCGTCAACGGCAAGCTGCTGCGGCACGAGAGCTTCGAGCAATTGGTCAACCCGCGCCGCTCGATCCCGCGCGAAGGCATTCCCATCCACGGCATCACGCCCGAGATGGTGGCCGATCAGCCCGACATCACTCAGGTGCTGCCGGCCTTTCATGCCTTTGCCCGCGACACGGTGCTCGTCGCGCACAACGCGGCGTTCGATATGCGATTTTTGCAGCTCAAGGAGCGGGCCACGGGCGTGGTGTTCGACCATCCCGTGCTGGACACGCTGCTGCTGTCGGCGGTGGTGCACCCGGCCCAGCCCTCGCACCGGCTGGAGGAAATCGCTGCCCGCTTCGGTATCCCCGTCATTGGGCGCCATACCGCGCTGGGCGATGCACTGGTCACGGCCGAGGTGTTCTTGCGCCTCATCCCCCTGCTGGCCGAGCAGGGCATTCACACGCTGGGGCAAGCGCGCCGCGCGTCCGAACGCACCTACTACGCGCGGCTGACGTATTGAGGCGCGCGCAGTGCCGTCGGCTCCGGCATCCCGTCAGAAGCGGCCGGCCAGGTAGCGCTTCTCCAACACGCCCTGCAGGTCTTTGACGACGCCGAAGGCGTCCTTGAGGTGACGGCGTTCCAACTCGGAGAGCTCGTCGAGCCGCAGGTAGTTGTCCGCCGGCTGGCCAGCGGCCATCAGACGCGCCTGGTGCTGGATGCGCAGGCCGCTCAAGAAGTCCAGGGCGTCGATCAAATCGCGCGTGCGCTCGGCCGTGATTTCGCCGCTACTGGCAGCGGCCTGCAGGCGCTCGCGGGTGCTGACGGCGGTGATGCCGCCTGCGAGCGCGTAGATGCGCGCCAGGTCGATGATGGGCACGATGCCGCTGTGTTTGAGGTCGATCGTGCCCTCATGTTCACCGTGGCGAATGGTGTGGATGCCGCCCAGCCAGCCCAGCGGGGGTTGGTGCGTGAGGGCGTTGCCCACCATGTGCGCCAGGAAGATGCGCTGGCCTGGCGTGCGCTGCAACACCTCGGCCCTCAGGGTATCGAGTAGCTCGCGCGCGCCGTGCACGAAGCGCTGGTCGAAAAAGACGCAGGTCAGCATCAGCGCCTTGGGCTCTGGTCGCTCGATCCAGGTGTGGAAGTACTCGCGCCAGCGCGCCAGCGGCTGCCGCCAGGTGGCGGTCATGGCCATCATCTCGCCGGGGCAATAGACATAGCCACAGGCGTCGAGCCCGTCGCACACGAAGCGCGCCAGTGCCTCGAAGTACGCGCCATGCTGGGTGGCGTCGACGTCATCGGCCAGGATCAGACAGTTGTCTTGGTCGGACTTGGCGGTTTGCTCGTTGCGCCCCTGCGAACCCGCCGCCACCCAGGCATAGCGGACGGGGGCAGGGCCCAGCCGCGCCTCGGCCAGTTGCAGCAGCCGCGAGGTCAGCGCATCCGTCATGGCCGACACCATGCGTCCGATGGCGTGCGCACTGACGTTGGCAGCCACCAGCTGGCGTTGCAGCTGCCCGATGCGCGCGGCCGTCTCCACCAACCCCTCGACGCTGTCCTGCCGGTAGATGGCGCCGGCCAGGTTGACCGCCGAGTTGCTTTGCTGCTGCTGCAAGTCGGTACTGGAGATGAGCCCGACCACGGTGCGGCCATCCATCACGGGCACGTGGTGGATGTTCAGGCGCGCCATGAGCAGCAGCGCGTCGAAGGCGGGCGCGCCGATGTCGATGGTCTGCGGGTCGAGCGTCGCGATCTCGATCACGGGTCGATCGGGGGATAGCCCGACGGCCAGCACGCGGTTGCGCAAGTCGCGGTCGGTGACGATGCCGAGCAGCTCGCCGTCGCGCACGACGAGTACCGAGGAGGCGTGCCGCTCGCGCATCGAGGCGGCGGCGGCGTGGATCGTCGTCTCGGGGGGCACCGTCAGCGGCGGCTGGCGCAACAAGTTGCGCACGGGTACCGAGGCCAGGTGGATCGAGTCGTCGGGGGCGCGTGGCGCAAGGGCGGTGTCCATGGGGCAGGGCCGAGTCGCGATCATGGGATACTACACCCGCCGAGGCCGAGTCCCCAGGGCGTCGGTGCCAGTCGCCTTGCGCTGTGTCAAGCCACCCGCAGGTGCTTTCATGATGTCCACGCTGCCGCCCGACCCCCAGTTCCGCCGCACGCTCGATCGGCTCTACGGTCGCTTCACGCTTGGATTCGTGGGTTTCGTGCTCGTGCTCGGCTGGCTGGAGTATCTGGGCTGGTCGCGCACGGCGATCGGTCTGACGTTTTTGCTGGCCACGCTGGCGGTCTACGCCACCATCGGCTTTCTGACGCGCACCATCGACCCCGTCGAGTACTATGTGGCGGGGCGGCGCGTGCCGGCGTTCTACAACGGCATGGCGATCGCCGCCGACTGGCTGTCGGCGGCCTCGTTTTTGGGGCTGGCTGGCACGCTGTACTTGCAGGGCTTTGGCGGGCTGGCCTTCGTGCTGGGCTGGACCGGTGGCTTCGTGTTGGTGGCGCTGCTGCTGGCGCCGTACCTGCGGCGCTTCGGGCAGTTCACGATTCCCGACTTTCTGGCCGAGCGCTACGGCGGCCGTGTGCCGCGGCTGTTGGGCGTGGTGGCGCTGCTGCTGTGCTCATTCATCTATGTCGTGGCCCAGATCTATGGCGTGGGGCTGATCACATCGCGCCTGACCGGGTTGGCGTTCGAGGTGGGGGTTTTCCTGGGTTTGGGCGGCATCCTGGTGTGTTCGTTTCTAGGCGGCATGCGTGCCATCACCTGGACGCAGGTGGCGCAGTACATCGTGCTGCTCATCGCCTTTTTCGTCCCGGTGGTGTGGCTGTCGGCCAAGCAAACCGGTTGGCCGTTGCCGCCCATGATCACCGGCCAACAGTTGCAGAAGGTGACCGAGCGGGAGCAGGCATTGGCCGTCGACCCCCAGGAAGCGCACGTGCGGCGTATCTGGGAGCATCAGGTCCATGTGTTGACGGATCGTCTGCGCGATCCGGCGGCGGCGCTCGAGCGTGAGCGCACCCTCTTGGTCAATCATATCGAGGCGTTGCGGCGCTTAGGTGCCGAGCCCGCTGAGATCACGGAAGCCGAGCGTGTGCTGTCGCGCTTGCCGCGTGACGAGGACACGGCGCGGGCGCTGTGGACACGGCAGCTCCAGCAGGCCCAGGCCAAGGTCGCCGCGCTGGGAGGAATGCCGCCACATGCCGAGCCCTTCGTCGGACTGGACGGCAGCGGTCCAGACGCGGTCGAGCGCTCGCGCCGCAATTTTCTGGCGCTGGTGTTTTGCTTGACCGTGGGCACTGCAGCGCTGCCGCACCTGCTGGTGCGCTTCTACACCGTCCCCACCGTACGGCAGGCGCGCGAGTCCGTGGCGTGGGCGGTGGGCTTCATCGCGCTGCTGTACCTGACCGCGCCCGCGTTGGCGGTCTTGGTCAAGGTCGAGGTGCTCGACGGCCTGGTCGGCACCTCGTTCGAGGCGCTGCCTTCGTGGGTGCAGGCGTGGAGTCGGGTCGATCCGGGCTTGTTGTCGGTGCGCGACGTCAACCGCGATGGCGTGCTGCAGCTGGGGGAGATTACGATCGGGGGCGATATCATCGTGCTGGCCTCGGCCGAGATCGCCGGACTGCCCTATGTGGTGGCGGGGCTGGTCGCGGCGGGTGGACTGGCTGCGGCCTTGTCGACGGCCGATGGGCTGCTGCTCGTCATCACCAGCGCGCTCAGCCATGATCTGTATTACAAGACCCTCGATCCCAATGCCGACACGGCGCGGCGGGTGACGCTGTCGAAAGTGCTGTTGTTGATCGTCGCGCTGCTGGCCGCCTATATCGCGGCCCAGCGGCCAGCCGACATTTTGTTTTTGGTCTCGGCCGCGTTTTCGCTGGCGGCCGCGGCGTTCTTTCCGGCGCTGGTCATGGGAATCTTCTGGTCACGCGCCAATGGGCCGGGCGCGGTGGCGGGGATGATCGCCGGCCTTGGGGTGACGGGGTATTACATGGCGACGCGCCAGCCGTGGCTGCGCTCGGTGCTGGGGCTGCAGGGGGAGGCACCCTTGTGGTGGGACATCCAGCCGATCGCTGCCGGGGTGTTCGGCGTGCCGGTCGGCCTGGCCGTGCTGGTGCTGGTCAGCTTGCTCACCCCGGGGCCGTCGGCACAACGGCGCGCTTGGGTGCGGCGTTTGCGCGCGCCTTTTTGACAGCTATAATTGCAGGTTTCCTTGCCACACCTTCAGTCGACGCGGGGGGTGGCAGTCGTTCCATAAGGAGAGTCCATGCGTCACTACGAAATCGTCATGCTGATCCACCCGGATCAGAGCGAGCAGGTGCCAGCCATGCTGGAGCGGTACAAAGGCATGATCACGGCCGGCGGTGGGATCATTCACCGTGTCGAGGACTGGGGTCGTCGCCAACTCGCGTACCAGATCAACAAGCTGTCCAAGGCCCACTACCTGTGTCTCAACATTGAGGCCGGGCAGGACGTCATGAACGAGCTCGAGCATGCCTTCCGCTTCAACGACGCCGTGCTGCGCCACTTGGTGGTCCAGAAGAAGAAGGCCGAGACCGGCCCGTCGGCCATGATGAAGGCCGTCGAGCGCGAGGAGGCCCGCAAGGCGCAACAGGAAGCCGCTGCTTGATCCCAGCAGCGGCGACCGCGTCTCCCGTCAACCGCCTGGAGCTGGTGGCCACGCTCGCCGAAGCCGCGGGCATGCGCTACACACCCGCCGGTATCGCTGCATTGGACGTGTTGCTGGAGCATGCGTCCACGCAAGTCGAAGCCGGTCAGCCCAGACACGTGGCGCTGCGGCTGAAGGCGGTGGCGTTCGGTGACGATGCCGAACGCTTGGCCCGCCAGACGCTGGGGTCCACGCTGTGGTGTGCCGGGTTTTTGACCAGTGCGCGCCGCGGCAACGGGGTCGTGTTTCACATTCAAGCATTCAAGCCGATTTAGGACGAATCATCATGGCTGCACCGCAACGCAATCAGGGCAACAACCGCCCCAAGCGCGCCAGCAACAACCTGCTGTTCAAGCGCAAGAAGTTCTGCCGCTTCACCGTCACCGGCGTGGAAGAGGTCGACTACAAAGACATCGACACGCTCAAGGATTTCATTGCCGAAAACGGCAAGATCATCCCGGCCCGTTTGACCGGCACCCGCGCGATCTTCCAGCGCCAGGTGGCCACCGCGATCAAGCGTGCCCGTTTCCTGGCGCTGCTGCCGTACACCGACCAGCACCGCGTCTGAAGGAGCCCGATACCATGCAAGTGATCCTGCTCGACAAGGTCGTCAACCTGGGCAACCTCGGCGACATCGTCAAGGTCAAAGACGGCTACGCCCGCAACTACCTCATCCCGACCGGCCGTGCCCGCCGGGCCACCCAGGCCGCCATCGACGAATTCAATGCTCGTCGCGCCGAACTCGAGCGCGTGGCCGCTGCCAAGTTGGCCGAAGCGAAGGCCCTGGGCGAGAAGCTCCATGGCACCACGCTCAAGATTTCGCAGAAGGCGGGGGTCGATGGTCGCCTGTTCGGTTCCGTGACCAACCACGATATCGCGACCGAATTGACCAAGGCCGGTTTCCCGGTCGCCAAGGCCCAGGTCCGCATGCCCAACGGCGTGCTGAAGATGGTGGGCGACTACACCGTCCAGGTCGCGCTGCACACCGACGTGGTCGTGGACGTCAACGTCCAGGTGCTGGGCGAGACGGTCTGACCGAGGTGACCCCAGCAAACGAAGGCCGCCTCTCGGGGCGGCCTTCGCGTTCATGGGTGACTGGGGCAACGACGGACGGGGCCGCTGGCGTTCACCACAGTTTCCACCACGGGCCGCTGTCGCGGCGCAGGCCGTGGGTGAGCAAGGCACTGTTGGGGAAGTTGGCCTCCAACACGCGGCGCGCGTCGCGGGCTTGCTCGTCCATCCCGAGCGCCTCGTAGGACTTCATCAGCAGGTACAGGGCCTCTTCGGCGGCGGGCACGTTCTGGTAGTCGCGCAGCGCGGTCTGGGCCCGGTTGATCGCTGCCACGTAGGCGCCGCGCCGGTAGTAGTAGCGCGCGACGTGTACCTCGTACTGCGCCAAGGCGTTGACGATGTACGTCATGCGCTGGCGCGCGTCCGGTGCGTAGCGTGAGTCAGGGAAGCGCTCCACGAGCTCCTTGAACGCCTCGAACGAGTCCTTGGCGGCCTTCTGGTCGCGCTCGGACAGGTCTTGCTGCGAAATGAAGCCGAACAGCCCGAGGTTATCGTTGAAGTTGACCAGGCCCTTGAGGTAGAGCGCGTAGTCCAGCGCGGGGCTGGCGGGGTGCAGCTTGATGAATCGATCCAGCGTCGCCAACGCTTGCGCCGGTTCGCCGTTTTTGTAGTGGGCGTAGGCTTTTTCGAGCTGGGCCTGCTGCGCCAGCGGGGTGCCGGCGGCGCGACCTTCGAGTTTTTCGAACAGCTGGATCGCACGCTCGTAGTTACCCGAATTGCGCTCGTCCATCGCCTCGGCGTAGAGCTTGTTGGGGCTCCAGCCGGCGGTGACGTCTTTGTCGGGCTGGCTGGCGCAGCCCGCCAGCAGGGCGACGCTCAAGGCGACGGTGGACAGGATGGGCGCGCGCAGATGATCGACGGATAATCGTTGGGTTTTCATGGAGCGCCCCTCAGGCGCGCTGCCGCAGCAGCAAACAGGATGTCAAAAATTATAGAGGTCCAGGGCGACGTCGCGGCGCCGCCCGATGTCATCGATGACGGCGCGGACGAGGTCGGCGCCGAATCCGAGTGGCGCCGCTTCGTCGTCGACCGCGAGGGCCACGGCGAGCGGCTCGACCGTTGGCTGGCGGCGCGCGTGCCCGAGGTCTCGCGCAGCTACCTGCAGCAGCTCATCGCCGACGGCGCCGTCCGTGTGGGTGCCGAGCCGCTGACCAAGGCGGCGCGGCGGCTGCGTGTGGGCGAGTCGGTATCCGTCGAGCTGCGCGCGACGGCGCAGGCGCAGGCGTTCGTGCCGCAGCCGATGGCGCTGGCCGTGGTGTACGAGGACGAACACCTGCTGGTCATCGACAAGCCGGCGGGGCTGGTGGTGCACCCGGCGGCGGGGCATTGGTCGGGTACGCTGCTCAATGGGTTGCTCGCGCACCACGCGGGTGCGGCGCAGTTGCCGCGCGCAGGCATCGTGCACCGCCTGGATAAAGATACCAGTGGCCTGATGGTCGTGGCCAAGACGTCCCGCGCGTTCGATGCACTGGTGGCGATGATCGCGCAGCGCGCCGTCCAGCGCATTTATGTGGCGCTGGCAGCAGGGCCGTGGCGCCACGCGGACGAGCTAACCATCGACCAGCCCATCGGCCGCGATCCGCGGCAGCGGCTGCGCATGGCGGTGCACCCCACGGCCAGCACCAGCGCCAAGCCAGCGCGCACGGACGTACGCCGCCTGGCGGGCGGCTCGGGGGGCGATGCCCGCTGGGTGTTGGTGGGGTGTAAGCTGCACACGGGGCGCACGCACCAGATTCGCGTGCACCTGGCGTGGTTGGGGCACCCGTTGGTGGGCGACACGCTCTATGGCGGGGCGTCCGTGCTGGGTCTGGAGCGCCAAGCGCTGCACGCAGTGCGGCTGGGTTTGGCGCACCCCGTGCACGGGCATTGGCTGGCGTTCGAGCGCGCGCTGCCGCCCGATCTCGCCGCGGCGCTGGTCCAGGCGGGGCTGCACTACAATCCCGCCCTCTTGTGGCCCGTGCAGCCCACTGGCCCGGCCGAGGCAGCCCAACGCCAAATATGAACACCCACGACGCGCGCCGTATCTTGGAAGCTGCGTTGCTGTGTGCGACGCAGCCGCTGTCCCTGCGCGAGCTGGGCGCGTTGTTCGATGGCGCCGTGGCTCCCGACACGCTGCGCCGTCTGCTGGGCGAGCTGCAGCGCGCCTGGGCCGATCGCGGGCTGGAACTGGTCTGCGTGGCCAGTGGCTGGCGTTTCCAGAGCCGTCCCGAGGTGCGCCCGTTCCTGGAACGGCTGCACCCCGAAAAGCCGCCGCGTTACAGTCGGGCGGTGCTGGAGACGCTGGCCATCATTGCCTACCGGCAGCCCGTCACCCGGGGTGACATGGAGGCCATCCGCGGCGTGACGATCGGCAGCCAGATCCTCAAGCAGCTCGAAGACCGCGGCTGGATCGAAGTCATCGGCCATCGCGAGACGGTGGGCCGTCCCGCGCTGTACGCCACCACGCGCCAGTTTTTGGATGACCTGGGGCTGCGCGCGCTCGATGAGTTGCCGCCACTCGAGCCGCACGAGTCGCCATCGGCCAGCCAACTGGGCCTCGAGACCGGGCCCGATTCCGACGGGCAGCGTGAGCTGCCCATTCCATCCCCCGAAGCGGCATCGCTGGCCGCGCAACCCGAAGGACGATCATGAAACCCTCCCGTTCCGACCCTCACACCGGCGAGCGCCCGCGGCGCAAGGCGACGCCTTCGGGCGGCAGCGCGTCGGCGGCAGCCAGCCCCGATGCCTCGGTCAAGTTGCACAAAGTGCTGGCGCAGGCGGGCTTGGGCTCGCGCGCCGACATGGAGCAGGTCATCGCCGCCGGGCGCGTCACGGTCAACGGCGCGCCGGCGCACGTCGGCCAGCGTATCGCGGCCGGGGATGTGGTCAAACTCGACGGACGGCTGGTGCGCTGGAGCGCCACACCCACGCGCTTGCCGCGCGTGCTGGCCTACCACAAGCCGACAGGGGAGGTGGTGACCCTGGACGACCCGGAAAACCGGCCGACGGTCTTTCGGCAGCTGCCACGCCTGCGCAGCGGCAAATGGATGGCGGTCGGGCGGCTCGATATCAATACCGAAGGGTTGCTGCTGTTCACCGATTCGGGGGAGTTGGCCAACCGCCTGATGCACCCGCGCTTCGGGCTCGAGCGCGAATACGCGGTGCGGGTATTGGGCGCGCTGTCGCAGGAAGAGCGCCAACGGCTGCTCGACGGTGTGGTGCTCGAGGATGGGCCCGCGCGCTTTTTGTCGCTGGAGGACGGCGGCGGTGACGGTGCCAACCGCTGGTACCGCGTGACCATCGCCGAGGGGCGCAACCGCGAGGTGCGGCGGCTGTTCGAGGCCGTGGGTCACGCGGTCAGTCGCCTGATTCGCGTGCGCTACGGGGCGATCGCGCTGCCGCGCGGGCTGCGCCGTGGCGCGTTCATGGAACTGGAGCCACGGGTCGTCGAGCAGTTGATGCAAGTCGCCGGCGTGCCGCTGCCGCAGCGGGCCACGGCACCTCGGCGCCGATCGGGCCCGCCTCGCGGCGCGGGGCCCCGCCCCAGCCGCCCCGCCGCGCCGCCGTCGCCGGAGCGCGCACGGCGGTCCGCGCTTCCTGCTGGCGCGGCGCAGCGGCGCAACGGGTAAAATCACAAGTTTCTTTTCATATCCTCACTAACCTCGACCAACATCATGGCCATCGAACGCACCCTCTCCATCATCAAACCCGACGCCGTCGCCAAGAACGTGATCGGCCAGATCTACAGCCGCTTCGAGGCCGCGGGTCTCAAGATCGTCGCGGCCAAGATGGTGCACCTGTCGCGCCGCGAGGCCGAGCAGTTCTACGCGGTGCACAAAGAGCGCCCGTTCTTCAAGGATCTGGTGGACTTCATGGTCTCCGGGCCGGTGATGGTGCAAGTGCTCGAAGGCGAAAACGCCATCGCCAAGAATCGCGAGCTGATGGGTGCGACCGACCCCAAGAAGGCCGCGCCGGGCACCATCCGCGCCGACTTTGCCGACAGCATCGACGCCAACGCGGTGCATGGCTCCGACGCGCCCGAGACCGCCGCCGTCGAGGTCGCGTTCTTCTTCCCGGGCATGGCCATTTACTCGCGCTGATCATGCCATGACGGCCAATTTGCTCGATTTCGACCTCGAGGGGTTGGCCGCTTTTTGCGAGCGGCTCGGACACCAGCGTTTCCGAGCCGTGCAGCTCTTTCGGTGGATCCACCAACGAGGGGTGGCGCGCTTCGAGGAGATGACCGACCTCGCGCGCGACTTGCGCGAGCGGCTGCCCTCGGTGGCGCGGGTGCAGGGCTTGCCCGTGCTGGCCGAGCAGGCATCGGCCGACGGCACCATCAAGTGGCTCTTCGACGTCGGCGATGGCAACGCGGTGGAGGCGGTCTATATCCCCGAAGACGACCGCGCGACGCTGTGTATATCCAGCCAAGCGGGCTGCGCGGTGGGGTGTCGCTTCTGCTCCACCGGACACCAAGGATTCAGCCGCAATCTGACGACGGGCGAGATCCTGGCGCAATTGTGGTACGCCGAGCACGAGTTGCGTCGGCGCTTGCAGACCCGCGAGCGCGTCATCTCCAACGTGGTGATGATGGGCATGGGCGAGCCGCTGCAAAACTATGCCGCGCTCATCCCGGCGCTGCGCGTGATGCTCGACGACCATGGCTACGGCCTGTCGCGGCGGCGCGTGACGGTCTCGACCTCGGGCGTGGTGCCGATGATGGAGCGCCTGGCGCAAGACTGCCCGGTGGCGCTGGCGGTGTCGCTGCACGCGCCCGACGACGCGCTGCGCGACCGCTTGGTGCCGCTCAATCGCAAATACCCGCTGCACGAGCTGATGCAGGCGTGTCGCCGCTACCTGCCTGCGGCGCCGCGCGATTTCGTCACGTTCGAATACTGCATGCTCGACGGCATCAACGACACGCTCACGCATGCCGACGCGCTGGTCGCGCTGGTGCGCGAGCACGGGGTGCCGTGCAAGATCAACCTGATACCGTTCAATCCGTTTCCCGCATCGGGTCTGAGGCGCTCGCCGCGTCTTGCCGTCAAGGCGTTCGCGGATCGCCTCAACGCCGCCGGCATCGTGACCACCATCCGCAAGACGCGGGGCGACGACATCGATGCCGCGTGTGGACAGCTCGCCGGGGATGTGCAGGATCGCACCCGTGTCGTGCAACGCCTGGCGCGCCGTGGTGAGGATCTGGCCGTGGTGCGGGTCCAGCGCCCGCAAGGGGCGCGGGAGGTGGCGCCATGAGGGCGGCGGGGAGCGTCGCAGTGCGAGGGCGCGTGCTGTGGCTGGTATGCGGCCTCGGGGTGCTGCTAGGCGCGCTGGCGGGCTGCGCCGGCGCGGGGGGTGGTGTGGCGGCGAGTGCGGGGCGCGATTGGATCACGGAGTCAGACGAGCCGCCGGCGCGCAAACGCGCCCGCACGCGCCTGGAGTTGGCGACGGGTTATTTCGAGCAGGGCCAGTGGGTCATCGCGCTCGACGAGGTCAAGCAGGCCATCGCGGCCGATCCGACCTATGCGGCGGCGTTCAACCTGCGCGGGCTGATCTATACCCAGCTGCGGGATTGGCGGCTGGCCGAAGAAAGCTTTCAGCAGGCGCTGCGGCTCGACCCGCGGGATGGCGACGCGTGGCACAACCTGGGCTGGATGTATTGCCAGGATGGCCGCTGGGCGCCGTCGTTCGACGCATTTCGGCGTGCGCTGGACACGCCCGGCTATCGATCTGCCGCGCGCTCCTGGATGGCGCTGGGTGTCTGTCAGGCACGCGCAGGGCAGGCCGACGCGGCCGAGCGCAGCCTGCAACGCGCGTTCGAGCTGGAGCCCGGCAACCCCGTCGTGCTGTACAACCTGGCGCTGCTGCTGCATCAGCGGGGTGACGCCGAGCGGGCACGGTTCTACATTCGACGGCTGAACAATTCCGAGCTGGCCAATGCCGAGTCGTTGTGGCTGGGCATCAAGATCGAAAACCGGCTGGGCCAGCGCGACATCGCCCAGCAGCTTGGCGAGCAGCTCAAACGTCGTTTCCCGGCCTCGCGCGAGGCCGATGCCTACGAGCGAGGGGCGTTTCATGAGTGACGTGCCGCCGTCCCAGTCGCAGACCTCTGCCCACGCCGCCGGTGAAATGCTTCGGCAGGCGCGCGAGCGTGCGGGAGTGCACATCGCCGCGCTGGCGGCCACGCTGAAAGTGCCGGTGCAACGGCTGGAGGCACTGGAGCAGGGCAGGACCGATGCCTTGCCCGACGCGACGTTTGCGCGCGCGCTGGCCTTGAGTGTGTGTCGGGTGCTCAAGATCGATCCGGCGCCCGTGCTGGCGGCGTTGCCGGCGGGTGCGCCGGCCCAGCTTGCCCGGCCGACGGACGCGCTGGACACACCGATGCCGCGCGATGGCGCGTCACCGTTTGGCGATGGTGTGCGCGCCGCTCGGCGGCTGCCGCTGTGGGTGGCGCTGGCACTGCTGGTCTTGGCGGCGGTGTTGTGGTTCGTGCTGCCGTCCGGCGACGGCGCGCCGGGGGCCGAGACGACGCAGTCGGGCCCGGCTGCGCCGAGTGCGGCAGTGCCGACCGCCCCAGCGACGGCCGTTGACGCGGTGGGCGCTCCACCAGTGCCGTCGAGTGCCGCGGTCGGGCCCTCGACCGTGGTCGCCGCCCCTGTGGTGATCGGGGAGACGCCCCCGCCAGCCCCCCAGCCAGCGGCAACGGATCGGCCGCAGCCATCCGCGACCGCCAACGGGCCCGACGCAGCGGCGCGGATCGAGGTGCGGGCGGCGAGTTGGGTCCAGGTCATCGGGGCCTCCGGCCGTGTCTTGCTGCAGCGCACCATACAGCCGGGTGAGGTGATTCGTATCGACGAGGATTTGCCGCTGGCGGTCACCATTGGCCGTGCCGATGTCACCGACGTCGTCGTGCGGGGGCAGCCCTTCGACCTGGGTCCGGTGACCCGCAACAATGTCGCCCGATTCGAGATTCGCTGACCGCCCATGACCGCCATCGAACCCCCGCGTGCCGCGGGCGTACCCACTGTGAACACTGAGCGGCCGATCCCGTTGGGCGCGCCTGCGCCGCGGCGTACACGCCAGGGCGTCGTCGCCTGGGGTGACCACCGCGTCACGGTCGGTGGCAGTGCGCCGATCCGCGTGCAGTCCATGACCAACACCGACACCGCCGACGTGATCGCCACCGCGATCCAGGTCAAGGAGCTGGCGCAGGCGGGATCCGAGTTGGTGCGCATCACGGTCAACAACGACGAGGCCGCCCGGGCGGTGCCCCACATCCGCGAGCAGCTCGACCGCATGGGCGTGTCGGTGCCACTGATCGGTGACTTCCATTTCAACGGGCACCGCTTGTTGGCCGAATACCCGGCCATGGCGCAGGCGCTGTCCAAGTACCGCATCAACCCCGGCAACGTCGGCCGCGGCGAAAAGAAAGACCGTCAATTTGCGCAGATGGTCGAAGCCGCGCTGCGGTGGGGGCGGCCGATCCGCATTGGCGTCAACTGGGGCAGTCTCGACCCGGAACTGCTCGGCCAGCTGATGGATGACAACGCCCGCCGGCCCCAGCCCTGGGATGCGCGCCAGGTGATGTACGAAGCACTCATCACCTCCGCGCTGGCCTCGGCTGAGCGTGCCATCGAGATCGGCATGGCACCGGAAAATATCGTGCTGTCGTGCAAGGTTAGCAACGCGCAGGATCTGATTGCCGTATACCAAGAGCTGGCGCGGCGCTGCGACTACCCGCTGCACCTGGGGCTGACCGAGGCCGGCATGGGCACCAAGGGCACGGTCGCCTCGGCAGCGGCGTTGGCGGTGCTGCTGCAGCAGGGCATTGGCGACACGATTCGCGTCAGCCTCACGCCACAGCCGGGCGAGCCGCGCACGCAGGAGGTGGTGGTGGCGCTCGAGATCCTGCAGGCGCTGGGGTTGCGCGCCTTCGTGCCCAGCGTGACCGCGTGTCCCGGGTGCGGGCGCACCACGAGCACGGTGTTTCAGGAACTGGCCAAGCAGATCGACGACCACCTGCGCGCGGCCATGCCGATCTGGCGCAGCCGCTACCCCGGTGTGGAAAACCTCAGGCTCGCCGTCATGGGCTGCATCGTCAACGGGCCGGGTGAGAGCAAGCATGCCGACATCGGTATCAGCTTGCCAGGTACCGGTGAGGCCCCCGCAGCACCGGTGTACGTCGATGGTCAAAAGGTCGCCACGCTGCGCGGTGAGCGCATCGCCGAGGAGTTTCGCCAAATCGTCGAAGACTACGTTGCCCGCCGTTTCGGGAGCGGGGCGGGCTGAGCGTGGGGCCTGCTGGCAGGACCTTCCCCGTTTTTCTTCCGATCGCCGCTGCGTTGGTGGCAGCGGCGCCGTTGTGAATCGATATGACCGACAAAATCACCGCCGTCAAAGGCATGAACGACATCGTTGCGCCCGACTCCGCGCACTGGGAGTGGCTGGAGGCGCGCGTGCGCGAATGGTTCGCGCGCTATGGCTACCGCAACATCCGTACCCCCATCGTCGAGCCGCTGGCGCTGTTCGTGCGCGGCCTGGGAGAAGTCACCGACATCGTCGAAAAAGAGATGTACGCTTTCGAGGACCGGCTCAACGGCGAGCAGCTTGCGCTGCGCCCCGAGGGCACGGCCGGTGTGGTGCGCGCGGTGGTGGAGCATTCGCTGCTGTACGACGGCCCCAAGCGCCTGTACTACATGGGGCCGATGTTTCGGCATGAACGACCCCAGCGTGGCCGTTACCGCCAGTTTCATCAGATCGGCGTCGAGGCGCTGGGGCTGGCCGGCCCGGAGGCCGATGCCGAGCTGATCGCCATGGCCGCCGACCTGTGGCGCGAACTGGGGCTGCAGGACGTGACGCTCGAGATCAACACGCTGGGCCAGCCGCCCGAGCGGCAGGCGCACCGGCAGGCGCTCATCACGTATTTCGAGCAGCATCGGGACCAGCTCGACGCCGATGCCCAGCGACGCCTCTACACCAACCCGCTGCGCATTCTGGACACCAAAAACCCCGCCATGCAGGCGCTGGTGGAGGCCGCGCCGCGCCTGCTCGATCACCTCGGCTCCGGGTCGCTCGCGCATTTCGATACCGTGCGCCGCTTGCTCGACGCCATGGGCATCGCCTATCGCGTCAATCCACGCCTGGTACGCGGGTTGGACTACTACCACCACACGGTGTTCGAGTTCGTCACCCAGTCCCTGGGCGCGCAGGGCACGGTCTGCGCCGGCGGGCGCTACGACGGGCTGACGGCCGAGGTGGGCGGCAAGTCCGCACCCGGCGTGGGCTGGGCCATGGGCGTCGAACGGGTCTTGGAGCTGCTCAAAACCCAGCAGCGCCTGCCGTCGGTGCCGGTGCCGGACGCCTACGCCATCGTGCCCGACGCAGCCGCATGGCCGCAGGTCATGCCCGTGCTGCGCGTTTTGCGTGCCGCGGGCGTGTCCGTGCTCATGCACGCGAGCGGCCCGGACGGGCTGGGGAGCATGAAGTCGCAGTTCAAAAAAGCCGACGCCAGTGGGGCGCGCTTCGCGCTCATCTTCGGGGGCGACGAACTCGCGGCGGGGCAGGTGGCGATCAAGCCCTTGCGGGCCGGTGCCGACGGCACCGTGGGCGCCCAGACCACGCGGCCGTTGGCGCGCGTGGCCGATTGGGCGTCCGAGCTGCGTGCCCCGAGCACCCCGCGCACGGCGGCCTGAGCGCGCCCTCTACAATCCTCGCTACATTCATTTTTCTACGGCTCACGCATGGCGTCGCATTACGACCTCGAAGAACAGGAACAGATCGCGCAACTCAAGGCGTTCTGGGCCCGGTATGGCAACGCGATCACCTGGCTGCTGATCGTCGTGCTGGGTAGTTATGCTGCCTACCACGGCTGGCAGTTTTGGCAGCAGCGCCAAGCGGTGCAGGCGGCGGGGTTGTTCGATGAGTTGGAGCAAGCGGCGCGAGCGGCCGACATCGAGCGCGTGCGCCGCGCCTGGGCCGATTTGCAGGCGCAGGTGCCCCGCACCACCCAGGCCCAGCACGGGGCGTTGCTCGCGGCGCGCGTGCTGGCCGAAGCCGATCAGGCCAACGACGCCCGCGCCGCGCTGCAGTTCGTCATCGACCGCGGGCGCGACGAGGCGCTGGTCGCCGTGGCGCGCCTGCATCTCGCGGGGCTGGAGATCGACGCGGGCAACCTGGAGTCGGCGCAGCGGGTGCTCGACGCTCGCGTGCCCGAGGCGATGCGTCCCTGGTGGGCCGACCGGCGTGGGGACCTGCTGCAGCGACAGGGGCAGACCGATGCTGCGCGCAGTGCGTACCTGGAGGCGTGGCGCGGCATGGACGGCGCGCTCGGCTACCGGGCCATCGTCGAGGCCAAGCTCAACGCACTGGGTGTCGATCCGACCGCCGAACCGGAGGCCAAGCCGTGAACTTCTTTGACCGCCCATTTTTCGCCCCCACGCGCCGCCTCGCGTTGGGGCTGACCGGGGTGCTGCTGGCGCTGACCGTGGCCGGGTGCGCCTCGGGCTCGCGCAAGCCGCAACCCACCCCGCTGGAGCCTGTCGTCGCGCTGGTGCCCGCGCGGCAAGTCTGGACGCAGGCGATCGGCCCCGTCGATCCCCTGCTGGTGCCCGCCGTGCACGGGGGTGCGGTGGCGCTGGCCAATGCCGCCGGTACGGTCACGGTGCTCGAGGGCGAGACCGGGCGCGTGCGCTGGCGTGCCGAAGCCGGCGCGCCGATGGGCGCGGGCGTCGGCTTCGACGGGCGCCGCGTGGCGCTGGTGACGCGCGCCAATGACCTCGTCGTGCTCACCGAACGGGGCGTGGCATGGCGCCAGCGCCTGCCGTCGCGAACCTTCACGCCGCCGTTCGTGGCGGGAGAGCGGGTGTTCGTGCTCGGCGGTGACCGTTCCGTCGCCGCCTTCGACGCGCAGTCGGGCGCGCGCTTGTGGTCGCAGGCGCCACGCGGCACCGAGCCCCTGGTGCTGCAGCAAGCGGGGGTGATCGGCGCCGTCGGCAACACGCTGGTCGTGGGCATCGGTGGCCGCTTGGTGGGGCTCGATCCCGACGATGGGCGCGTGCGCTGGGAGGCTCCCGTGGGCCGCTCGCGCGGCGCCAACGAGATCGAACGGCTGGTCGATCTGGTGGGCCGCGTGGGACGCGACGGCGACGTGCTGTGCGTGCGGGCCTTTCAGTCCGCCGTCGGCTGTGTGGACGCTGCCAGCGGGCGCACGCTGTGGACCCAGCCGGCCGACGGCGCCACCGGCGTGCAAGCCGACGCCGAGCGTGTCTACGCCGTCGAGGCCAACGGGCGCGTGATGGCGCTGCGCCGCAGCGACGGCGCGCGCGTGTGGACCAACGAGCGGCTGCTGCACCGGGGGGTGTCGGCGCCGCTGGCGCTCGGGCGTTCGCTGGCGGTGGGTGACGCGCAGGGCTTCGTGCACCTGCTGTCGCGCGCGGACGGTTCCTTCCTCAACCGCCTGCCGACCGATGGGTCGGCCATCGTCGAGGGGCCGGTGCTCGTGGGCAACACCTTGGTGGCCGTCACCCGCAACGGCGGGGTTTTTGCGTGGCGTCCCGAATGACCGGATTCAAGCCCGTCGTCGCCCTCGTCGGACGGCCCAACGTGGGCAAGTCCACGCTGTTCAACCGCATCACCAAGAGCCGCGACGCGATCGTGGCCGACATGCCGGGCCTCACGCGCGACCGGCATTACGGCAATGCGCGGCTGGGGCGGCGCGAATTCATCGTCATCGACACCGGTGGCTTCGAGCCCGACGCGGAAAGCGGCATCTACCGCGAGATGGCCAAGCAAACCCGGCAGGCGGTGGCGGAGGCCGACGTGGTCATCTTCGTCGTCGATGCGCGCGCCGGTTTGAGTGCGCAGGATCACGATATCGCGGACTATTTGCGTCGGCTGGCCAAGCCCTGCTTGCTGGTGGCCAACAAGGCCGAGGGCATGCGCGAAGGCGCGCAACTAGCCGAGTTCTACGAACTGGGCTTGGGCGAGGTGATCCCGGTGTCGGCAGCGCACGGGCAGGGCGTGCGTTCGATGATCGAGGCCGCACTCGACCGGCTGCATTGGCCCGACGAGACACAGGAGGCGCTGCCCCCCGCCGAGCAGGATGCGGTCATTCGGCTGGCGGTCGCGGGTCGCCCAAACGTGGGCAAATCCACGCTCATCAACGCTTGGCTCGGCGAAGAGCGCTTGGTCGCGTTCGATCTGCCGGGGACCACGCGTGACGCGATCCGTGTTCCGTTCGAGCGCGACGGGCACCGCTTCGAGCTCATCGACACGGCCGGTCTGCGCCGCAAGGGGCGCGTATTCGAGGCGGTCGAGAAGTTTTCCGTCGTCAAGACACTGCAGGCGATCGAAAACGCGCACGTCGTGCTGCTGCTGCTCGACGCCACGCAGGGCGTCACGGAGCAAGACGCCCACATCGCCGGCTATATCCTGGACAGCGGTCGCTCCGTGGTGCTGGCAGTCAACAAGTGGGACGCGGTGGATGACTACCAGCGCCAGCTGCTGCAGCGCTCGATCGAGGCGAGGCTCGCGTTTCTGAAGTTTGCCCCGCTGCACACGATCTCGGCGCGCAAGCGGCAGGGCATCCAGGCGCTGTGGAAGTCGATCGCGCGCGCCTACGAGTCGGCGATGGTCAAGATGCCAACCCCAGTGCTGACCCGGCTGCTGCAGGAGGCGGTGGCGTTTCAGGCGCCGCCCAAGAGTGGGATGTTTCGGCCCAAGCTGCGCTACGCGCATCAGGGGGGGCAAAACCCGCCGGTCATCGTCATCCACGGCAACTCGCTCGAACACGTGGGCGATGCCTATCGGCGCTACCTGGAGGCGCGCTTTCGCAAGGCGTTCGACCTCGTCGGTACACCGTTGCGCATCGAGTTCAAGACGCAGGACAATCCCTACCGCTGACGCGCCGATCCCAGGCGCACGGCGGGCTGGGCGCTTTTGTGGTAACTTCGGCGTCCCCCATTTTTTCCTTGAACGGAACACGGAAGATATCGTGAGCAACAACAAAGGCCAACTCCTGCAGGACCCGTTTCTGAACCAACTGCGGCGCGAGCACGTGCCGGTGTCGATCTACCTGGTCAACGGCATCAAGTTGCAGGGACAGATCGAATCCTTCGACCAGTACGTGGTGCTGCTGCGCAACACCGTCACGCAGATGGTGTACAAGCACGCCATCTCCACCATCGTGCCGGGTCGCCCGGTGCAATTCACGGTGGGGCAGCCCGCTGAGGCGTCTTCGGCGTCGTGACGAGCGCCCCGCCGGTCACCCCATCGAACGCGGCCCCGGGCGTCATCCTGGTTGGCGTCGACATCGGGCAGGCGTCGTTCGACGCCACTCTCGACGAGCTGGCCCAGTTGGCCGAGTCGGCCGGCTACCGGGTTTGTGACAAAGTCGTCTGCCGCCGGCGCGCGCCCGATGCGGCGCTGTACGTCGGCTCCGGCAAAGCGGACGAGATCGGGGCGCTGGCGGCGGCCCACGGTGCCAGTGAAGTCCTGTTCGACCAAGCGCTCAGCCCGGCGCAGCAGCGCAACCTCGAGCGCCACTTGAAGATGCCGGTCAACGACCGCGTGTTGTTGATTCTGGACATCTTCGCCCAGCGCGCGCGCAGCCACGAGGGCAAGCTGCAGGTCGAGCTGGCCCGGCTGCAATACCTGTCGACGCGGCTCGTGCGGCGCTGGTCGCACCTGGAGCGGCAAAGCGGCGGCATCGGGCTGCGCGGCGGCCCCGGCGAGACGCAGATCGAACTCGACCGGCGCATGATCGCCGAGGCCATCGCCCGCACGCGCGAGCGGCTCGAGCGCGTCAAGCGCCAGCGCCGCACGCAGCGGCGCCTGCGTGAGCGGCGCGGCGCGTTCAATGTTTCGCTGGTGGGCTACACCAACGCCGGCAAGTCCACGCTGTTCAACGCGCTGGTCAAGGCGCGCGCCTATGCGGCCGACCAACTGTTCGCCACGCTCGACACCACCACCCGCCAGCTCTACCTGGGCGAGGTCGGCTGCAGCGTGTCACTGTCGGATACCGTGGGCTTCATCCGTGATCTGCCACACACGCTGGTCGAAGCGTTTGCCGCCACCCTGCAAGAGGCGCGCGACGCCGACCTGTTGCTGCACGTGGTCGATGCGTCCAATCCGCAGCATCCCGAGCAGATCGACAACGTCATGCAGGTGCTGCACGAGATCGGCGCTGCCGAGATCCCGCAGATCCTGGTGTTCAACAAGATCGACGCCCTGCCACCCGAGCGGCGGCCGCAGCATCCGCGTGATGTCACGGAACTCGAGGGGCGTGCGGTGACTCGGGTGTTTGTGAGCGCCCACACGGGCGAGGGCTTGGGACTTCTGCGCCAAGCCGTGGCCGAGGCGGTCGCCGCCCGGCTGACGGTGCCGACCCATGACGAGGGTGACTCACAATTCGGCACAATAACACCGCCCATCAACGATCCCATCATCCATCCATGAGCGACTTTCCCTCGGACGCCGCGCCCCTCGGACGCGAGCGCACCCCGCATAGGTCGGCGATGCAGCCACGCTGGTGGCATCGTTTGCGTGCGGTGTTCAACCTCAACGACCCCCGCTGGGGGCGTGGTGACGGCGATGGTGAGGGGCGCGGCAGCGACGGGCAGCGCCGGCCTGGCGGCGGTCAGACCCCGCCGGACCTCGACGAGCTGTGGCGCGACTTCAATCGCAAGCTCGGTGGCTTGTTTGGTGGCCGTGGCGGTGGCGGGCGTCCGCCTGGTGACGACCGCGGTGGCTGGGGCCGTGGCGACGGCGGCGCGCCGATGCGGCCCGACCCCAAGGGCGCCGGGATCGGCGCCGGCCTGATCGTCGGCGTGGCGGTCTTGATCTGGCTTGGATCGGGCTTTTTCATCGTGCAGGAAGGCCAACAGGCCGTCATCACCCAGTTTGGCCGCTACCACAGCACCGTGGGCGCGGGTTTCAATTGGCGGCTGCCATACCCCATCCAGCGCCACGAAACGGTATTTGTCACCCAGATCCGCTCGGTCGACATCGGGCGCGACGCCATCGTGCGCGCCACCGGCCTGCGCGAGTCGGCCATGCTGACCGAGGACGAAAATATCGTCGAGATCAAGTTCGCCGTGCAGTACCG